>DNDP01000029.1:0-5657 GCA_003484235.1 Verrucomicrobiales bacterium
CGGGCGTCTGGAGGTCTGTGGCCGCAGGATCCGTCGCGGACACCGGGTCACGGCTGCCGTTAAGGAGCTGGCTGGGTTCCTCGGACTGCGGAGGTGAGCTGAATTCCGGTGAGATCCGTCTCGGGCAGACAGCATTTCGTTTGTACGCCTTCCCGGCCGATTGCTTTCAATCCTTTGGATCTGTCATGCACGTTGACCCAGCCGGATCCGGACGAGCAGATCGTTCAATGCCTGATGAGTGGCGGCAGACGGTGCTTCGGGTGCGGGATTCATTGCCGCTCCCTTGCCGTTCTGATAGGAGAACGGGCATTCGCATGAGTGTTTCGTTATCCCGGTTCGCTGCCGCGTGTGGCTTCTTGTTTGGAGTGTCGCTGGTCCTGGCGTCGGCCGAGCCGGTTGAACTGCGCGTCGATTTCACCCAGACCAACGGCGTGATCCGCGCCCTGCACGGCGTGAACAAGGGACCACTCGGCCCGGGCGGCCTGATCGATCTCACGGCGGAGCATCGGGCCTTGGGCATCCCTTTCACGCGACTGCACGACTGTTACTGGCCGAATCCCTATGTGGTGGACATCCACGCGGTGTTTCCCGATTTCAGTGCCGACCCCGCCCGACCGGAGAGCTACGATTTCCGGCTGACGGACGAATACCTCGCCGCGGTTGTGGCGAGCGGAGCGCAGATCGTTTACCGGCTCGGCGAAAGCATCGAGCACACGACCGTGAAGCGGTTCGTGCATCCGCCGGCGGATTACGAGAAGTGGGCGGCGATCTGCCTGGGGATCATCCGCCACTACAACGAGGGCTGGGCGGGAGGATTCCGGCACGACATCCGTTACTGGGAGATCTGGAACGAACCGGAGAATCGTCCGGCGATGTGGAGCGGGACCGACGAGGATTACTTCCGGCTGTATCGGGTGACGGCGACGGCGATCAGACGGGAGTTTCCCGGATTGAAGATTGGCGGCCCGGCGGTGGGTGCCACTGGCGGGTTCATTGACGGCGTCTTTCAACCGCCGGAGTTCGTCAGCAAGTTCCTGACGCTGTGCCGTGACGAGCGGCTGCCGCTGGATTTCTTCTCCTGGCATTGTTACACGGCCGATCCGATGGAGCTGGTGGCGCGTGCCCGTGCAATCCGGCAGCTGCTCGACCGCCACGGGGCCAACAAAACGGAGAGCCATCTCAACGAGTGGAACCATCTGCCCGGCAATTCATGGGCACCGCTGTCACGCGACACCGCCGCGCCCGTTCGGCAGCGCGCCTACGAGGAAATGGCCGGCGCGCCGGGGGCGGCCTTCATCGCAAGCGCGTTGATCGAACTGCAGGACGTCCCGCTTGACGTGGCCAACCTGTTCCACGGCGAGCTGGGCGCTTTTGGTCTCTTCAACGAGTTTGGCGTGCCGCAGAAGAACTGGTTTGCGCTGCGAGCCTTCCGGGAACTGCTCGACACGCCGCAACGGGTGGGTACCGAAGGAGGGGTGGCCAGTCAGCTGTCGCTTGCCGCCGCCCGCGATGCCAGCGAATCACGGGCCGCCATTCTGGTCAGCAACTTCAATCATCCGCAGTCGGAGATTCGCATGGCGATGGCGGGCATGCCCTGGGTTGGCGATTCGACCGCCGAGCTGCGAGTCGTCGATGCCGACCGCGATTTCGATTTGGTCCGCACCTGGACGATTGGCGCCAGCCAGCCGGTGATCTCGTTGAACCTGCCGGCTCCGGCTGTTGCCTTGGTCCAATTGAAGCCGGCGAACAGGACTAGCAGCCGCCTCTTGATCACGTCACCGGCGAATCGGCTGGTCTTTCAACGCGATCGCGATGGTCGGGCTTTCATCCCGCTGGCGGGAAATGCGCCGGCAGGAGTCCGGATTGAGGCACGCTTGGTGCCGGAAACCCGTTCAGGCGGCTATCTGCGTTGGCAGGACGTCGCGACTGCCGATGGCGATGGAGACTTCGCCGGCTGGCTTGGCGCAGATTCAGGCTGGTATCGATTGGAGCTGCGCGCTCGGACCTCCAGCGGGGCGGCGGCTCATGCGACCGTCGATCGCGTCGGAGTCGGCGAGGTTTTCGTCGTGGTCGGACATTCGGTTGCGCAGGGCGGCGACATCAACCTTCCGGGCAGCACAGACGATCGCGTCAACATCGTCGCGCTGGAACCAGCTCGCCCGGAGCGCCAACGGGAATACGAACGCACCGGTGATCCCCGCCATCTTCCAGCACCCGGCGGCACACAGTTCGGTGACGGAACCAGGCCGGCGCCATTCGGTCACGGCACCTACTTCTGGGCGCGTTTTGGTGAACTCGTGGCGCGTCGCGAAAATGTGCCGGTGCTGATCTTCAATGCCGCCTTTGGCGGGACCAACCTTGAACACTGGGCGAAATCAGCCCGCGGTGAATCATTCGAACATTCGTTCGTGAAATCGACTATCGGCATGCCCTACGTGAACTTGCGAAACACACTGAAACGCTATGTCGCAGTGACCGGCGTGCGCGCGGTGCTGGCTGACCAGGGTCAGAATGATGCCAATGAACCGGATGCAAACGTGGTGTTCGGCAATTACCTCGCCTGGATCGAGCAGGCACGACGCGACCTGGGCTTCCCGCAACTCGCGGTGGTCGTGAATCGCCAGACACCGTTTCCGGGGCGCCAGCCGATCCGGCAGGCGCAGGAGCGGATCATCCGCGAGGTGCCCCACTGCTTTGCAGGTCCCGACTACGATATGCTCGCTGTCGAAGATCGCCATGATCGTATTCACCTCAGTTCCTCCGGGGCGGAACGTGCGGCCAATTTGTGGGCTGCCGCGCTGGATGGAGCGTTCTTCCGGAAGGCGGCGCCCTTTCAGCCGGGCCAGCCTTCGCGGCACGACGTGGCCGATTGCACGCTGGGTTCGCCGACGACGGGCAACTGACGAACACCGTCAGGGATTCGATGCCCTGTGGTGGGTTCGGATGATTCCCGATTGAGCGGTTGTACCCGCCCTCCCAGAGTCACTTGCGGACGACAACCAGCCAGTCTTCAGCGGCATCGGCGGGCGGGTTGCCGAGGGCGACCTTGCCGCCGCCCTTCACGCTGCGGACAGAGCCGTGTGCGAGCTTGCCGCCTTCACGCGGGTTGAACCATTTCACGCTGAACGAACCGCCCGTGCCGGCGAGGTCGAGTTCCGAGGTGCCGCCTTCCGGGAGATAGACGAGGTAGGTGTCGCCGGCCCTGGCGAGGCAGTACTTGTCGTTGTTGTTTCCGGGATTGCCGATGAGCTCGTTGGCGTTGCTCATCTCCCAGAACGGAACTTCCTCGTCGGCGAAGAACTCGAGCGCGATGCGGCAATAGTCCCAGCTGCGGTCGCGGCTGCGCCAGTCCTCGGCCACGAGGTCGTTCTCGAGCAGTTGGTAGCCGAAGTAGTACTCAACGCCGGCGCCGCCGGCCATGAGGTTGCCCCAGAGGGTGTGTTTGCGGATGTCGTGCAGGTCGTACTTGCGGCCGTTCTTCTCCTCGGCAAAGCCGGAGAAGCCGCGGTATCCGGGATCGGGCGGGACGCCGAGGCTGGCGTTGCCCTGTTCGTCGTTTGCCACGACCCACGGCCTGCCGGCCCGGGCCGATTCGTTCACCCATTGCAACGTCCGTTTGTGCGTTTCATCCCAATGGTTCTGCAGCGAGGCGCCGGTGAGCAGCGAGTTGTTGCCCAGGAGCGGGGTGTAAACCTTGTCCTGCTGGTTCGGGAACGTGTGAATCACGATGTTGTGCTGATACGGGTCGGTGCCGTGGAGGTAGCGCACCATGTCCACGATCTCCCCGGTGGACTGGGTGTTCTCCTCGCCGATGTTCCAGTTGAGCGCGAGGTGATGGCCGAAGCGCGCGATGAGTTCGCGGTAGTAGAGCTTACGTTCGCGGCCGAGCTCGCCGCGGTCAAGCAGATGATCGTTCTCGGTCTCTTGCGTGACGACGTGGAGCATGATCCCGAGCTTCGTCATGTGCTGAAACACGATCTCCCATTGGTCGAGCTTCGAGCAGTCGAAGCGGTCGCGCACCCAGGGATCGGCCCACGGCCAGGCGCTGCGGCCGTCGCCGTTGACGTTCATGGTCAGGAAATAGACCGAGTTCACGCCCTGCGACGCGAGGTAGTTGAGCCCGCCGATCAGGCCTTTGCCTTTGCCGCCCTGCCACGTGGGATCGCCCGCGCGCCAGTCCTGCACGTGCGGCAGGTAGCGATGCAGACCGTTGCCGTCGTCGAGCGCGGGAAGAGGAATCGGATTGTGAGGCGCGGGCGGGCGATTGGTGCGGCTCACGTCGCGGAAGGTGCCGTCGAAGTCCGCGTAGCCGAGCAACGTCTCCGGACTGTCCACGCCCCCTTTCAGGAAATACGACCAGTCACCGGCGAACTTGAGGAAGCGTTCGCCCACATACTCGAGCGTGCCGCGCGCGCGAAAGTCGGGCGCCTGCTTGTCCGAAGCCGCGACGGTAAACGTGCCCGTCTGTCCGTGGACGCCGGCAACGGGTTGACCCGCCTCCCCGCTGATCGCCACATCAGTTCCCGCGACCATCGAGACGGTGTAGGTCCATCCGCCGGTCATCGGTGCCGAAAAATTCGCGCGCCAGACCGAGCCCTTGGTCGCGGACGATTCCCCGGCCTTGCCATCGGCGGCGAAGTAGCCGGGCACGGTGATCTTCGGCGTGCCGGACGAGTGGGTGAAAGTCACGTCGAGCCGGTAGTCGGCGAAGGGATTTGGCGTCGCGTCCTCAGCCGCCGCCGGTCCGTCCAGGGACAGCGTGACCTTGTGCCATTGCTGGAGTTCGCCGGAGACGCGGGCGGCGGCTGTGGCGTGGCTGTGAGTCAGGAGCCAAAGCGCGACTCCAAGTGCCGGAAGAATGTGGGACAAGCGCATGCCACAGCGTGACACGTCATACGGCGATGGCTCCATGCGATTTTTCATAATTGAACTGCAAGATTGCGGCTGGCGAAGCGGGTCCGACGTCCTAGTCTTCGTTCGGGAGTTCCGCCATGAGATGCTCGCGAAGGGTACGCTGCGCCATTTGGAAGACGTGCTCGTCGCGGATGGTTCCGATCCACGTGGAGGCGAGCGCCGCATCGTGTTGCAGCAGGCTCTCGGCGAGTCCCCGCGAGGCGGCGTCGAGATCGGCCACACGTTCCGGAGCCGTTCCGGCAAGATGATTGATCAGAGCGGCCGTTTGTCCGGGATCGCGCAGGCCCCACTCCCTGAACGCCGCGGTCCATGCCTCAGCACGCGCAACACCCGGAGGCAGCGAGGCGAGCCAGTCCCAGGCTTCTTCCGGCGAATTGGCGCCGACGATTCGCGTCGCCAGCGAAACGGCCACGCCGCTGCCCGCCTCCGCCACCTGCGGCGTCAAGAACCAGCCGGCGGCCGTTTCCAGGTCGGCGTCCATCCACTGATGCGTGATCCGCTCCACCCAAAGCGGTCGCTGGCTCGGAGACAATTCCGTCATCAGAAAACTAACCGCCTCGGCGGAATGGTGCTGCGCCACGACGACAGCCAGTGGGAGAAGGTGCTTGTCCACTTCGCGGGCGTCAGTCAGCTGCGCCACATGCCCGAGCAAGGCCGGCAAGTCGGTGGTCGCCCAGGCGGTCATGGCGTCGACGGCGATGAGCGGGACACGATAGCCCATGATCATCCTTTCTCGGCCGTCA
>DNDP01000029.1:5846-7494 GCA_003484235.1 Verrucomicrobiales bacterium
CGGCGGCCGCCGCCGAGGCGTCGTGCAGGCGAGCATCATCGAGAGCGAAGCCAACGGCTGCCGAACCGTCGAGCCCGCCCCAGTGCGCCATGAGACGCTGCCATGCCGGAGCCGTGTCTCCATCGGATGGCAATGACTCGAGCGCCGCCGCAAAGCTGCCGGCATTGTCAGAGTTCATCTCCGCCAGCCATGCGTCCAGGGCGGCATCCCGCGCCGCGCCGGGAGGCTGGTTCAGGGCTCTCCGCAGCGCCGTGAGCGGGGACGAGTCTTCGGCAGTGAGGGCTTGTAACGTTGGCGGGACTGGGGAGGAAGAGTAGCCATTCCTCGAAATCGTCTGCGGCGTTTCAGCGATCGCTGCCGAATCGTTGGGTTCCTGACGGGACGGGTCCGCCCCATGCCGTGGAATCGACAGCGTTAGGACCACGGCGAAACCGATGCCACTGGCCAGCCAGCAGGAGGAAGGCTTCATAATGACAGCCGACGGTTATTCCAGCTTGATGTCGTCGAAGTACACCGCGGGTTGCGAGGTGCTCGAGTTGTTCTGGAAATGCAGCCGCTTGATGGAGGCCGGATTGCCGATCTCCGAGAGGTTCACGGTGATGGCGGTCCAGGTGTTGGCAGTGGCGGTGATGATCTTGCCGGTGGTGTCGCCGCCGCTGTCGGCGGTCGAGGCGTAGACCTTGATGCTCTTGTTGCTGCCGGTGCCGCCGTGGACCCAGAAGGTGATCTTGGTCTTGCCGGCGGTGCTCTGGGCAGTGCCTTTGCGGAGGGACAACGCGGACCAGCCGGCGTTCGCGGTGACCTTGATCGACTTGGTGCCGTTCTTCACCGGACTGGAGTTGTTCAGGTCCACGGTGCTGTTCCACGACCAGTTGGCCCAGTCGGAGGCGAGTGCATCGGCGTAGATCGTGATGGGCGAGCTGCCGCCGCCGAAGAGCGAGCACTTGACCGAGGTGGCGATGATGCCGTTGGCGTTGTCGCGAACCTGCAGGCCCCACCAGGTCCAGGTGGACCAGTTGTCCATCATGTCGAGCCAGGAGTTGGCGGAGTCGTTGCCGTCGGTGGACCACGCCATGTAGCCGTAGCCGCGGGTCTGGCAGGCGGACATGACCTCGGTGTGGCTGACGGTGCAGCCGAGGTTGTTGTTGCCGTTGTTGTGATTGTAGCCGAACTCGCCGACGATGATCGGGAAGTTGCAGGTGTTCTTGAACGTCGCGAGTTCGTTGCTCACGTGGAACTTGCTGGGGTTGCTGCTGTCCCAACGGCCGTACATGTGGATGCCGAACGCGACGTTGGCCGCGTTGGGGCCGCCGTGCGCGCTGCGCCGGGCGGCGTCGTGGTTGAGGATCTCCTGGCCGTAGGTCTTCACCGGCGCCGGGTCCTGCGCCCACTCGTTCGAATCGATGACGATGAGCAGGTCACGGTACTCGGAGTAGTTGCGCAACGTCGTGAGCGACTCCTTGTATTCGTTCTTCCAGTCGGCGTCGCTCAACGTGCTGCCGCCCCATTCGTTGGCGATGTTGAGGATGATGTACTGCTTGTACTGGTTGACCATCGCGCGGATGTCCGAGCGGGTCCAGTAGTTGACGGCGCGTTCGAGTTCGGAGCGGGAGTTCGAACCGGTCACGCCGTGGAACTCCAGCATGGG
>DNDP01000029.1:7671-7941 GCA_003484235.1 Verrucomicrobiales bacterium
ATCAGCTTGTACTGGATGCAGCGGGCGACGGTGTTGCTGAGCTGGGCGACGGTCGCGTAGGTGACGTCGTCCCAGACGATGCGGACGGAGTTGTACTTGGCGGTGTCGAGGTCATCGATCGTGTTCCAGCTGTTGTTGTAGTGCCAGACGACCGGGTGGTTCATGCCCCGGATGACGAAGGTGTTGTCGTTGGCGTCCTTGATGGTGCTGCCGCTGGTGTAGAACGAAGGTGCGGCCTGGCTTCCGCAAACCGCCTGCAGACCGGCGGCG
>DNDP01000386.1:0-146 GCA_003484235.1 Verrucomicrobiales bacterium
AGTTCTCACTATTGACAAGTGAGCTTGAGCGGGCAGTCTCCCCGGCATGGCCCGCAAGCTTCGCGTCGAGTATCCCGGCGCCATCTATCATGTCCTCAGCCGCGGCGACCGCCGCGAGCCCATTTTCAAGGATGACCAGGATCGCC
>DNDP01000386.1:460-795 GCA_003484235.1 Verrucomicrobiales bacterium
TGGTTTCTCGGCACTTACACGGGGCGCTTCAACCGCCGGCACAAGCTCTTCGGCCATCTGTTCAGCGGTCGTTACAAGTCGCTCGTCGTCGATGGCTCGGGCAATGGCTACCTCAAAACGGTCTGCGATTACGTCCACCTGAATCCCGCCCGGGCGACGTTGCTCGCGGCCGGGCAACCCCTGCGCGGGTTTGCCTGGAGCAGCTGGCCGGCGTATCTGGCAGCGCCGTCGAAGCGCCCGGCGTGGCTGCGGGTGGACCGGTTGCTGGGCGAGCACGGCATCCCGAAGGACAGCGTGGCGGGGCGTCGCGAACTGGAGCGACGCGTGGAGACCCA
>DNDP01000386.1:1003-4984 GCA_003484235.1 Verrucomicrobiales bacterium
GGAGGCACAGCGCGCGGCCGAGGACGCTGAGGGCGATTATCGCACGGTGCGTCGCGGTTGGTGCCTGGGTGGGGACCGGTTCCGGGAGGAGTTGCTGGAGCAGATGTCCGAGCGACGCGGTGCCGAGCATTACGGCCAGGAACGCGCTGAGAGCGACGAAGCGAAGGCCGAGCGGATCGTGAAGGAGGAACTCAAGCGGCGGCGGTGGACGGAGAAGAAGCTTGGGCGGCTGGCGAAGGGTGACGCGGAGAAGGTGGCGATCGCACGGCGGCTGCGTGCCGAGACGGTGATGACGGTGGCGTGGATCGCCGATCGCCTGCGGCTGGGGAGCCGGAACTACGCGAACTTTCTGCTGGGCAGAACCGGGACGAACAGCCGCTGACTGCTCACTGGAGTTGTCAATAATGAGAACTGACCCCTACGGGAGGTGCCAATGGGGAATGGGAATCGGCTGGCAACTTTTGGCGGTTTGGCGTTTTTTACCCGGAAGGCATTTTTATGGCCCAGTTTTTCTACAAAGCCAGAAAGCGGTCGGGCGAACTCGTGCAGGGCATGCTCGAGGTGGCGGACCGGTCGTCGGCCCTGTTGCAGATCGAGCGCATGGGGCTGTTTCCGATCATGGTGGACGGCGGTCGTGCCGCCGCCGCCGCGATGCCGAAGGGCGGGGAGCGCAGTGCAAGCGGCTCCAACTTGATGCCGGCCGCGCTGCGGGGCCTCTGGCGGCGCAAACGCCGGCCGAAGCTCCGCGAGCTGGCGACCTTCACCCAACAGATGGCCAATCTGCTCCAGTCAGGCATGCCGTTGACGGTGGCGCTGAACAGCATGACCCATCTGGAGTCCAAGGGCATTCCCAGCGAGGTCAGCAAGCAGCTCAAGCAGGACGTCATGGAGGGCAAGGCACTGTCGGATTCGATGTCCCGCCAGGGGCACGTCTTTGGTGACATGTACATCAACATGGTCCGGGCCGGCGAGCAGAGCGGGGCGCTGGTGGAGGTGCTGCGGCGGCTGGCGGACCACTACGTGCGCTTCTCGGAAGTGCAGAGCAAATTCAAGTCGGCGATGGTCTATCCGGCCTTCGTCGCCTCCGTGGGCATCGGGATCATCATCTTTTTCATGTCCTACATGCTGCCCAAGTTCATGTCGATCTTCGACGGCATGAACGTGGCGCTGCCCATGTCCACGCTGTTCCTGAAGAATTCGAGCGAATGGTTCGCCCAGTATTGGTGGGCAGTGATCGCCGTCATCATCGCCGGCGTGGTGCTGTTTGTGCGGTTCAAGGGGACGCCGGCGGGCAGGCGAAAGGTGGATCACTGGAAGATGAACCTTCCCGTGTTCGGCAAGGTGGTCCGGCTGAATCTGTTCGGCCAGTTTTCGCGGACGTTGTCCACGCTTCTCCAGAATGGCGTGCCGGTGCTGACGGCCTTGAAGATTACGGAAGAGATCGTGCCCAACGTGATCATCAAGGAGGCGATCGCTCAGACGCGTGAGGAGGTGACCGACGGCAAAACCATTGCGCAGCCCCTGGCCCGCAGCAAGATCTTCCCCCAGCTGATGATTGATCTGCTGAAAATTGGCGAGGAGACGGGCGATGTCCCGGGTGCCCTGCGGAATCTGGCCGACACCTACGAGGGCGAACTGGCGGTGGCGTTGCGCATGTTGACCGATCTGATCGAACCGGTGCTGATCATCACGCTGGCGGTCGGAGTTGGTTTCCTGCTGTTCAGCGTGCTTTCCGCCATGTTTGCGATCACTTCCACGATTGGCCAATGATCACCCACCAGCGACATCCCGGACTTGCCGCCGTCGCCACGGCGATGGGGCGGCCGGGGGTGCTCCCTGCCGGACGGGCGACCGCGGGTTTCACCATGATCGAGCTGATGATCGTCATCGGCATCATGGCCGTGGTGATGTCGATCAGCATCCCGTCCTTCTACCGTTCGCTCGAGAAGGACACGATCCGCAGGGCCACCCAGGTGGTGCTCGACGCGAGCATTGAGGCGCGTTCGCAGGCGATCATCACCGGACAGCCCCATGACCTGGTGATTCTGCCGGGCGAAGGGATGCTGCGTCCCGAGCCCGCCGTGGAACGGGTCAAGACCGAGGAGGAAATGCTGCTGGAGGAGGCGGAGCAGTTTGCCGCCGAGATGAAGGCGGAGCAGACCGGGGGTGTGCGGAAGGCGGTGCCGGGAGTTCTGCCGGAGGGGATTCGCATTGAGTTTGTGGGCGTGAATTTCGTGCCGGACCTGCAGAAGCTGGAGGAGGTCCGGGTGCGCTACTACCCGAACGGCACGGGTGATGAATTCACGATGGTGATTCGTTCCGACCAGAACGAATGGCGGAAGTTCACGCTCGATGTGGCCACCGCTCTGATGAAATGGGAGGTGCTGAAATGAGATCGTCCAGGATATCCGCCGGCGCCTTCACGCTGCTCGAGGTGATGATCGCCATGGCGATTTTCTTTGTGGCGATGTTTTCGATTCTTCAGCTGATGAGCCGGGGGCTGGGGATGGCACGGGCGCTCCAGCAGGATTTCCCTTCGCCCGGGATGATTGCCGCGGAGTTGTATCAGCTTTCGCAGACCAACCGGCTGGAAGACGGCGGGTCCGATACGGGGGATTTTGAGTTTCTGGCGCCCGACGTCTATCCCGACTTTACCTGGTCGTATAAGACCTATCAGGTCGCTTCGAACGGATTGTTCCAGGCGGACATCGTGGTTGAGGGCATCCGAAATGGAGCCCCTGTCGAACGGTCGATCAGCATATTCCTTTACAGCCCGCAGTCCGTGGTCCGAGGAGGAGGCGGTCTGCCAAACCCCGGAGGGCAACCTTTCCAATGAGGGCGACTCGGAATTCGGACCCGGGCGGTGGCCGCCGTGGGTTTACTTTGCTCGAGGTGCTGATCGCTTCTGCCCTTTTGGTCATGGTGATTGCGTCCATCTATTCGGTATGGGCCTCGATCCTCCGGGGTTCGCGCGCCGGTGCCAAGGCGGCCGAAGCGGTCCAGCGAGGCCGCATCGCCATGCGCGCCGTCGAGGATGCGCTCTCCACCTCGCAGATGTTTGTGCAGAATGGCCGTCATTATTCGTTCCTGGCCGACACCACCAGTGATCCGGATTTCATGAGTCTGAGCCTTGTATCGAGACTTCCAGCCAGTTTCCCGGGGGCGGCCATTTTTGGTGATCTTGCCGTGCGGCGCGTCACGTTTTCCGTCGAATCCGGCTCAAACTCGGTCGCTGAACTTGTGCTCCGTCAGGTGCCTGTCGTGATGGCGACCAATGATGTGGGGAACGAATACGCGATTCGTCTCGCGCAGGATGTGAAGTTTTTTCGAATGGAATTCTACGATCCGCAGTTGAACGACTGGGTCCCGGAGTGGCTGGCTACAAATCAAATACCCCGCACGGTAAGGGTGGCGTTGGCATTTGGCGGGCCGGAGGGCGATCGCATGCGGGCCTCTCAGATCATGACCCGCGTTGTTACGGTGCCTTCTTCCGCGATCCTGCCGCAGTATCAGATGCCCAATGCGGGCGGGCCCGGACCCGGAATGGTCCCTCCTGGCAACAATATCCCGCCCGGAGCCCTTCCGGACCAGTTCCCAACCTTTGCTCCCAAGGGGGCAACATCCCAGTGACGAACTGCGCATGAGGATCGTTGTGACCAGCAAGCACAGGCATCAGCAAAGCTCGGGGATTGCTTTGGTGATCGTGATGATCGTCATCATCAGCCTTGGCCTGTTGGCTGGTGGATTTGTCATGTCGATGAAGATTGAGACCCGCCTGGCGCGCCACGCCCAGTCCGACCCGGAAATGGATTGGTTGGGCCGCTCCGGCGTGGAGTTGGCCAAGTATGTTCTGGCCCAGTCGTTGGCCAATCCCAACGAACCCTACGACTCGCTTGATCAGTTCTGGGCCGGCGGAACAGGCGGATCGAACTCGATCCCTCCGGAAATCACGTTCGACGAAATGCCGCTGGGATCCGGGAC
>DNDP01000252.1 GCA_003484235.1 Verrucomicrobiales bacterium
TCGGGTTCCCGCGTGACCGCACACGACCAGCGGCCTATTGCTTGCCGCAGCACTTCTTGAACTTCCTGCCGCTGCCGCAGGGACAAGGGTCGTTGCGCCCCACTTTCGGCGGGGCGTGGTAAGGCAGGCCGGGCTGATTCAAGGCGGGGCCGTCCCTTTCTTCCGGATCAGACGATGTCGCGATCTCCGGCAGCTTGTCCAAATAGCCGGTGGCGTCGGCAACGTTGTTCAGCGGTTGATGCCGGTCGCAGAACGTCGCCCACAGACTGCCGCAGCGGCCCTCCTGCGCCTCAGCGACAAAACTCAAACTGACAATCGTTTCGTCAACTGCACCGCGCGCGCAGGCCGCCTCGACCTCGGGACGGAGTTCCCAGGCTTCCAGATCGCAAACCGCCGAAACCACGCACGCGAAAGCATGCCTGTTCTCCGGCACGGTGCGCAGCCGCATGGTCAGCAGCTCGCGGAGATATTCAATGTGCGCGGCACGGGGCAGTTCGCCCCAGGCCACGAGGCAGGTCAGCGCGTCGATACCGGCGCCGCGGACGAAGTCGTCCAGCCGCTCGTCTTCGATCAGGGCGCGCAGTTCCTCCAACCGGTCGCCGACCACCATCGCCAGCACGATCGAGCCGTCTTCGGTAATTAGATCTCCCAGCAGGTCATGCGGGTCGGTCTCCGTCAGGGAGAACAAGTCGCGAAGAAGCGGCCAGGCGGAGGACTCCCGCCAGGCGGCCAGCAGGTGGATGGCGTGAAACCCCAGCGTGCCCGGCTCCTGGACCGCGATTTCCGGTTCGGCCACCCAGAACTTGAGCTCGTCAATGAAGGCCGGCACCAGCTCCTCGCGAAAGTTTTCCGCCGTCGCCAGCGCCTCGCGTCGCAGCGGGTCGCCCTGAGCAGACAAGGCGATGCAAATCCGTTCCACATCCCAGACGGGGGGAACGGTGGCCGGCGCCTCTCCACAGGCGCGATGAAAGCCTTCGACGGCAACCCGGAGGAGCAGCAGGAGCCGGAGGCATTCGTCCATGGAAAGGCTGCGATCGCCCAGGACGGCCGCGGACACCCCGCTGAAGAGGTGTCGCTGGGCGACACTGGTGAAGATGTTCGAATCGCCGCGGATGGAATCGCGGTCTTTCCCGGCGGCCCGGTCGAACACCATGAGGCTCTCTTCGAACAGCGCTCCCACCTCGTCCTCCGTCAATGCGCGCAGCGGGCGACCTGCTTCACGACGGAAGATCTCCACCGCGATGGCCGCCCTGCTCGCGAACTGACGGAAGCCTGCAAGCCGGGGATCGTCAGGCCTCTCCAGGATGGCCAACGCCTGGTCAGGTCCTGCCGACGTCACGTCCTCGGGAAGCGCCGTGAAGGCCAGCAGCGACTGCTCCTTCAGAAAACGGGTTTCCAGGAGTCGAAAGGCGTCGGTGGAAAGACCGTTCAACGCCTTCCAGTGTGCGAGTGCCCGATCACGGGAGATGACGTGCATGTTACGTTTGGTGGTGTTTCACTTCAATCGGCGGGCCCATGCCCGGAAGGGGATGACCTCGTCCAAGGCAAGGCAAATGCCGTGGTTGAGAATGTCCTCCTCGTCGACGCGTGGGCTTTCTTCCACCTGGCCGGCGCACAGGAGATCCAGCTTCATCCGGTTCATGGTGCCCACCAGCACGCGGGGATTGCCCGTGGCATATCTGAGCGGAGCCGTCTTCCAGAAAGCCAGCGAGGGGGCATCGGTCAGGGCGAAGCCCAGCCGCAGCCGGAACAATTCCTCAAATCGCCCCGGCCCCTGCAGCTCCGTCACCGGAAAGACGAAGCTGTAGAACGTCTCCGCATTCGTCACGAGCGCCACCCAGCGCCGGTCCGGGAGCTGGCAGACCTCCACGCGCCACCGGGCACACCAGTGCAACGGCCGGTCGCCCGCCCGCACGGTGGGCGTCAACTTCAACCGCTTCGCCGCCCGGGCCGAGACAACGATCTCCAGGCAGTCTGGATCCATATTCACCGGCAGTGGCTGCTTCGAAGCTCCCGGCCTGCGCGGGCTGGACCGTCTAGGGCGGGAACGCGCGGCGGGCGAAGGAGACCAGCCCGCCGCCGTGCATGCTTCACACAATCTCCCCCGCGGGCCGGTCGAATAGCCGTCGGTTCCAAGTTTGATCACTTTCTGGCAGCCGTCGCAGCGGGCGGGTTCGAACGCCGGAGGATCGGCCAGTATCTCGAAGTTGTATTCGTTGGTGCCGTACCATACGTACAACTCGGTTTCGAAGGATTCCCGACACACCCCGCAGTCCTGCCACCGCCCCTTGTGTCCTTCATTATGGTGGTAGCCGCAAAGCGTCAGCCGGTCGTGGTTGCGGGCGCAGCTGTTCCGGGCAAAGGAGAACAGCGCGTATTTGTCCTGGTCGTCGCAGATCCAGTTGCCGCAGCACGGGGTGCGCACGAGCTTGCCGGACTTGCCGCAAAGGCCGCATTGGGGTCGGGAGGTCGAAGGGGACTTGGGCATGACCGTGGTTTGAGGAGGATTGATCGGACCGCCTAGAGCCCCACCTGCTTGAAGCGGTAGCCGACCTCCTTCATGTGGAAGTCGAGCGAGCAGAGCTTCTCGAGTTCGCCGGCCTTGAAATGTTTCGCGACGCGCGGGTCCGACTTGAGCTGTTCGAGGAAGTCGGCGTCGTCGCGGCCGGCGTGCTTCACCGCCCAGGTCGCCATCGCACCGTCCTGCACCAGTTTGTAGGCCTCCTCGCGGGTGAGCCCCTTGCGGATCAGCGCCAGCAGCACGGTCTGGCTGTTCCACATGCCCAGGCTCAGGCCGAGGTTCTTCTTCATGTTCGCCGGATAGACGGCGAGGCCGTCCATGAGCCGGGTGAGCAGATGGAACATGTAGTCAAGGAGCGTGCACGAGTCGGGAAAGATGATCCGCTCGACCGAGCTGTGCGAGATGTCGCGCTCGTGCCAGAGGGCGACGTTCTCGAGCGCGGCGAGCGCGTTGCCGCGGATGACGCGGGCGAGGCCGGTGAGGCGTTCCCAGGTGATGGGGTTGCGCTTGTGCGGCATGGCGCTGCTGCCTTTCTGGCCCTTGGTGAACGGCTCCTCCGCCTCGAGCACCTCGGTGCGCTGCAGATGCCGGAACTCGACGGCCCAGCGCTCGATGTTCGCCGCGATCAACGCCAGCGTGCTCATGAACTCTGCGTGGATGTCGCGCTGCACGACCTGCGTCGCCAGCGGCGCCGGACGCAGCCCCAGCTGCTTGCAGACGTGGGCCTCGACCTTCGGGGAAAGGTGGGCGTTCGTCCCGACGGCGCCCGAAAGCTTGCCGACCGCCACGGAACGGCGGGCGGTCTCCATGCGCTGCAAAGCACGGCCAAACTCGTCGTACATCAGGGCCATCTTCAGGCCGAACGTGGTCGGCTCGCCGTGGATGCCGTGGCTGCGGCCAATGCACGGGGTGAGTCTGTGTTTGCGCGCCTGTTTCGCGATCGATTTGCGGGCGGTCTTCAGATCCTCGATGAGGATGTCCGCGCTCTGCACGAGCTGGACGGCGATGCAGGTATCGCCGATGTCGCTCGAGGTAAGCCCGAAGTGAAACCAGCGGCTGGCCCGGTGGTTGACCTTTTCGGCGACGGCAGTGGTGAAGGCGATGACGTCGTGGTTGAGCGTCTTTTCGAGTTCCTTCTGCCGGGCGACCAGGCCTGGAAGGTCCCCGAGCCAGAGATCGGCCCCCTTCTTCAACCGCTCAAAATCGGCCCGGGGCACGATCTTCGACTTGGCGAGCGCCTCGGACGCGAGGAGTTCAATCTGCAGCCAGATGCGGAGCTTGTTTTCGTCGGTCCAGATGGCCCGCATTTCGGGCCGTGAATAGCGCGGAATCATACGGCCGGCGAATGTAGGGAGGGGCGCGGTGGATGGGAATCAGGAAATCGGCCGATTGGAAAACTTCGGCGACAGAGTGACAGCACCGGAACTGCGGCAAGGGTTTGGGTGGAGAGACTCCCCTGCCCTAATCCCTGTGATCGGACCTTGCGTTGGCCGGCCGTTCGCGCTCCGGGCGTCAGCGCTTCGACATGCTTTTCTGTGCCTTTTCCAGGATGGCGCGTTCGCGGTCGGTCAGGCTGTGGATGCCGTGGGCCGAAATCTTGTCAAGGATCGGGTCGACCTCGCTGGAGATGAAATCCTCCGAATCCGCTGCACGGGGCGCCGGGTTCTTGACCTTCCGCGCCTCGAAGCGGGAAGCCCTTGCAGGGCGCCCGGCGGTCCCCTCGCGCTTCATGAAGCCCTCGAAATTGAACTCGGGAATGAGGTGCTTGAAATCGTTCCGCATGAAGAAGTAGCCGGTAAGCAGTCCGCCCAGGTGCGCGTAGTGCGCCATCTGCCCCTGGGGCATCAGGATGCCCAGGCCGTCAAAAATGAGGAACAGGATGAAGAGCGACTTCCCGGTGAGGGTGAGCGGGATGAACATGAGCAGGAGCTGAAAACGCTGCCCCCACAACTGGAAGCAGATCGCGCCCAGCAACGCCATCACACACGCCGATGCGCCGACCACGCCCGATTGTCCAACCGCCGGGATGAACCCGGCGACAACCTGCAGGATCCCGCCCGCAATTCCTCCGGCAAAATACAGCGTGAGGAAGGCGGTGCGGCCCAGCAGCACTTCCAGGAATCGGCCCGCGAAGTAGAGACCCACGCAGTTGAAGATCAGGTGCAACAGGCTGGCGTGCATGAACTGGTAGGTCAGCAGCTGCCAGATCTGCAGCCCCTTCAGGCCCTCCAGGCTCAACGCAAAGGTGGAATGCACAAAAACATGGCGGCTCAGCTCGTTCCCCTCGTAGATCGTCTGCAGGAGAAACACCGCCACGTTGATGCAGATCAGCACCGTGGTCAGCGGCGGCCGAGCGCGGCGGGCACCGTATTCTGAACGCATGTATGAACGGTCATCCAGCATCGCGGAGAAACTACGGGCTGCAGGCGGTGGTGGCAACGGGCGAATTCAGCAAGCCAGCGGACGCCACCCGATTCCATGCGCTGCGATGCTGTAGTTGCCGGATTCCCGGCGCCCGCCCAGCACCAGCGTCCGTGCGTCGGGCCTCGAAGTTTCGAAATGTCCCACGCCGGACGCGCCCTCCGTAAGGAGCGCAGTGCTCATGGCATCCGCCTCCGTCGCTTCACGACAGACGTAGATGCTGAGCAGGGCCTCGCCCGCCGGACGGCCGGTGCGGGGATCGAGCACATGCCCAAACGTGTCCTGCCCGATCCGAAACACCCTGCCCCAGACCGCTGAAACGGACATCGCTTCGTCACACAGATCCACCACCGTGAGTACGGGGAGTGATTCCACAACTTCGTCGCCCGGTGGATACTCGACGGCCACCCTCCAATGCCCGGCGTCCGGCGGATGACCGATCGCACAGACCGTGCTGGTGCCTCCGTGGATGAGCGCGCTGGTGACCCCGGCATCGCGCAACACTTCGGTCGCCAGATCCAGGGCATAGCCCTTGCCCACGGCACCGAAATCCAGCCGCATGCCCGGCCGGGCGAACTTCACCGTGTAGTCCTTCGGGTTCAGCTCGACGTGCTGCATGCCGCAGGCGTCGCGCGCGGCAGCCAGCGCTGGCTCATCGGTCGTCTGGCCACGCTCCGCCAGACCGCTCCATGCCTGCATCAACGGCCCGACGGTGATGTCAAACGCGTGGTTTCCCAGCTCCCAGAGTTCGTGGCATCGCCGCACGAACGAGAAAAGCTCCGGGGTCACCTTGATGGGGACACCGGCGGCACCGGCGTTGAGCCGTGCCACCGGACTGGTTGATTTGCGCCAGCTGAGCAGCTGTTCCACCCGCTGCACTTCGTCCAAGGCCTCCTCGGCCGCCGCGCGGAGGGCGATGGGATCATCACCAAACAGTGCGATCTCAAAACGGGTGGCCATCGCCCCGCGGGCAATCCTGAGCGGTTGTTCGGACATCAGGACGGATGGTTGCGACAAGGTCACCAAGTTGGAAGCCGCAAAACCATCCGCTCACGTCCGGATCTCCCGATCGCCTCCTTTGGTACGGCAAACCGCCCGGCAGCCAAATGGTTCGGGCCGTCTTGCTCGCTGGCCAATCCGATCAGCAGGGCGCCCGGCAGGAACTCAGTATTCGAGATCGACCTCGTGGACCCGGCCGCAGCCGCAGTTCACCGTAAGCCGCGAGATACGATTGGCATCACGCTTCACCTCGAGTTTCGACCGATTGGAAGCTTCCGGCTGACCCGGCTGGACGCCGCCCATGCCGGCACCGTTGCCTCCGGGAGTCAGCATGCTGGACAGCGGCTTGAACGGGACCGACGCCTGTTCCGCCGACACGACCTTCAACGCAAAGGGCCGGGTCTGGGTTTCGGTTTCGGAAGGTTTGGAGATGAGGGGCTGAAAATGCGGATTCATTGATTGGAAACGGCGTAGGAATTATGCGGTGCGGGCAGCCGGAACAGGACCGTCACCCGGCGGTTCTCCTCGTCGGCGGGGTCGGTGTCCGCCATCGGCCGGGTGGAGCCATATCCGCTGACCTTGTTGATCTGTTCCTCGCGCACACCGTAACGCACGAGCGCGCGCCGGGCGACCTTGGCGCGGTCGGCCGACAGCTCCCAGGCGGAATAGTCGCCAGACGTGGTGACAAAGCCTTCCGGGGTATGGCCCGCAAGCTCGATTTTCGAGTTGAGGTTCTCCGCGATTGGCCAGGCGAGGGTGGAAAAGACCCAACGGCCATACATGGTCAACTTTTCAGTTTCTCCCACAAAAAGGGGGCGTTTGGCCCGGTCGAACACGCTGATCTCAAGCCCTTCCGGAGTGACCCGCAGCTGAATGGGGCGGTTCTCGCCTTCCACGGGCATGTTCAGCGCCTGCAACTGGTCGAGCACCTTGCGCAACACCGCGGCCTCCAAGGGCGAGTCGGAGTTCTTGGAATCCCCCAGCGCCTCGATGGCGGGACTTTCGGTCTTTTGAATCAACGACGCAGTGCCGGGCGCCGTGGTGACGAACTGCGAACGAAAAGCCTTTTCAACGGCCTCCCGCACGGATGTGTCCTGCGACACCAGCCACAGCACCAGAAACAGCGCCATCATCGCGGTCACGAAGTCCGCGTAGGCGACTTTCCATGCACCACCGGAACCGGCCATCAGCGGGCTCCATGGTTGAGGTGGAAACGGAGAGGAGTATTCATCGCAGCTTCAAGATCATCGAGACCCGGCGGTTGGCGGCGTCGCCGGGCTCCTGTTTGTTCAGCGGCTGTGAACCTCCGTAACCGCTGACATTGCGGATGCGTTCCTCGGGCACCTGGTAGTCGAGCAGCAGCCGACGTACGGTGTTGGCGCGGTCAAGGGAGAGTTCCCACGGACCTTCGTCGGGCCGGCCCGTCCGCTCGTCCACCAACGTATGGCCCTCCAGGTCCACGCCGAGCCTGCGCGGGTAATGGGCGATCTGCCAAGACAGGGTCGTAAAGATGAAGTGGCCGAACTCGGTCAGCTGCTGCGAGCCCGGTTCGAATACCGGGTGGCTGGGCTTGTCGAACACGGTGATCCGCAGGTAGTCCTCCTCGATCCGCATCTGCACGACGCTTGAGAGATCCTCGGCGGCGGAGGAATTGAGCGCCTCGATCAGCTGCTGGCTGAGCCGCTTCAGCACGTTCAGTTCGACGGTGCTCGTCATGCTGAACTGACCGCGGGAAGAGGCGTTGTCCACGGCGTCTTCTGACTGGTCGAGCACGCCCGTGCGTGGCGGTTCGGGCGAGGCGAAAGGGTTGGTGAATGAGCGGGCGACGGCCTGCTTGATCTGCGGGCTCTGGGCGGTGAGCCACAGCACCAGGAACAGCGCCATCATCGCGGTCACGAAGTCCGCGTAGGCCACCTTCCATGCGCCGCCGCCCTTACCGGCCATGAGTCATCCTCCGGTGGAGGTTTGGTTGCCGTTGCCGGTCCGCACGCATGGACGCCTACTTGGTGTTGAGCGCCTTGAGCATGGCCTCGAGATCATCCGCGGTGGGTTTGACCTCGGAGGGCAGTCCCCGCCGCGCCACCTCGACCGCCATGATCGGCGCCATGCCGTTGGCAAAGCCGATTACGGAGTTGGCGATGCAGCGGCTGTAGGCATGTTCGGCATTGCTGACGAAGGCCATGTTGACCGCCAGGGGATTCAGGAAGCCGTAGGAGATCAGAATGCCGAGGAAGGTTCCGACCAGCGCGGCCGCGACCTTGTAGCCGATGATCTCGGGAGGGCCGCTGATGGCGGCCATGGTGATGATGATGCCGAGCACGGCGGCGACGATGCCAAATCCCGGCATCGCGTCGGCGGTCCGGGTCAGCACGTCGATCGGGGAATGGGACTCCTGCTCGACCGTCTGCAGTTCCGCGTCGAGGAGCATCTTCAACTGGTCGGGCTTGATCTTGCCGTCAATGATCGGGCGCAGGCCGCTGCAGAGGAAGACGACCGCGTGGTGGTTGTTGATGAAGGTGGGGTACTTCTTGAAAATGCTGCTCTCGTTGGGATTCATCACGTGCTCCTCCAACGCGATCATGCCGTTGCGGCGGCCGAGCAGGAACAGCTCATACAGCGCCTTGAGCAGCTCCTCGTAGGCGACCTTGCCGAACGGCGCGCCCTTGATGCACATGAGCGTCAGCTTGAACATGTCGAACAGCACCTTCTTGGGCGCCATGATGATCAGCGCACCGAGGGCTGATCCGCAGATGACGATGTATTCCGCCAAGTGCATGAACGCCAGCGGACTGCCCCCGGCATACATGAAGCCGCCGAGGACCGAACCGAGCACGATGATGGAACCGATGATGACCAGCATGATTCAGTGTGGGTAAGGGACCTTAGTCGCTGTGAACCACGTCGTAACGCCGGAGGTAGGACTTGATCGAAAGGATCGCCTGCGAATGGATCTGGCAGATGCGGGATTCCGTCAGGCCAAACGCCTCGGCGATCTCGCGCAACCGCATGTCCTCAAAATAGTAGAGTGCCAGCACCTTCCGCTGCATCTCGGGCAGCTCCTCGAGGCGGTCGGCGATCAGACGGGTCATCTCGCGCCGGGAGGTCTGTTCCACCGGATCGACATAGGCCGGATCGGCCACGCTTTCGTACTGGGCCGGGCCGTCGTCCGACTCGGAACTGGCGGCGGCATCCAGGCAGATGAACGTCGCCGGGCGCACATCCTTCATCCATTGCTGGTAGTCGGCCAGGGAGAGGTTCAGGGCGCTGGCCATTTCGCTTTCGGTCGGCGCACGTCCCTTGGCCTGCTCCAGTTCGCCCATGGCCGCCTGGATCTTGCGGGCCTTGTCATGGATCGAGCGGGGCACCCAGTCCATCTTGCGCAGTTCGTCAAAGACTGAGCCGCGGATGCGGAGGCGGGCGTAGGTTTCGAAGCTGGTGCCGTTGCGCTGGTCGAAATTGCGCATGGCGTTTAGCAGCCCGACGAGGCCGGCGCTGTAGAGATCCTCGATGTCCACGTGGGACGGCAAAGTCATCGCCAGCCGGCCGACGACCGTCTTCACCAAAGGAAGATACTGTTCGACGAGCTGCTCTTCGACATCGCTTCCGGCGCGGGCGCGGGCGTAGCGTTTCCAGAGCTGTTCGCGGGTCGGGGCGGGTTCGGCAACCGCAACGGCGGTTCCGGTATCTGATTCTCGGCGGGCGGCAGGAGCTTTCATGGTTCAGGCTAGACTTTGTGCTTGCGGTCGATCTCGGCGGCGCGGGCACGGGCGGCGGCCAGCCGTTCTTCTCCAACCTCCTTGAGTCCCTGCATCCAGATCTGCCCCCACCAGCGCATCAACCAACCGGCGGCATAGGCGGCAACCGCCGAACGCCAGAGGATTGTTGGCCAGTCGCTCTGCTGGATCAGACCCAACGAAACGCCGATTCCGAATCCTAGGAGTCCTCCAAATGTCATCAGCGGTTTCATGGTTGTAGAATCGTCAGGCGCCGTTTAGCAGTTGATCTGCCAGCAGGGAAAAATCGGCCAACCGCCGGCGAAACACCCCTATTTCAGGGCAAATTGGCGCGAAAGGATCTCGCCCGGTGTCGCGGCAACGAACATGCCCGGTATATTTTGCCCAGCACTGAGCCAGCCCACCCTGTAATTCGTTCCCAGCACCAGGTTCCACACCTTGCCCCATCGGGTCTCCTCATCCAGGTGGGTCAGCACGATGTCCTGCACGGGCAGCTGGCGGAACGCCTGAGCCTGGGCCAGCAGCACCGGCATCTCGTAAGCCGCGTTCAAAACGAGGTGCACCTGCGCGGGTGGAAGCTCCGTCAATCGACGCGCCAACTCACGGACGGCCGCCGCATCCTTCCAGTCCACCCCCGGCAAATCGATGAAGGCAACCTCCGGCGGAGGTCCATCCTCGAAGGTCAACGAGCGGGCCACGGGGACGCCGAGGATCTCCCCGTAGACACTCAGAGATTCCGCGGTGTTGGCCGTCGAACCGTCCAGCCGCCAGACCCGCGCCGAGTGCCCGGCCAGCAGCGTCGCCTGGGTGAGCCACTTGCACAGCGCGGTGGTCTTGCCGGAGCCAAAGGGGCCGACAAACACGTGTACCGAGGAGGTCGAAGGCGGCAATGGCTTGCGATCCCACCATTCCGCGAGCGCCGCACAGGCCATCGAAATCTCCTCGCGAAGGTTCACCGGCGGCAGTTCGCCATGGCGATGCTGCAGATGATCGTTCAACTGGTGGGCATGAACCGGTGCCAGCCCCATGTCGCGCAGCACACCGGGCAGGCGCCAGTTCCCGTTGACGGTCCCCAGCTTGACCGGATCCCCCGCCCCACTGCTCCGTGCCTGCCGCGCGAACAGCTCGGACGAACCCAGAACACTCGGGCCACCGCCTTCCTCCTGCACCCCGGAGGATGGGTGGATGCTGGAGACTTCCTCGTCCCGCACATTCAGCAGGCCGGTCTCCGTGCCTGCGGCCGGCCGTGAGGTGACCGGAGTCTCGGCTTCCACCCCGGCCAGCACCTCGATGCGCGGCCGGGCCCACAATCGGGAGATTCCCTCGGCGGGCAGCTGCCGGATGTTCAGCACCACCGCCCGCGGACCAAGCTGGCGACGGATCTGTTCCACGGCGGCCCCGGCGTTGTCGGCGATGAACTGGTAGATCTTCATGGTGGCGTTGACGGCGCGGTTTCAGAACCCGCTCAGGCTTCGGGCGCCGGCACCGTGCCCGCGCTCTGGACGTCTATGCGGTTGGGGATCTCGGCGTAGCTGAGCACGGCCAGATCCGTGAACGTCGATTCGAAGAAGCGGCGGAATCCGAGCCGGATCTGCGGCGAGCAAAGCACGACCGGCGGCAGTCCGTTGGAAAGCATCTGTTGGATCAGCCCGGACAGCCGGTCGATCAGGTGCCGGGCCAGCCGCGGTTCCATGGTCAGCGCAACCTCGGTCGAGCTTTGGCGGACGCCCTGGGCCAGCGACTGTTCCAGACGGGAATCAAGGGTGATCGCCTTGATGGCGCCGCCGGCCTGCTGGTACGGACGGGCGATCTGGACTCCGAGCGCCCGGCGGGCGTGTTCGGACAGTTCGTCGGGATTCTTCGTGGCTGCAGCGTGGTCGCTGACGCGCTCGAGAATGCCGGCGAGGTTGCGGATCGAGATCCCTTCGGCGAGCAGGTTCTGCAGGATGCGCTGCACCTGTCCCACGGTGAGCAGGCCGGGGATCAGCTCGTTCACGACCGTGGCGTGAGTCTGCTTGAGATTGTCGAGCAGCGCCTGCACGTCCTGGCGGGTCAGGATGTCGTGGGCGTTCCGCTTCACCGTCTCGCTCAAATGGGTGACCAGCACCGATGGTGCATCCACGACGGTGAAACCGTTCACCTCGGCGTTCTTGCGCTCGGCATCGGTCACCCAGGTGGCGGGCAGCTGGAACACCGGTTCGACCGTCGGCACACCCTTGAGCACCGCGCGGCTGTTGGTGGCGTTCATCGCCAGCCAGTAGCCGGGGAGGATCTCCCCCTTGGCGACTTCGTTGCCCTTGAGCAGGAATCGGTATTCGTTGGCGCCCAGCTGGAGATTGTCACGCAACCGCACCGGGGGAACCACCATGCCCATGTCCTGCGCAAAGGTCCGCCGGATGCCGGTGACCCGTTCGAGCAGATCGCCGCCCTTCTTCAGGTCCGCCAGGCTTACCAAGCCGTAGCCCAGCTCAATTTGAAGGGTGTCCACCGCGAGCAAAGTCTCCAGCTTCTCACCCGCTGCGGAACCGGCCGCGCCCGAAGCCGCCGGCTCGGCACCCGGCGATTTGCCGCCAGCCGCCGCGGCGGCCTTGGCGGACGGCAGGGCACCCTGACCGAGCTGGCTGTTCTTAAGAATGCGGACCACGACCCAGGTGATTCCCGCCAGGACGAGGAAGGGCAGCATCGGCAGGCCGGGCATGAATGCCATGACCAGGAGCATGACCAGGAGCACGTTGAGCGCGCGCGGGTAAAAAAGGAGCTGTCGGCCAAGTTCCTCACCCAGGTCGTTCTTCGCGGCCGCCCGCGTGACGAGGATGCCGGCGGCAACCGACGTGATGAGCGCGGGCACCTGCGACACCAGACCGTCACCGATCGAGAGGAGCGTGTAGCGGTTCAGCGCATCGGCCACGGTCATCCCTTTTTGAGCGATGCCGATGGCGAAGCCACCGATGACGTTGACCAGCGTGATGAGGATGGCGGCAATGGCGTCGCCGCGCACGAATT
>DNDP01000248.1:0-868 GCA_003484235.1 Verrucomicrobiales bacterium
GCCTGCTGACCAGCCATCCCAAGTTTCCCTCGGCACCGGATGTGGTGTCGTATCTCGAAGCCATCGAGCTTCCGCCAACAGTGGAGGTGAACACGGGTTCCCGTTTGTCGGGCTTTCTCCAGGTCACCAACAGCGGCAGCTACCACTTCGCCATCGCCTCGGATGACCAATCCGCGCTGTATCTCAGCACCGACGAATCGCCCACAAACAAGCGCCTGCTGGCCGCCGAACCGGAGTGGAACAATTCGCGCAATTGGTCTTCCAACGAACGTCGGGTCAACTCATCCGGCAACACCTTTTTCCCCTCGCTTAAGACAGTGCCAATCAACCGCACCGCGTTCACCGTGGGAGCGGTCACCCTGCAGGCGGGCGCGCGCTACTACTTCGAGGTGCTGCACAAGCAGGGCGGCGGTGGCGGTCACGTGGCGGTCACCATGTATCCGTCGACGTCGTCGCTCCCGGCCGACAATTCGCCCGCCATCTCCGGCTCAAAGGTGTCCAATTTCATCAACCCCGACAACACGATCACGATCACCAAGCAACCCGTCTCCCAGTTCGCCAGCCATTTTGCGTCCGTTCAGCTGCGGGCGGAGCTTGCTGCCGTGGGAGGCATCCCCTCGTTGCAGTGGTTCAAGAACGGGGTGCCCATCGCCAATGCCCGGCAGACGAATCTGACGGTTTCTGCCTCGACCCTGACCACGGGCGACGCCTTCCGCCTGGAAGCGAGGCTGCCCGGCGCCACGGTCTCCAGCGACATCGCCCGGGTCTGGATCGTCAACGGAGAACCGGAGCTGCAGATCGAGCGTTTGCCCGATGCCCGGGCGGTGATCCGTTGGCCCACATCCCCGGGGAGCGAACTCCTCGAAAG
>DNDP01000248.1:1125-2363 GCA_003484235.1 Verrucomicrobiales bacterium
CAGCCGTGATTCAGCGAACGTGGAAGACCGCGAGGTCCGGCTCCGGCAACACCTCGGGGCTCAGGCGCTCCAAGTTTGCCAGTGATTCCAACTCAGCCAGCCGGGGGTCCGACGCCTTGAAAACCAGCCAGCGGGCACCGCTGTTGACAAACTCTCCCGCCGTTGCCTCGGGATCGTCGCCATGCCACGGCTCGCCCAGAAACAACGCGAGGTAAAGCCCTGTCCGGCCACCGGGCAGAAGCCCGCTTCCGGCGACCGGGCCTGACTTCCCTTCCATGCGGATCCCTTGCGCCAATTCGTAGGCCACTCTCCCGGCGCGACGTTCAGAAATCTGAAACCGGATCGCCACGGCCAGCAGCGGCAGCAGAAAGCACAACAGCAAGGCCACACGCCGCCACCCGACGACCGCTCGTCCGGTCTGTCGGCCGGCGAGCACGGCCCACAACAGGGGCAGCGCGGCGTAAAAATAGCGCTGCTCGGTGACCGCCAGATACACCGGCAGGTAGATTGCGGCGAGCAAGCCCAGCGGGACCAGCATCGGCCAGCCGGATTCAAGATTCGCGCGTCGGAACACGAGCGGCCACGCCAGACTGATGGTCGTCAACAGGAAGAAAGCCGTGGCCGCGTTGCCGGTGACCAGTCGCAGCTGATGTCGCAAATTCGACCGCGAGGCGAACGGCGACCAGGGACGATACTCAAACTCCGCCGGATCCTCCCAACCGGCCACGCGGCCCTCGGTCGGTCGGTGGAGAGTGGAAAGTGGCGGATGGTAGCGCGGAACATCGCCGGGGCCGACCAGTGCGTGGGCGATCGGGCCGGACGTCGAGAACGTCGGCCGTCCGTATTTCACGGAAAGGACGGTGATCCACGGAAGCGCCACCGCCAGCGTCACTGCCAGCGCGAGCCCGGTACGCCGAGGTTCACCCTCGCGGCGACGCCGCTGAAAGGCCAGCAACAACAGCGTCGCGCCCGCCCAGGGGAGTGCAACCGGTTTTGCCAGATACGCCAGCCCCCAGAACAACCCGCACCACCACGGGCGATACCGGTGCATGGTCCAGTCCTTGGCGGTCATTTCCGCGACCGCCGCGACCGCCAGCGCCGCCATGATCAGGTCGGGGGTGACATTCTGGCCGGACCAGACGACCGCCGCGAGCAGGAACAGGGCGCTTCCCATCGCGCGCGCCCGATCTTCGAGCCCTGCGTGCCGCATCAATCTCCGCCCAGCAAGGAAGAACGCG
>DNDP01000248.1:2645-29209 GCA_003484235.1 Verrucomicrobiales bacterium
GGCCCCCAGTAGCCGGAGATCATCAGTTCCGTCCGACCGGTCGCGTAATATTCGGCGAGGCGCAGATAGGCGACCGCGTCGGTGTTCAGCACGAATCGGTTCAGCCAGTTCAGGGCGCCGGCCAGTACGAGGAGCGTCAAAAGCCACGGCCACATCGCCGGGCGCGGTGACGCGGCGGGCAGGGTGGTCGTGGCGGCGTTCATCGGATTGGCTCGAGTCGGGCGAGGAAATGGAGTGAACGGCCAAACCACCAGTCAAATGGAATTGGATACAGCCGCAGCCGCGTTTCACGGTGAACCAAACGCAGACCTGCATCCGCGAACGCGACGGTCCATTCTCTGGTGTTGAGGTAATTGGCCGGGATCGGGACGCCATGACGGCGGTTGCCGGTGTCGTCCATGAATCGCAGCGTCGCCTGCGCCAGCCAGCCTTCGCGCAGGTGATCCTTGATGAGAACGAACGCCCGTGCAACACGGGCCGCCTCGCGGAGCAGCGCCAGCGGATCGTCCGCATGGTGCAGGACATCGCAGAAGAGAACGACGTCCACTGACCGGTCGCCCACGGGCAGGCTGCAGCCATCGAACGGCCGGACGGGGATTGCGCAACCGACGCGGGGCGCAGTCTCCAGCCCTTGCAGCGTCAGACCGGGCCGCAGGTCGAGAATGGCGCGGGCCAGGCGGCCATCGCCGGTGCCCACATCGAGCACCGAACTGCCCGGTGGCAGCCAGCCGGCAAACCACTCCGAAAGCCGGCGCACTCTCCGGTCATGGATGAAGTGCTGGTGGATGAACTCGATCGGACTCACGCGGTGTCAGCGACGGGACCATGCCGGAAGCGGCCACGGCTGGCGATGGCGGAATGCGCGGTGCGAACGCCATGCCGGCTGTCGATCTTCAGCGGGACAGCACGTTGTCATTGACCTTGCCGGGGGGGCTGTAGATTTTAGCGCGCCTATGGCCAAGATCGAACGCGCGCTGCTCTCGGTTTCCGACAAATCCGGACTGGTGGAATTCGCCAGGGCCCTGGGCGCTGCGGGCGTGGAGCTGATCTCCACCGGCGGCACGGCGAAGGCCCTGCGCGAGGCCGGCCTCACGGTCAAGGACATCAGCGAACACACCGGTTTTCCCGAGATGCTCGACGGCCGGGTGAAGACCCTGCATCCCAAAATCCACGGTGGCCTGCTCCACCTCCGCGAAAACCCGGAGCATGTGGCCACGGTCAAGGAGCACGGCATCCTGCCCATCGACCTCGTGGTGGTGAACCTGTATCCCTTTGAGGCGACCGTCGCCAAGCCGGGTGTCACCATCGAGGAGGCGATCGAGAACATCGACATCGGCGGGCCATCAATGCTCCGCAGCGCGGCAAAGAACCACGGAAGCGTCACGGTGGTGACGGATCCCGCCGACTACGCCCGGGTCGCCGAGCAGGTCAAGGCCACCGGCAACACTACCCCCGAGCTCCGCCGCGAACTGGCGGCCAAGGTCTACGCGCGCACGGCGGCCTACGACGCCGCCATCGCCACCCATCTGCAGAAGGAATTTGCAGCACCGACCACGGCGGCGCCCGCGCTGAGCATCCAGGCGCCCCTGGTGCAGACGCTTCGCTATGGAGAGAACCCCCACCAGCAGGCCGCGCTGTACGGCCGGTTCCGCGACTACTTTGAACAGCTCCACGGCAAGGAACTTTCCTACAACAACATCCTGGACCTGACGGCCGCCGCGGCGTTGATCGCGGAGTTCGCGGGAGAGGCCCCGACGCTCGCCATCCTCAAGCACACCAACCCCTGCGGCGTCGGCCAAGGTGCCAGCTTCAGGGAGGCATGGGAGAAGGCATTCGCCACGGACCGGCAGGCACCGTTCGGGGGGATCATCGCCGTCAATGGCGAGCTCGATCGCGCCTGCGCGGAAGCGATCTCCGAGATCTTCAGCGAGGTGATCATTGCCCCGGCATTTGCCGCGGATACCCTCGAACTGCTGCAGAAAAAGAAGAACCTGCGGCTGCTCCGCGTGCTCCGCAATCCGGCCACTCCGCAGCCGGTGGACGTTCGTTCGGTGGGCGCCGAGTCGTATCTCATGCAATCCCGCGACCTCAAGACGGCGGCCGGCGACGAGCTGAAAACCGTCACCTCGCGGTCTCCCTCCCCGGAAGAGCTGCTCGCCATGAAGTTCGGCTGGCGGGTGGTCAAGCACGTGAAGTCCAACGCAATCGTCTATTGCGGACCGGATCGGACCCTCGGTGTGGGTGCCGGCCAGATGAGCCGGGTGGACTCGAGCCGGATTGCCGTGTGGAAGGCCCAGGAGGCCGGACTTTCACTCAAGGGAAGCGTGGTCTGCAGCGACGCGTTCTTTCCGTTTCCCGACGGATTGGTTGCGGCGGCGGAAGCCGGGGCCACGGCGGCGATTCAGCCGGGGGGCTCCATGCGCGACCAGGAGGTGATCGGAGCGGCGAACGACAGAAACGTCGCGATGGTCTTCACCGGTCATCGCCATTTCCGTCACTGAACCGCCACGAGCCTACTTTGGCAGATAGGTGACCAGCCACGCCTGCAGGACGACGATCACAAGCAGGGCGAGCCAGGTAAGGGCATTGCGAAGCCGAAACGAGCGCGCGGGCGGATCGTCGAGCGCAAAGCGGAGCCGAAGCGAGCCGGCCACCAGTTCGCTGCCGTTCACGAGTCTCGTCGGACCGGTCAACGGTTCGGTGCCCAGGAGCGTCGAGGCCCGGGGCTGGGTGGTGACGAAAAAGCCCTCCAAGGGCCGGTAGTCGATCTGACAATGTTGTTCCCAAACTCCGGCGTCCTCGGAACGAAGATCCGACTCGGGACCACGTCCGATCCGGAAAGGAAAACGGCGGGCCGTGATGGACTGGCCCGCCATTTTGCCGGAAATGATCTGGAGACGGATCACTAGAACCAGCTGCGTTTCACGAAGATCTGGTCGCCGGGAAAGACCTCGGGATTGAGTGCGGGATTCCTGAGTGCCTTGACGCAGTCCACGTAGATGACCGTCTTGTCAGTCCGGGTGACCTGGACCTTTTTCTTGTTGGCAAACTCGGTGAAATCACCGGCTGCGGCAATGGCATCGGTCACGGTGAGCACGCCCAGATAAGGGTGACGGTCCGGCTTGTTCACCTCGCCATAGACGTAAAAGAAGCGCTCGGCAGGAGCGATGGTGACGGTAATGGTGCGGTAATAACCCTCCTCATACCGTTTCCGAATTGCCTCCTGAAGTTCGACCCGGGTCTGTCCCATTGTTTGGACCTTCCCAATCAGTGGCAGCGAGATGAAGCCGTCATCGGGAATCCGCTCGTTGTGATCCGGCGGCGGCTGGGTCGGCCCGCTGAAGGTGATCTTCAGCAAGTCTCCCACCCGAAGACGCTCCGAAGCCGGGCCCACTCCGGCCTCGCCGGTATTGGCCGTCGGCCCCGAGTAGGTGCCGCGACCGCAGCCGGTAAGGACGGTCGCTAGAACAATTGCCAAGCCCAACCGGGCGAATGGATGGAGCCAATTCATGCGGGAATGCATCATTCAGGTGAGAAGGGTGAAGCGCTGCCGGCCGTTCAATATTTCTTCAAATCCAGCCTCGAGGCGGGTTCATCCTTGGTCGCCGGATGGCCGTTCTTGCGCCCGGACTGGTCGCCGTCATCATCGTTCTGCTTGGAATAGTAGTCGTAGTAATAGCCGCTGTAGTAGTAGTAGTTCTCGTCCTGCGCCATGTTGATGTTGTTCAACACGACACCGAGGAGATTGCCACCCACCTTCTCGATCATCTGCTTGGCGCGGATGGTCATGGGCTGCGGGTAGCGGCGATACTGAATCACCTGCAGGGTCAAATCCACCTCGCTCGCCAGCACGGAAGCGTCGCTTACGCCCATGATGGGAGGCGAATCGAAGAACACGAAGTCGTACCGGCTCTTGAGCTCCTTCACCAGCTGCTTCATCCGCACCGAGCTCAGGATGCCCATCGAACTGCTCGGCAGCTTGCCGGACGGCATCACGTCGAGGGACGGGAGTGAGCTGGTCTGCACCACCTCTTCGATTGGCTGCTGGCCGAGCAGGTAATTGGTAAGGCCCACGCTGTTCGACACCCGCAGAATCTTGTGAATGCTCGGGCGACGGAGGTCGGAATCGACGATGAGCACGCGGGCGCCGTTTTGGGCAAAGATGCACGCGAGATTGAAGAGGGTGGTGGATTTGCCCTCGCCGGCGCCGCCGCTGACGACCGTGATCGTGTTCTGATCCTCCGATTTTCGGGAGAACAGGATGTTGGTGCGAAGCACGCGATAGGCTTCGGCATGCGGGCTGTCGGGCCCCTCGTCCAGCAACGAGCCGACGTTCTGGGGTATGACACCGAGCACGTGCGCCTGGAGGGCCCGCTCGACGTCGTCGATGGTCTTTACGCTGGTATCGAGGTACTCGATGAAAAACGCGAGTCCGACGCCCACCACCAGGCCCACGATCACGCCCAGAGCGATGTTCAGGGTCTTGTTGGGACGCACCGGACGGAGACCCTCTTCGGCCGGGTTGATCACGCCCACGATGAACGTGCTGTTAAGCGCGTAATTGATCTTTTCCTGGGCGATCTTCATGGCCACCGAATCCCGCACGTTCCGGCGCCGCAGGTACTCCTCCTTGGCCGAGATGTAAGGCATGATGTTGGAAGATTTCTGACGAAACTCGGCTTCTTTGGCCGCAATGGTGCGCTCCAGCTCGACAAGATTGTTGCTCAGCGCAAGCGCGTCATTCTTCTGCCCGATCAACATGGCCTCGACCCGCGACTTTATGGTTTCCCGGGCCTTGTCGAGCTCCGCCTGGGCGCTCATGACGGTCGGATGATCCCGGCCAAACTGGCCGAGAAGCCCCGCCAGCTGCCGCTCGGCATCCGCTTCGCTCTGGAACATCCCGGCAAAGTTGACGATCAGCGCCGAATCCGGAAATGAGGTTGGGAGAGCCACCTTGAGCTGATCGATGCTGGTCAATGCCTCCATTCCGTGAAGCCTTTTCATCATCTTTTCGTATTCCAGCTTCTCAAGGTCGTGCTTGTTGCGGAACTGCTGGATCGTCTGCATGTCGAAGAACTGCTCGTTTCGCGAACTGGCTTCATCGATGTCGGTAATCTCAAGCGAGGCACGGAGCCGGTTGACCTCGGCTTCACTTTCCTTCAGGTCAGATTCGGCTTTCTCGAGCTGCTGGTTGATGGCGTCGAAGCCTTCCTGAAAGCGCTCATCGGAAAGATTCATCCGCCATTCCCGGTAAACCTTGGCGATCTCGTTGGCGATGTTCCGGGCCATCGCCTTGTTCTCGTTGAATACGGTGATCTCGATCAGCTCCGTATTGCGCATCTGGCTGACGCTCAGATCGCCTTTCAGAAGCATGTAGGCCTCCTCCGGCTTGAGATTGACCTCCAGTTTCCGTGCGTCCCGGTAGAAATCGGCCAGATTCAGATTGGTGATGACCTGATAGAGCACCGTCTTGGACTGGATTTTCTCAAACTCCGTCTGAAGAAAGTAAGGATCGAAACCCTGGACGGCGGTGGGGCCGCCGATCCGGTCCAGCGTGCTGGAATCCTTCTTAACTTCGATGGTGACGGTGCTGGAATAGGACTCCGGCAGGAGGAACGTGACCAAGGTGGTGGTCAGCACCACCAGGAGGAAAACGGCCAGAATTACTGTCTTACGGATGCGGATGATCCGCCAATAGTCCAAAAAATGCAGCGATGCCGTCGGCTGGTCCTGTTTAAAAGAGTCCATATGCGCAAACAAAAAAAAGGAGGCTGAATCTTACGGCTCCAGCCTCCCAAAGCAACCGATTTGTGCCCGATGTCAGTAAGTAGCGCGAATGCCGATGTAACCGATGTGGCGCTGGTAACTGCGCCCGGCGATGTCGCTGTCCAGATCATCGAAGTTGTAGCCCGCTTCGGCAGTGAGGTAGTTGTTCACCATGTAGGACAGGTTGAATCCGAATATGTTGAACATTTCATTCTGGCCATCAAATCCTCCGCTGACGCCTTGATTGAACTCCATGCGTTGCCACTGATAATTGAGGCTGGCATTCAGGCGCGCCGTGACCTTGTGCGTCAAGGAGATGAACACCAAATCACTCTCCGCGTCCTGCACCGTCACATCCGTCGAACTGTTCTGGTGGCGGTAGCCCAAGACCACATAGCTGCCGGGATTGTAAAGATAACTCATCGAGGCGTCCACGTAGGGGCTGGTTCGATCCTGGTCCAGCCCAAGCGGGTTGGCGTTGTCATATTCCGTATGCTGGATGCCGGCCTTGAGGGCTCCATTCAGCTGGGGGGTAAAGTTGTGCTCCACCCCGCCATATACGTAGTGCGAGGTGTTGTCGCGCCAGTTGGGATTAACCAGCGCGGCTCCCAGCCCGGGAGGCGCGACGATGTACGGACTGTCGTCCTGGTATTCGACAATCCCATACTGATAACCAACCAACGCGATCGTCTCAGGATTCACCGTGTATCGGAAGTCCGCAGGAATGTAGTGCTCCATGCGGTCAAGCAACTGCGAGCGGCTCGGAGAGAGCGGCGGAACGTCGCTGGCATCCTGATCGTAATCGTAGAAGACATTGCCGTAACCGGTCTTGATGCCCAGCGTCGGGGTAAACTGGGCCGTGAAATCCAAGTTGGCCCGGTTTCTCAAAGCATCAGACAAGGTGCGACGCGGCGCAGTAACGACACCACCCTGATCCAGGACGGTTGGTTCCGTGGTGACCGTCAGCGAATCTTTCAACTCGATCTTGAACCGCTCCGAGAAAGAGTGATCCAGTTTCAGATTCACCTTGTGTGATTGATCAGTCTCACCGGTGTCGCGCCCCTCATACCATTTGAGACCATAGGTGTAGTCCAACCCAAAAAAGGTCTGGTCAAGAGGAAGATTGTAGCCTGCGCCAGCTTCGACCCCGAATCCGAAACTCTCAACCTCCGCACCCTCGGCGCTGGTCGTGCTGTTGCTGTCGTAAAATCCGCGGAGCGCGCCGTGGAGATTCCAAGATTTGGCAGAGTCGCCATTGTAGGCCTGCAAACCGGCTACTCCGAGCGCCAGCATCCCCGTGGAGGCAATGATCTTCTTCATAGATTGAAATGACGGTTCCAGATTCAGGTCGTTCCCTTAGACTGCTAACAGAACTTTGATTGGTGGCCTTTTTTAGGTTTCGAGCTGCGTGGTGTCAAACAGAAATCTCACCTTTTTTCAACAGGTTAGAGCGTTGATCGGGATGGGCTTACCGACGCCAGTCCGGTCGATTAAATCGGCTCAGGAAACCATTTCCATTAGCTTTTTCACCGGAAATTTTCGGCCCGGGCACCTGGTAAAAACGGTGTTGATCTGCTGATGGGTCTTCACAGCGTTCCGGGACAGCCCGCAGCGGGAGATAAGGTAGTTGATCAGGCCCGCGAGGGATTCGAGCTGCCGGGACGTGGGTTCGGCCTGCTCGAAATTGCCAACCAGACAGATGCCGAGACTGACTTGATTCAGCGATTCGCTGGCGAGGTGTCCGCCGGCGATCTGCCCGGTCCACCGCTCTCCCGCAGCAATCTCGCCATCCTTCATTCCCTTGCCGTTGCCGACCACGAAATGGTAGGCAAGTCCGTTCTGCATATGTCGTTCTTCGCGATGATAGCGATCCATGCCCTTCAGGGTGCCGTTGGGCGTGGCGCTGTGGTGGATCACGATGTTCTTCCATCGTCTGGACCTTACCGGAATCCGGTCCAATTGACGTTTCAGGCTCCAGGCGATCTGTGGCGCGGAATTCTTTCCCGGGATTACCAGCTTCTCGCCAATCTTGATCTTGGAACTGGTCGTGAGGTCATTCTCCTTTGCCAGCTCTTTGAGCGGGACATCGTACAGCCGGGAAAGCCCGGTCAGTGTTTCCCCTTTCCTCACGACGTGAATCTTGTCCGCCATGACCGAGATCGGCGGAAAGAGGGCAGCCAGCGCCACCGCCAGGAAACCCCGTCGGGAACAACATGAGCATGGCAATTGATCGGCCAATCAGAAACCCTTTGCCCTGTCCGGTTAGCACAGACCGGCGCGGCAGGGCCAGCATTTTTGCCCCGTCTTTCGGATCGGTGATCGTCTTTCCGCTCGCCTGACATCACCCCTTCACTACACTCGCGGCATGACACCCTCGAAGCTCCTTTTGCTCCTCGCACTCGCGCTCTTCACCGGATTCAACTCGAGCGCCGCCGACAAACGCATTCTTCTGATCGCCGGCAAGGTCAGCCACGGGCCGGGAGACCACGAGTTTCGTGCCGGCGTCCTCCTTTGGCAGGAGTGCCTGAAATCAGTCCCGGGCATTCGGGTCGAGGTCCATACCAACGGCTGGCCGCATGCGGACTCGGTTTTTGACGGCGCCTCCGCAGTCGTGATCTATGCCGACGGGGGCGCGGGGCACCCCGCCATTCAAGGAGACCGCATCAAGCTCATCGACTCCCTCGCCGCCAAGGGCGTGGGCATCGGCTGCGCCCACTACGGTGTCGAAGTTCCTGCTGGTGACCCGCAGAAGGCCATGTGGCGCTGGATCGGCGGCGCCTACGAGAATCAGTTCTCCGTCAACCCAATGTGGCAGCCGATCTATCAGAACCTGCCCAAACACCCCATCGCCAATGGCGTCGGCTCCTTCGGCTTGGTGGATGAATGGTATTTCAACATGCGTTGGAACGAGAACGCCACCGGTGTCACCCACATCTTGACCGATTCGCCTTCGGATGACGTACGGGACGGCCCATACGTCTATCCCGCCGGACCGTATCCGCACATTGTCGCCGCCAGCGGCCGACGCGAGACGATGATGTGGGTCTACGACCGGCCCGACGGCGGACGCGGCTTTGGATTCACCGGTGGCCACAAGCACGTCAACTGGCACAACGACAACTTCCGCAAGATCGTCCTCAATGCCATCCTCTGGCTGGCGAAGGTTGAAGTCCCGGCAAACGGAGTTGCGTCGAAAGTCACCGCCGGGCAGATCGCCGCTAACCTTGATCCCAAAAAGGACTCCGCCAACATCGCGAACGTCGCTGGTCACTGGGACGTTGAGGTGCAGATTGGCGGCAACACCGGCAACCCCAAGTTCGCATTTGTGCAGGCGGGCATGAACCTGCTTGGCCGGTACGAAGGATTGTTCGGCCAGCGCGAAGTCACCGGCCAGGTGCGCGGCAAGGACGTCAACTTCAGCCTCACCGGCGAATACGAGGGCAATCCGGTCAAGGTCCGGTACAAAGGGAAGGTTCAGGACGACGGCTCGCTGGCTGGCGGCCTCGAATTCGAGAGCGACCAGGGCATCACCGAAGCAACCTGGACGGGAAGGCGGACGCATTAGCCGGGTTTCCATTCCAAGTGTCCGCCCCGACGTGGCGACCGCCGGCGCACGTTCGTGATCTCGTTCGAACGCCCGCGAGGAGCGACCTTTCCCACCGGAGGAAGCAATTCGATTTGGGTCGAATCGCACCTTTGACGGCCAGTTGCCGCCGGCCCGGAGATTCCCCGTCCAGGCATTGAATTGAAACCCTGCCCCTCTGTTCCGTGTCCTTCCCGTCGGGCGACATCCCGCCCTATTGCCTTTGAGAATGGAACTGACATCCGACCGATACTTGAGCAGCCTCGCGTCATTCGCGGGCATGGACGATACCAGGCCATTCAAACAGCCGGCAGACGCAACGCAGCCACAGCCGCTGCTCGGGCGGACGCTTAAACAGTACCGCCTCGACAGCATCCTCGGGCAGGGCGGCATGGGGGTCGTGTACCGTGCCCATGACCAGAAGCTGCAGCGGCCGGTCGCGCTCAAACTGCTCACGCCCGAGGTCATCGGCGATCCGAACCGCCGCAAGCGTTTCCTGCTCGAGGCCCGCGCCGCAGCCCGCGTCAGCCATCCCGCCATCGCCCAGGTGCATGACGTGGACGAAGAGGACGGCCTCATCTTCATTGCGATTGAGATGGTCGAGGGGGCAACGCTGCGCGACCTGATCCAGCGCGGCGAATTCGACCTCCTCGGCGCGCTCGACATCGCGCTGCAGGTCGCCGGCGGCCTCGCGAAGGCGCATCAGTCGGGCATCATTCATCGCGACATCAAGCCCGGCAATGTCATGGTCACGCCCGACGGCCATGCGAAAATTCTCGACTTCGGCCTCGCGAAGCTGACCGACACCGAGGCCTCGACGATCGTCAGCGGCGAGTTCAGCCAGCTCTCAACGCTGGAGCACACCCAGCCCGGCGCGATCAAGGGCACCCCCGCCTACATGAGCCCTGAACAGGTGAAGGGCCAGCCCGCGGACGCCCGCAGCGACCTCTTTTCGTTCGGTGTCATGCTGTTCGAGATGGTGACGGGCAAATCCCCGTTTCAGCGGGGCACGGCAGTGGAAACGATGCACGCGGTGGCATTCGACAATCCACCGGCACCGGTCACGATTCGGGCGGACTTGCCGCCGGAACTGGCCGGCATCATCGACCGCTGCCTGAGGAAGCTTCCGGAGGACCGTTATCCGACCGCGCGGGAACTGATCGACGATCTTCGCGTTGCCCGCAAGAACACCGAATCAGGCCAGCATGTGGCAAAGCCCATCCGGCGGCGGCTCGGCGATGCTGTTCGCAACCTGCAGGGGCTGGAGCCCGGGCAGGTTGCCTGGCTAGTCGGCGGGCTGGCGATCGTCGGCGGCGTGATTTATCTGATCGTCAACAACTCCGGCCTGGGCGGCTTCATCGCACTGCTGATCATCGGCGGGTTGATTTATCGGAATCTCCGGCACCAGCCCCGCCGGGTGCTGCAGCGGCTGGTGCGGAAGCTGGCGAAATTGCCCGAAGTGCGCCTGGTCAGCGTGCGGGACCAGACGATCACGGTGGTGATCGACCGGCCGGCGGCGCAGCTCTTCACGCGCATCAACCAGTACGTCCACGACGGAAACCAGAAACTGTTTTTCGGTGAGCCCTACCAGGTCGCCATCCGGCCGCAGCCCGGCGCCGACGAATGGCAGCGCCTGCTCGACAGCACCAACGTCCAGCACCTGCGCGAGGACGGCGAAGCGACTTGAGCCGCCGGCCTCAGCCGGCCGGCAGCCGGATGCTGATGGTGGTGCCCTTCCCGAGCTCGGACTGAATGTTCACCTTGCCGCGGTGGGCCTCGACGATCCGGCCGACCAACGCCAGCCCGAGCCCGGTGCCCTTCGCCTTCGTCGTGCTGAGCAGCGAGGTGAACGCCCGCTGCTGCTGATCCTCCGACATTCCGGAGCCGGAATCCGCAAACTCGATCACCACGTGGCCGGCGCGGCCCCTGCCCTTTTGCAGCCGGGTGGAAATCGCCAGCACCCCGCCCCCGGGCATTGCCTCCACCGCGTTGAGCGTGAGGTTCAGGAAGACCTGCTCCAGCTGGATGGGGTCGGCCATGACCTCGGGCAGGTCGGGCGCCAGCTGGCGGCGCAGCTCGATGGACTGGTTGGTGAGCTTGTGGCGGATCAAAAGGCCGAGATCCTCGATCACCTGGTTGACGTTCACGGAAACGGGCTGCGGTTCGGTGCTGCGCGCGAAATCGAGGATCTGCTCCACGATCCGGTTCAGCAGTTCCATCTTCCCGTTCATGATCCGGACATCCTCGGCACGGGGATCGTCCGGGTCGAACTTCAGGTCCAGCGAGTGAAACAGCATCTTCATCACCGTGAGCGGATTGCGGATCTCGTGGGCCACTTCGGCGGCCAGCAATCCCAGCGCGGAGAGTTTCTCGGACTGGCGGAGCTGTTCCTCGACGTCGACGATCCGCTCGTACAACCGCGCCTTCTCGATCGCCACCGCCGAAAGATCCGCCAGGGCCGAGAGGATGCGGATTTCCTCGTTCGAGAACGTGTGCGGTTCACCCTTGTACACGCTGAGCGTCCCGATGACCTGCTCGCCAAACTGGAGCGGCACGGACAACATCGACACCAGCCCCTCCGTGCGCGCCACCTGCACCTGCTGGTAGCGGATGGAGGTCTGGACGTTCTCGACCTGCACCGGTTTGCGTCGGCGCACCACGAATCCCAGCATGCTTTCGCTGACCTGCACGGGCGGCTTGTTCAGATAGGCGGGACCGGCGCCGTGGCAGGCTTTCAGGTTCAGCCATTCGCCGGTTTCATCGAGCATCTGCAGGGCGCAGATCCGCGAGCCCATCAACTCGCAACCTTCCACGGCAATGGTCCGCAGCGCGCCGTCCAGGTTGAGGTTGGAACTGATCGTCTGGCTCACGCTCACCAGGGATTCAAACAACCGGGCCTTCTGCCGGAGCTGTTCATAGAGCCAGGTGTTCTGCACCACGCGGGCCGCCTGAAGCGCCAGCTGCTCGAGCCAGCGCTGGTCTTCCACCGTGAAGGCCTGGGGCTGCTCGGAATCGACGTTCAGGACCCCCCGCACCTCGCCGTCCACCTCAAGCGGCACGGCCAGCTCGGACATGATCTGGCGGCGGACGGCGACATAGCGCGGGTCGGCGGTGACGTTGCCCACGCGGGCCGCCTTGCCGGTGCGGGCGACCCAGCCGGTCAGCCCCTCGCCCATGCGCAGGCGCAGCTGGAGGGTGTCCTCCGGCAGGCCTTCGGCGGCGAGAATCTCCAGCAGGCCGTTGGTGGGGTTGATCAGCACGAGCGATCCGCTGGCGGCGTTCAACGCGCGGACCATCTCGCGCACGACCAGCTGGAATGCCTGCTGGGGCTCGAGCGTGGAGTGGATCACGTTGCTGACCCGCTGCAGCATCTCCAGCCGCTCGTGGCGTGCCTTGAGCTCCTGCAGCTCGGCGGCAAGCCCGCCCGGTGAATTGGTCGGTTCAGCGGACACGGTTCGTCAGGATGATCGCCACGCACGCGAAGACCAGATTGGGCAGCCACGCGGCCAGCCACGGGGCAAGGTGTCCACCGGTGCCCATTGCCAGACCCACCCGTTGCAGCACGAAGAAGATGAAAGTCAGGGCCAGCCCGGCGGTGACACCGACGAAGGCGTTTCGCCGGCCGGACGCCGCGGAGAACGGCATCGCCAGCAGCACCACCACGAGACACGTCCACGGGACGGCGATTCGCGCGTGAAACTGCGTGAGCAGGACGGCGCGGCGTTCGGCGCCCAGCTCCGGATGGAGCGCAAAGTAGCGGTTCAACGTCGCCAGCGAGACGACCGCCCGTTTGCTGGCGGTGCGGGAGGAAAGTTCGCTGATGCTGTACTCGCTCCAGATGTGCTCCGGCGTCTCCTCGAACTCCGGCATCCGCTGTGACTCGACGAGCGGCGTGACCGGCGAAAGCTCCTTGTTGGCGGGATCGAACACGCGGGAGACGACCCGCTGAAAATTCCAGCCGCCCCCATCCCAGGCGGCCGACTCGGCCTTCAAATACTCGATCCGGCCCCTGGGCTGGCGCCACTCGACCAGCACGTTGGTCAACACCCCGCGCCGGGGATCGAACAGACCGATCGACCATTTCCGGCCATCGCGTTCGTTGTAGAAGTTCAGGTTGCGGACCACGCGGCTGTCGCCGTCACCGGCGGAATCCCGGTAGCGCTCCATCACCTGATCCATGCGCTGGTTGGCGTCGGGCAGCGCCAGTTCGTTGATCCAGAACAGCGCCAGACTGAACAGCACTCCCACCGCGGCATACGGCACCAGCACGCGCCAGAGGCTGATGCCCGCCGAGCGCATCGCGGTCAGCTCGTTGTGCCGGGAATGCTGCGTCAGGGCATACATCGTCGTCAGCAGCAACGCCACCGGCACCAGTCCCTCGGACAGGATCTTGGGAATCTTGTAGAGGTAATATTCGACGACGTCCGGCAGCTGCAGCCCGTTCTCCTGGAAATCGTCCATCACCCCCACGATGTCGAAGACGAGCCAGAGCAGCAGAAAGGAGCTCAGCGTGACGACCAGGGGCACGAGCAACTCGCGCAACAGATAACGATCCAGCAACCGCACGGCCGGAGCCTAGGGGCCCGCCCCGGCAAAAGGCAAGGAGGCGGGCGGGATCGCAGACCGTTGGGCCCGACATTTACGCTGGGAATAGCACCGGGACTTCGCTACTCCTCCTGATGTGCCCAAACCCGTCTCCAAGCGCCGGAATCTCGTCGTCCTGGTCGCCGGGATCGCCGTCATCGCCGCCCTGCTGCTGCTGCGACCTGCGCTGCAGCAGGCCTTCATGATCCGGGTGGCGCTGGCGGAGGATTCCGTCACCACGGAACTTGTCGAAGAACTGCTGGCGGCCGACTCCGCCCCCCTGGCGCTGGCTGAACGCTTCTGGGTGACCGGCAAGATTCCGCATCGTGTGGCGCTGCTGCGGGCGATGACCCGGGGCACACTTGGCGAGACGATGTCCGAGGTGCCACCCTGGCTGCGTGAGGCCGCGCTGGATGCCGACTTTCAGGTGCGCGAACTCGCCCTTGGCTCGCTGGTGAGCCATGATGCCGCAGCGGCTGAACCGTTTGTCAGGGCGGCGCTGCTAGATGCGGATCCGGACATCAAGGAACTGGCCCTGCGCCACGCCCGCCTCCAGAAGATGACCAACCTGATGGCGGACGTTTCCGCGCTGCTCGATCATCCTGAATTGACGGTCAACGTGGCGGTGGCCCAGACGCTGCGCAATTGGACCGGCGTGGACTTCGGCGTCCGGCTTTCAACCCTCGGCCTCGAGGGCGAGGGCGCCGAAGAGACGGAGGAGGGAATCGGCCGATGGCGCGCCTGGCGGGATGAAAACAGGGCGGACTGGCAGGACCTCGCGCCGGTCGCCGCGGCGGAACGCTCGGTTCCGCTCCTCGAGGCGCCCGATTTCGAGCTGCCCACGTTGAAGGGAGAACCCGTCCGTCTCTCGCAGCTGCGTGGCCGCCCCGTCTTGATCAACTTCTGGGCGACGTGGTGCTCCAGTTGCTGGCCGGAGATTCCCGAACTGGTTGCGCTGCAGAATCGCGCCGGCGAGCGGCTCACGATTCTCGGCATTTCCCTCGACGGCCTGCCCGACCAGCACGCGATCGATCACGGTCACAGCCACCACGGGCATGGCGAGGAAGGTGACCCCGGTGACGCGAACGCTCACGGCATGAGCGATCTCAGAAAGCTCGTGGGTGGCTTCGCCGAGAGCAAGGGGATGAACTACCCCGTCCTGCTCGATCCCGAAGGAAGGGTGAGCATGCGCTATCAGGGCAACGAACTGCCCGTGAACGTGCTGATCGATGCGGAGGGACGGGTGGTGCGCCGGTTCATCGGCGGCCGCAGCGCGAACGCATTTGACGACATGATCCTCGCCTCGCTGCCCGACTCGAAGACATCGGTTGCCGGACCGACGCCCTGAGTTCCCCGGGTCTCCTCCCCGAACCGCCCGGCGCGCACGGCGCACCCGCGGAGCTTTCAACGCCAATCACGCAGTTCATCACGCGCGTCCGCGATTTTTATTGGCCCGGACAGAGACGGTTGCTACAGACTCACCCCGCTTCGATGGAAAACGGCTTCATGATCGATGTGGCGAATCTGGTGAAGGATTACGCCAGCTATCGGGCCCTGCACAACCTGAGCTTCAGCGTCGGGCGTGGGGAAATCGTGGGCCTGCTCGGTCGCAATGGCGCCGGGAAAAGCTCCACGATGCGCATCCTCTCTTGCTTCATGCCGGCAACCGCCGGCACGGCAAGCGTGGCGGGCTTCGATGTCTTCACCGAATCCTACGAAGTGCGCCGCCGGATCGGCTACATGCCGGAAAACAACCCGCTCCCGCCGGAGATGCGCGTGCGCGAGTACCTGAAGTTTCGCGCCCGGCTCAAGGGGATGACCCGCGTGCATTCGCGCCAGCGGGTCGATGCGGTCCTCGAGCAGTGCAGCCTCACCGAGGTCAGCCGCAAGCTCATCGGCCATCTCTCCAAGGGCTTCCGGCAGCGCGTGGGACTGGCCGACGCACTGGTGCACGACCCCGAGCTGATCATCCTCGACGAACCGACCATCGGACTGGATCCCAACCAGATCCGCTCGGTGCGGGCATTGATCAAGAGCCTGGCCCAGAAGCACACCGTGCTGTTGTCCACACACATCCTCCCGGAGGTGGAAATGACCTGCGGCCGGGTGCTGATCATGGAACAGGGCCGCATCCTGGCGGACGACACACCGGAGAACCTGCAAAACCACATGAACCCGGAGGGCATGGTCCGCGCGGAGATCGCCGCGCCCCTGGAGGCGCTGCAGGAGTGGCTGGCGGACTGGGCCAGCATTTCGCGCTACGACATCGCGCCCGGCCAGGGAGAGTATTTCGTCTGCTCGCTCACTCCGCACGAGGGAGCCGACCTGCGCGAGTCGGTGTACGGCGAGTGCCGTGACCGCCATTGGAATCTCCGGGAACTGACGCGGGCGCGATTCTCACTGGAGGACATTTTCGTGCACGTCACCCGCCACAACCGCGAGGAGGAGCACTGATGCAGGCCTACCTGACGCTGGTCCGGCGCGAACTCGGCGGCTTCTTCACGTCGTTCACGGGCTACACGGTGCTGGCCGTGGCGCTGCTGCTCAACGGGCTGAGCTTCGTGGGCATGATCGGCTACGTGAACGGCCGGCCCACTCCCGAGCCGATCACCGAGCTTTACTACCAGAACCTGTTCTTCTGGATCATCCTGCTGATGGCGGCGCCGGCGATCACCATGCGCAGCTTCGCGCTGGAAAAGGACACCGGCACGTTCGAGACGCTGATGACCACGCCGGTGAGCGACCGCCAGGTGGTGGCGGCCAAGTTCACCGGGGCGCTGATCTTTTACGTGCTGCTCTGGCTGCCGCTGCTGGCGAACGCACTCGTCCTCCGCCATTTTGGCGGCGCTTCCGGTGCGTTCGACTTCGGCCTGCTTGGCAGCACTGCGTGCGGCATCCTGCTGATCGGCGGGGTGTACATGTCGCTCGGCATCTTTGCGTCGTCCCTGACGCGGAGCCAGGTGACGGCCTCGATGATCAGCTTCGCCCTGGGCGTCACCCTGTTCATGCTGAGTTTTGCCGGTGCGGGACTCGCCACGAACGAGAGCTGGGTTTCGGCCGTGATCGAGGCCGTCAACCTGCGGCGGCACATGGAAGGTTTCGCCGGGGGTGTGATTGATACCCGGGCAATCGTGCTGCCGCTCAGCCTGACGGCCCTCTTCCTGTTCCTCACCCTCCGCGTGGTCGAAAGCCGCCGTTGGAAATGACCGTCCGCATGACCACGACCAGCTTTTCCAGAGGCCTCAGGTGGCGCATCGCGTTCCACGTGGCGGTCGCGGTCCTTTCCTTTGTCGCGATTGTGGCGATGGTCAACTACCTGTCGGCCCGTCATTTCATGCGGTTCCACTGGTCGGACCGTGCGGACGTGAAGCTCACGCCACGGACCCTTTCCCTGCTGAAGGCAATGACCAACGAGGTCGAGATCACCGTCTTCTTCGACAGCGAATCACCGCTGCACGCGCCGGTGGCCCGCGTGCTCGAGGAATATCTGGCGGCGAGCCCCCGGTTGACGGTGCGCAAGGTGGATCCCTACCGCAATCCGGCGGCCGCCCAGGGCATCCGCACGCGGTTCAACCTCGATCCCGAGATCGACGACAGCATGGTGATCTTTTCCCACGGGGAGCGGACGCGGATCATCACCGAACGCATGCTGGCCGAATACGAGTTCGAACAGGTGCCCAATCCGGAGGAGTATGAAGTCAAAAAACGCTACCGGGCATTTCGCGGCGAACTGATGTTCACCTCGGCGATTGCGGACGTGATCGCCCAGCGCCAGTTGAAAACCTATTTCCTGGCCGGGCACCACGAGCACAGCCCCACGAGCGCGGAGACGCAGATGGGCTATGCGGGTTTCGGCGAACTGCTCCGCGAGAACAACATCGCCTTCGACTTCCTCAACCTCGGCCCCTCCGGCGAAATCCCCCGCGACTGCGACCTGCTGATCATCGCCGGGCCGCGGACGGCGCTGCTGCCCAGCGAACTAGACCGCGTGGAGCAGTACCTGAATCAGGGCGGCCGGCTGCTTGCGCTGTTCAATTCGGAGGCCGAAAAGCTTGGCACCGGCCTCGAACGGCTTCTTCTTCAATGGGGCATCGTGGTGGGACGCAACCTCGTCGAGGACGCCGCCTACGGGCACAACGGTCAGGCGGCGATCTTTCAGACCGCCAGGTACGGCCGCCATCCGATCGTGGCGCCGCTGGGCGACGTCCGGCTGACTTTCGTGTTCCCCCGCACGATTGCCGCACGCCGCGACAGCGCGGCGGGACTCGCGGGCGCGACGGTGACGGAACTGGTTTTTTCGAGCACCAACGCCGTGGTATTGTCGGAGATCCGGGACGGACAGTTTACGCGCACCGGCCGGGATGAGCGCGGGGAATTTCCGCTGGCCGTGGCCGTCGAGAAGGGCGGACTGCCCGGAGTGGTGACGCAGCGCGGCGGAGTCACACGCATTGTCGCGGTGGGCGACTCCTTCCTCTTCGGCAACGAGATCTTGAACTATCTCGGCAACCGCGACTTTGCCAGCCAGCTCGTGAACTGGCTGCTGGACCGCTCCGAGCTGATGGCGGGGATCGGACCGCGGCCGATGATCGAATACCAGCTCGCGCTCACGCCGTCGCAGCTCCGCATGATCCGCTGGGTGCTGGTCGCGGGTCTGCCGCTTGCGGCACTGCTGGCGGGGGTCGTCGTCTGGCTCCGGCGTCGGAGCTGAAGCGGAAATCCGGTCTAACGAACCTTGAACACACGACAAACATGGTGGCTGGCCGGCGTGGCCCTCGCGCTGTTCCTGTTCATTGCCTTCTCCGAACGGCACCGGGGCGGGCGGACCGCGTTGGCCGCCGAAGGCACCGCGCTGGTGCCGTCGCTCAGGCGTGACGCTGTGACGGCCATCGAACTCAACCCGGCGGGCCAGCCGCCGGTACGGCTCCGCAAGCCGGCCGTTTTCTGGGAACTGGAGTCGCCGCTGCGTTATCCCGCACAGTCCGCCGCCGCCGAACAATGGCTGCAGCTGCTGGAGAACGCCCGGTGGGCGGTCCGGCTCGGACCCGACGAGCTGGAGAACGTCAATCCTTCCGAGTTCGGCTTGGAACCCAGCCGGTTGCGGGTCACCCTCCGTCAGGGGGAATCGACGGTCGAACTGCGCTTTGGAAACAACCTCGCCCTCGGCAAGCAGTGCTACCTGCGGGTCGGCGACAAGCCCGACATTTTTGTCACCGACGCCGCGCTTCTCGAAGCCCTGCCCCAGACCGCGGAGGCGTGGCGCGACCGGTCTCTACTTTCGTTCACCAGCATCGTGCAGAGCAACCGGTTCACGTTCGACTACCGGATCGAAGTCCGCCCCGAGGCCAGCGGCTACACGCTCCAGCCGGATCCGGGCACGGGCCGATGGCGGATCCAGAAGCCCACGGCCGCCCGCGGTGACCGATCCAAGATCGAGCAGCTCGTGCGCATGATCGCGCTGTGGCGTATCGAGGAGTTTGTCACCGATGACCCGGCTGCGGATCTGCTGGCGTTCGGCCTGCAGTCGCCCGAGCAGGAGCTGGTCATTGGCCGGGGCACGAATGATCTGCTGGCCGTCCAGTTCGGCGCCTCGCCCACCAACCGCCGCGATCTGGTCTATGCCCGGCAGTGGCCCGGATCCAACGTGGTGCTGACCGCCCGCACCAACCTCGAGGTGCTGCGTCTGCCCTACACGGTCTGGCGGGAGCGTCTGCTCCTCAGCATCAACACCAACCAGGTCCAGGAGATCGTGGGGGAAAGCTCCTATGCCTACCGCGTCCGCCAGCAGGCCGACGGGTCGTGGCAGATCGTGGAGCCGGAGAAGCTGCCAGTGGACCGGGAATTGGTGGCGGAGTTCTTCTCGTTGATGAACTCCGCGGAAGCCGCGGGTTTCGAGAAGGACGTGGTGACCGATTTCGGCGAATACGGCCTGGCGGCACCGGCCCGGCGGTTTTCCTTTCTCACGCTGACCAACGGCGCCTACACAAACCTGCTTCCTTCGATCAGCTTCGGGACCAACGGCATGGATCTCGCCTTCGCCCGCAGATCCGACGAGGAGGCCGTGTATTCCATCCCGCCGGGGATATTTCACTCCCTGCCCGTGGCTCACTGGCAGTGGCGCGACCGTCTCATCTGGAGCTTTCGAACGAACGAGGTCCACCGCGTGCGGCTGGCCCACGATGGTCTCAACCGTGAGGTCGTGCGGGATGCCGAGGGCCGGTGGTCGCTGGCGCCCGGTTCCACGGGCGTGCTCGAACTGTCTTTTGACGAGGCGGTTTTCCAGATGAGCACCCTCCGCGCGAACCGTTGGATGGGCCGCGGCGCGGACGCCCGCGGGCTGTTCGGCTTCAGCACGAACGGGCTGCGCGTGACGTTTGAGTGGGCGCGGGGCGGCGTCAACCACACCAACACGGTCGAGTTCGGCGGCGTCAACCTTCGGGGCGAGCCGTTTGCCGCCACGCGTCTCGACGACGGTCAGGAATGGTATTTTGAGTTTCCTGCGGCAGTTTACTACGAGTACGTGCGCCGAAACCTGCTCATCCCCGGCGCCAGGTGAGGTCCGTTGACAGCCATGGCCAAGGATAAGCCCAAGCCTCCTCACGGCCGCGGCCGGAGGTTGTTCCGCCGATGCCGCCAGGTGACGCTTGCCCTCGTGCTGTTGCTGGTGGGAGGCGTCATTTATCTGAACCAGATCGGCTTCCCGGAGTTTGTGAAACGCTCGCTCATTGACCGGCTGCGCGAGCGGGGCGTGGAGGCGGACTTCAGCCACCTGCGCTGGCGCTGGCACCAGGGCGTCGTCGCCGAGAATCTGCTGGTCCGGCGCGCGGGCGAGACCGGCGGCCCTGAATTCACGAGCCGGGAAGCCGCGCTGCGCATCGACTTCGGAAACCTGTTGAAGCGTGGCTGGGCACTTGATGCCGCCGCCTTCCGCGACGGCCGCTTCTCGTGGGTCCTGTCCGGGACAAATTCGTCATCCACCCTGCTGCTGGACGACATCGAGACGGAGCTCAAACTCGAGACCGATGGCTCCCTTCATCTCCAGAACTTCTCCTCCGAATTCCGCAATCTGAAGCTGCAGATCCGCGGCACCCTGGCCAATCCCCGGGCTCTCTCCATGCCTTCCCGGAAGCCGGAAACACCGCGCACGATCGGCAGGCTGAACGCCACAATGACGCAGGTCGCCAACTACCTGACCAACCTCGAATTCGCCGCCAGTCCGGTGCTTCAGCTCAATTTCGACGCCGATGCGGCAAACTGGGAATCACTGCGGGCGGATGTGGCGCTCCGTCTTCCCACCACCCGCACGACCTGGGGGGACGCACACAACTTCCAGCTGCTCGCCCAGATCCGCCCGGCCGGCACCAATGGTGAACCTTCCGGCACCCTGGTTCTCGCCGCGGACGCCGTCGATTCGCCGTGGGGCCGCATGGAGAACTGGACCGCCCGGACCCGGACGGTGCCCGTGCTGCAACTGCCGCTGAATTCCAGCAACGAAGTGAACATCGATTTCGAACGCCTCAGCACCCGATGGGGCGACGTGGAACGAGGGAGAATCCAGCTCGCCGTGGAGGCGTTCGACACCACCCGGACCAACGACCTCAAGGTGCGGCTCAACCTCGGCGGCGACAGCTTCGTGGCCGGGCAGCACCGTGCTGCCGCGATCACGCTCAATTCCGACGCGGTGATCCGCCGCGACAACTGGCGCCCCCTGACCGGAACCCATGTCATCGAGCTCAAGGATCTGCGTGCAACCAATGCGGCAGCCGCCCTGGTCCGCGCCACCGTCCAGCAGCATCCCGCAGATCCTGCGCGGGCGTCCGCGGCCGACGAATCATGGGGACTGTGGCGTCCGCTCGAACCGTATTTGTTCGACTTCACCTTGGATGCCAGGGAACTGGCGGCGCGCGGCGTGGTGGTGGACGAAGTCAACATTCGGGGAAACTGGTCGGCACCGCGGCTTGAACTGCCGCACGTGTCCGCGTCCCTCTACGGGGGTTCGCTGGCAGGCCGGCTCGCCGTGGATGTCCCTGCCGCCGTGATCGAGGCGGAGGTCACGACCGATTTCGACTTCCATGCGTTGGACCCCGTCTTTACCGACCGGTTCCGCTGGTGGTTTGAACCCTACACGTGGAACAAGCCACCGCATGCGGTGGTCTCCGGCAGGCTCCGCTGGCCGGATTGGGGGAACTTCCAACCCAACTGGCGGGAGGAGGTCGTTCCCACGCTCGGCATCTCGGGCAGCTTCCACGTCAAGGAAGCCTTCTACAAGGGCATCCCGGCCGACGAGGCCTTCTCGAACTTTACGTTCACCAACGCCCAGTGGCATCTGCCCAACCTCACCATTGTCCGGCCCGAAGGCAGAACGGTGGCGGTCTACGATGGCGACGAACGGACGAAGGACTACGTCTGGCAGATCACGTCGGACATCAATCCGCACGTTCTCAAGCCCCTCTTCAGGGAAGAACAACGGCGGGTTTTCGAATCGTTCACCAACCACGCGACACCCCACATCGAAGGGACCATCTGGGGCCGATGGCGGGCGCACGACCTCATTGGCTTCCGCGCCGATGTCACCGCGCCGGGGCTGGCGATCCGTGGTGAGCAGACCGACCTGGTGTCAGCGACGGTGACCTACACCAACCGGCAGATCACCATTCACGACCTGGCGATACTTCAGAGCAACCGCGTGGGCCGCGCCGAGGCGCTGGGGTTGGATCTCCCGAATCAGACGATGCACTTCACGAATGTCGATTCCGCCTTGCCGCCCCAGTCCATCGCCCGCGCCATCGGGCCGGTCACGGCCCGCTCGGTGGAGCCATATGTGTTCGACGGCGCACCCTCCGTCCGGCTCAACGGGCAGCTGGGACTGAAGGGACATGAAAGCACGGATCTCATCTTCGACATCGACGGCGGTCCGTTCCACTGGTGGCGCTTCAATCTGGACTCCATCAGCGCGCGCCTCCTCTGGAAGGTCAACCAGCTGACACTGACAAACGTGGCGGCGGCCTTTTACGGCGGTGAGGCGGCCGGCGGTGGCGTGTTCAATTTCTTCACCAACCGTCCGACCGAGTTCCAATTCAGCGCGACTGTCACCAACGCGCAGCTGCAGCCGCTGGTGCAGGATGTCTTCATCAGAACCAACCGGCTGGAGGGGATGCTTTCCGGGCGTCTGGAAACCACGGCAGCGCGGTCCGATTCCCTGGACACGTGGCAAGGCCATGGCGATCTGACACTGCGGGACGGACTGGTGTGGGATATTCCTATTTTCGGACTGTTCTCACCGGTCTTCAACGTCATCTCCCCGGGACTCGGCCAGAGCCGTGCCGATCGGGCGACGGCCACCTTCAGCGTCGTCAATGGCACGATCATCTCGCGTGACCTGGAGATCGAGTCGACCCAGCTGAGCATGCGCTACCAGGGGAGCGTGGATTTCTCCGGCAATGTCGATGCCATCATGCAGGCAAGCATCCTCCGCGACTCAGGCGTGCTGGGACCGCTGATCAGCACCGTCCTGTGGCCGCTGACCAAGATCTTCGAGTATCGCCTCAGCGGCACCCTGAGCGAGCCGGTGGCCGAGCCTGTGCACATCCCGAAGTTCCTGATGATCGCCCTCGAGCCATTCAAGGCCCTGCAGGGAATCCTCAAACGCGGACCCGATCCCACCTTGCCTCCGCCAGGTCCGTCCAACCCCTAGGCGCCATTGAGCGCCTTCAGCCGGGATCGGACACGCTGCTCTGCTGCGTTCCCGCCTCATGCGACGGATTCAACCGCAGGGGAAAGACGGTGGGTCAAACTTCTTGTTGCCCCGGCATGCCAACGATTGGATGGATTCAAAGGGGACGCCGCTTTTTGCAGCTTTGGTTTCCCCGGCACTTCCGCTATAAGAGGGCACTTCATTTCATGAGCGCCTACGAGACGATCTTCCACCCCACCGATCTGGATCCCGCCGCCGCCAACGCCTTCGCCCACGCCCTCCGTCTGGCCTGGTCCTGCCAGGCCCTGCTGGGCGTCATGCACGTGGGCCACAGCCGCAAGCACGCGAAGTGGGAGGCCTTTCCGCACGTGCGCCCGACGCTGGCACGCTGGGGTTTCCTCAAACAGCGCGCCACCCTCAAGGATCTCAAGGACGCAGGGGTGGGCGTCCATAAGGTCGAACTTGGGCAGCACCCCGCGGCGCGGACGGTCGCCGCCTACATTTCCCGGAAGCGCCCTCAATTGGTCGTGATCTCAACCCACCGCCGTCGCGGCCTGGACCGGCTGTTGCACGCGTCCATCGCCGAGGAGATTTCGCGCAAGGCGCACGCCACGACTTTGTTCGTGCCGCGCGAAAGTGACGGCTTTGTCCGGACTGAAACGGGCGAGGTAACGCTGAAGAACATTCTGGTGCCGCTCAAGCTGGGCATGGCGCCGCTGCGGGCGGTGGAGGAGGCGGCCCGGATCGGCCGTGCGCTGCGGATGGAGCGGCTGCTCATCACGCTGATGCATGTGGGATCCCACGCGGGCATGCCGCGGGTCAACCCGCCCTGCGAACATCGCTGGGGCGTCAAGCGGATCACCGTGAAGGGCGATGTCGAGGCGGAGATCCTCAAGGCAGCCGATGCGCTGCGGGCGGATCTGATCGTGATGTCCACCCACGGCCACGATGGTTTCCTGGATGCGATCCGCGGCAACACAACGGAGCGGGTCCTGCATGGCGCCGCCTGCCCCGTGCTGGCCGTGCCCGGCACGGTTTAGTAGTCGGCGCACCACGATGGGCCGGCGGTCCGGCGGCCGCGGTCAGAAGACCTCGGCGTGCAGGCCGGAAATGGACCGCACCGCACGGGCGATCTGTGAGAGCTCGCTCAAACCCAGATGGTGGCAGCGGTCGCTCGAGGTCGGACGGCTGGCGGAATAAACCTGCACGAGCGGGATTCTGGCGCCCTGCTGTTTCAGGTCCCTCAGCCGGTTTGCGTAGGCATTGATTTCAGCGGCGGAGAGGCGCTTGCCGCCCACGGAGGTGAACAGGCTCTGGATGATCACCGGCCTTTGCCGGGCGACGAGGAGGATGTTGTCCAGGATCTTCTCCAGCGGCACCTCGGCGCGGTTGACCTCGTCCATGGCGGCCTGCGTGCCGACGTCGAGCTTGGCCCAGATCTCGTCATGCGGGGTGAACAGCTGCAGACCTGCGAGCACACCCGGGCGGTCCAGACCGGAGGCGTTGGTGATGAGCACCAGGCGGAAGAATCCCGACCGGGCGGAAGCCCGCAGGTGATGGATGCCCTGCACAGCCTGCAGGAAGGCTGGGCAGGTCGTGGGCTCGCCGTCGCCGCTGATCGCCACGTGCCGGAGAACTGTCAACGACGGAGGGAGGGCATCGAAGGGTGCGAGCTCTTCCAGCCCGCCGCCCTGCACCAGGTGCAGCATCTGCTCGAGCTCGCCGGTCATTGCCGGGATGTCCAGTTCACACCGGGGAAGCCGCCGGTCGCGGTTCACCTCGCAGTAGACGCAGTCGAAATTGCAGGACTTGTCGGGATTGAAATTGATGCCGAGTGACAATCCCCGGGCGCGGGGGGAGATCACCAGGTAGACATGCTGGAAGCCGAGGAAGATGCGCGGGCACCCGAAGGCCGTGTCCGGCGAAACGGCGACCGACCGGACCTTCACCACCGGCCGGCGCGGCAGGGGCCCGGTCGCTCTGACATGGGGCAGAAAGGACTCATCCGTTGACGAATTCATGCTCTTCGACGCGCACCGTCAGGACGGGACAGGGCGCATGACGGACGACGTTTTCGGCGGTGCTGCCGAGCACCACGTGTTTGAGGCCGGTGTGGCCGTGGGTGGAGATGACGATCAGGTCAATGTTCAGCTCATCGGCGGTCCTGGAAATCTGATCCACCGGCCGGCCGGTCTGCAGCAGGACATTGTAGGAGGCCTTCTTGCCAATGTGTTTGTCGGCCAGCGCCTTCAATTCGCGAAGCGAATTCTCCTCGATCTCCTTTTCCAGGGCCACGTAGTCGACACCGCCCGCGAAATCACCGGGCAGATAGTAGGGCTGCACCACGTAGAGGAGAGTGATGGAGGCCTTGAACTGGCGGGCGAAGGCGACCGCGTAGTTCAGCGCCTTGAGCGAACACTTGGAGAAGTCCACCGGCACGAGGATCTTCCTCAACGCGAAGGTCTGCGATCCGATCGACTCCAACAGCGAGGTATCTGTCTTGCCCACTTCGACGACCACACGATTCTTACTGGGAGCGGGTTTCACTTTCATGTCGGTTCCTTTCTGGGTTGAGGTTGCCAGGATGGTGACAGATTCATGCCGCACGGACAACGAGAACCGGGCAGGTGGAGCGGCGAACGGCATGTTCGGCCGTGTCCCCCGGCAGTGTGCGGCTCCGGTTCTCCGGAGGAGCCAGCAGGTTTTCGGGGTTGGAGCTTGGTGGTCATAGCGATGTTCGGCGATTCCGGTATTGCTGTGACTAAAACTGCCACAGCCGTCAGCACGCAACCTCACCCGGCTTGCCGGTAGCTGCCCCTTTCTTGCCGGGCCAGCTTGCGCGCATCCCCCGCCTCTGGTATACCGTCCATCGATGTCGGATGTCTCAGCCAAACAGCTGGTGGAAAAACCCACCAGACCGCAGGCAGGCGGCGCACGTGC
>DNDP01000457.1:0-296 GCA_003484235.1 Verrucomicrobiales bacterium
TTGAACCACGGCAGCTTCATGCCGACAAGCAGCGTGCCCTGCCGAACGCTGCCGTCGCCCGAGTAGGTGCTGCCCTCGATGCCGACGCTGATCTCCGGCCGATACCGGCGCCGGGCCACCTCGGTGTCGGCCTCCGCCGCGGCCACACGTTTGCGCAGCACCTGGATCATCGGCTCGAACTGCGAAGCGACCTTCACCAGCCCCCGATTGTAGTGAATCTGCGGCGCAGGCTCGGGCAGCTGCAGACGGGGCCACGGCGTCGTGAAGGGGCGGTTGACCAGGCGGTTCAGCGTGAA
>DNDP01000457.1:414-967 GCA_003484235.1 Verrucomicrobiales bacterium
TGGATCTGCGGCGCCGGTACGGGCAGGGCGAACCGCGGCCAGGGCGTGCGGAAGGGGCGGTTGAGCAGGCGGTTCAGCGTGAAAACTTCGTGCTGAATCTCCAGTCGTGCGGTGGCGAGCTCCTCGCGCCGGCGGGAGAGCTCATTCTGGACGCGCAACACGTCGAGCTGGCTTCCGGTGGCGGACTCGTAGCGCGCGCGCGCCGTCGCCTCCAGCATTTCGAGGTAGGCGAGATCCTGTGCGGTGGCGTGCAGCTTTTCGTGCACGACGGCGGACTCGAAGAGGTTTTGCGACAGGTCGCGACGCAGCAACTGAAAACGCAGGTCGGCCTCCGCGAGGGCGACGTCCGCGCCGGCCCGGGCGGCCTCGCGCGCCGCCTTCGGCCGGCCAAACAGCGGCAATGGCTGGCTCACACCGTAGAGGATGTCGCCATCCTCGGCGCGCATCGGTTCGCGCGCGGCCATGCCGCCGATCATCAGCTCGGGATCATCCCAGCTGCGAACGGCCTCGGCGGCGGCCTGAGCGGCGCGGACACGCTTGTCGGCACCACGCA
>DNDP01000457.1:1222-4398 GCA_003484235.1 Verrucomicrobiales bacterium
GCTTGTCGGCACCACGCAGCGCAGGGTGGTTCGTCCGCATGAATTCGGACAGCTCCAGGATGTAGTCGGCGTCCAGCAGGACGTGATTGGTGGCTTCGTTTGCCACCGCGCCCGACGCCAGGAGGCTCGCGGCGCAGAACAGGTTGAGAATGCGTTTCATGATCGGATGCCGGCGCACAGACGCCGGACTGGGGTTCGCCAAACAGGGGAACAACTTCCCCGCCGGAAGATGGCGGGGCACAACTCGACCGTCAGCGGCCGATCAGATCAGGAAGGAATGGGTCTGCAGGAAGAGGGGAACGCCCCGCCGAACGGAGGCGGAAATCTTGGGGCGGTGGCCACGGTTTATTAACGACGGGTTCCCGGCGTATCGTTCAAGCAGGAGCGGCGGCATGGCGGCGTGCCACTCCTGGTTGGACGAAAAGGCGGGGAGAAAAGGTCGGGAGTCGCCAACGGGCGCATTGGAGGGCTCGACACAGCAATGAACCGGGCAGACGTCACCGCAACAATCCGGCCTGGCCTCTTCCTGGGAGGGAACGGACCAAGCCACGCCACCCGGCGCCAGCAGCAGCGCCACGGCCGCCAGCAGCATCAAAATGGTTTGAATGGCCCGTTTCATTTTCTTGCCGAAACCGACTTGCCCACTCCGTTTATTCGGCAGCGGACTCCGGTCACTTGAGTCCGGTCCACCGCCTGTGGGCAGTTTCACGGTGGAAACGGTAGTCGACATTTCCACCGTCGCCAACCCCATTTCTCAAGGGATGGCCCGCCGTCGCCAATGGCTGACGCGCGGGCGGCGGAATTATTTCAGCCGATCCACCCTAGGCCTGCGCCGTCTTCGGGCGGAGGAGGATCACCTTCTTGTTGGTGCCCTCCACCTCGACGCTCTCGGTGGTCACGTGGGGATGATCCTTCAGGGCGTGGTGGACGATCCGCCGGTCAAACGAGCTCATCGGCTCCATCTCGACGACGTTGCCCCAGCGATGCACCTTTTCTGCCGCCTCCAGTGCCTTGTCCACCAGCGCCTGCTGGGCCTTGGCCCGGAAACCGTCGATGTCGATGGTCACCTTCGGCGCATCGGGATTGCGTTGAAAAAGCAGGCGGTTGGTCAGGTATTGCAGATCGGCCAGCACCTGACCTCCGCGCCCGATCAGGCGGCCGGAGTCCTCGGTCTTCACATTCAGGAGGAGGCCGTCCTCCGAGGGATGTTCCTCGACCGAAGCGGGAAATCCCAGGTGATGCAGCAGCAGCTCGAGCGTGGCTTTCGGTTCGGTGGACATAAATTCATCTGACGGCTGACTCAGCGCTTCTTCTTGGGGTGCCCGGCAGCCGGCTTCGGCCCGGCCACCTGTTTGGCCGGCGGGGTGGCGCCCGGCTTGTCGTCGTCGGTGCGGGTCAGCTTCGTTTGCACGATGCTTAGCAGGTTCTGAACAGTCCAGTAAAGCGTCAAGCCGGAGGACATGTTGTAGAGGAACAGCACGAAGATCAGCGGCATGTAACGCATCATCTTTTGCTGCACGGGGTCCATGCCCGGGCTCATCGGGGTCAACTGGGCCTGGTAGAGCATGGTGCCGCCCATGATCAGGGGCATCAGGTTGAATGGAAGGCCAAAACCTGGCACGTAGAAGAGGGTGTCCGGACGGGAGAGGTCGCAGATCCACAGGAATCCGGCGCCACGCAGCTCGATGGCGCTCTGGAGCATGGTGTAGAAACCGATGAAGATCGGCATCTGGAGCAGGAGCGGCAGGCACGACCCCATGGGGTTGACCTTGTTCTCCTTCATGAACTCCATTAGCTTCCGCTGCATCTTCTGCGGATCCTCCTTGTACTTCTCCTGGAGCGCCTTCATCTGCGGCTGCAGCTTGGCCATCCGCTTCATCGACTTGGTGCTGGCATTGGTCAACGGCCAGAACACCAGCTTGATGATGATCGTGATGAACACGATCGCCAGCCCGTAGCCGATGGTCATGCTGTTGTGCAGGGAGTTCATCGACAGCAGCAGCGCCTTGGCGAAAAACCCGAAGAACCCGCTGAAGTTCATCACCAGGTCCAGGTGGTTGCCCTGTTCCAGCGCGATCAGGGAAAGGGTGTTGTATTCCTTGGGCCCGATGTAGAGGGTGAAGTTCCGCTCTACCGTGGCGCCGGCGTCGATCACCAGATCGCCCTCGATCAGCCCGCCCTGATGGCCCATCGGCTTCTGGTTGCGCTTGGGATTCGCCTCCAGTTCGGCCGCGGTCGGAGGCGGCAGTTCAAATCGCCGGGCAGTGACCTGGGCAGCCGGCGACTCCGGCAGTGTCAGGATCGTGAAGAACTGGTTCTGCATCCCGGCCCAGACGACATTCGAGCTGCCGCCGGTGTAAGTGGTGTGCGGCGTACGGGGGAAGCATCCCAGAAACCGGTTCTGAAACCACATCTCCTCGATGTGCTCCTTGTCGTCCCCGTCGAACCAGAGCAGGCCGGTGAACCGGTCGTCATCCGAGGAACCGAGCGGGGTGGACGCACCCAGGCTCCATTCCAGGCCGGGGAGCTTCAGTCGCTGATCCGAGGTGTTCTCGAACCTCATCTTGGCGGTCAACATGTAGTTGCTGGACAGCACGAACTCCTTGCTCACCCGCAATCCGCCCGGCCACTCGGCCGTGGCGGCCAACCCGCCGGCCGAAGAAGGCTGCCAGTCGTAGGTCCGGTTGTCCGAACGGATCGCCAGCACCGGCAACTGGGCATTGGCATTGAGCACCGCTGGACCGACGGATCCCTCGCCGTTGCAGGTGACCTCGCGCTCATAGTCCTTCAGCTCGATGAGCTTCACTCCGCCGCCGCGCGAAGTGAACGTCAGCTTGAACAGATCGTTCTCCAGCACGGCTTCCTTCTCGGGCTCGGCGGGTGTTTCCACCGCCGGCACCGGCTGTGCCACGGCCGTTCCATCGTCGCCCAGGATCACCGGCGCGGCCTGGGCGCCCGTCGCGTTGGTTTCCGCTCCGGTCGCGGTCGCCGTTGCCACCTGGTTGGTGGCGGGCTGTTCCACCTTGATGGGCGGAAACATCTTTTTCACCAGCGGGCCCCAGAGAAAGAGCAGGACCATGCAGGCGATGAGGACGACGATAGATTTTCGATCCATTGAAATTGGTTTCTAAGTGTTCCCCGATCCCGGCCCCTCAGGCGCGCCGGCCGCCGCAGCA
>DNDP01000457.1:4632-6087 GCA_003484235.1 Verrucomicrobiales bacterium
CGGCGTCTTGAACCGCTCACGCGGTTCGGGCACCGGGTCGGGTCCGCTGCCCGCCCACGGATGGCATCGGCAAAGCCGGCAGACCGCCAGCCAGCTGCCTCGAATCGCACCGTGTTTCTTGATTGCTTCCAAGGCGTAGGCCGAACAGCTCGGCGTATATCGGCAGCGGCCGGCCGCACCGAACAAGGCATTCTTCACCGGTGAAACCACCCATCGGTAGGCGTAAACGAGGGCCAGCAGCAGCCACTTCAGCGGGTTCATTGCCGGCCTCCCCGCATGCCGGCCCGTTCGAGCGCGGTCAGGTAGTCTGCCTCGACGAGGGCCATCTGACGGCCATTGATGGAATTCCTCGCCACCAGCACCAAATCCACCGGCTGGTTCAGCTCACACTGATGCCGGCGGAAACATTCACGCATCAGTCTCCGGGCCCGGTTGCGTTCCACTGCGCCCCCCAGCTTGCGGCTGGTCACCACGCCGAGCCGGGTATTGGGCGTGCTGGCCGGAGCCCAGTTGAGGATCAAACACCCACAGACGATCCGGCGTCCGCCGTTGCGGACGCGGGCAAACTCACCGGGGAGTTGCATGCGCCGTCCGCGCGGCAAAGCCTGCGGGCGGGATGCGGCGGCCATAAGCCGGAGGATTATACGGGGGTGAGGCGCTTGCGGCCCACCCGCCGCCGGTTCTTGAGAATCGCGCGGCCGCTCTTGGAATTGTTCCGCGAAAGGAATCCGTGCTGGCGTTTGCGGCGCCGGTTCGATGGCTGATACGTGCGTTTCATGTCAAAAGTGTCGCTTAAGGTCGCGCAGGACGGCGGCAAACCGCTGTCAAAGGCCTGCTTCTGGCCCCCGTCGGAAAACGGAACGCGGGAGAGTATCAATGAAGCCCGAGGTGTCAAGCTGGGCTTCCCCCGGTCAATTTGGCGCGTTCCCCGGCCCTTCCGATCCGCGGCCACTCCACCCGTCGCTATCAATCCAGTTCCACCACGGCCTTGATCACGCCCGTCTCGGGCCGGGTCCAGCTCTCGAAGACGTCGATCATGCCGTCGAACGGCGCGTGGTGGGTGATCCAAGGCTTGGTGTCGATCACGCCCCCCTCGATGAGCTGGATGATGCGGGTGAAGTCGCCGGGAAGCGCGTTGCGGCTGGCGAGGATGTCCAGCTCGCGGCGATGCAGCGCCGGCGCGTGCGGGATGCTGATCTCGGCCTGCGTGATGCCGACATACACCAGCCGCCCCTTGAACGCGCAGTAGTTCAACGCCTGCGCCATCGACTTGTTGCTGCCGGTGGCGTCCACGACCACGTCGGCGAGCTGGCCGTCGGTGAGCGCCTCGAGCTGCTTGATCTCCGCGCCGTCGCCCTGGGTGAGGATCGTGTCCGGCACGCCCATCTTCTCGCGCACGAAGGCGAGCCGCTGCTCGTTCATGTCCATGACGATGGTTTTCTTCGCCTGCAACTT
>DNDP01000258.1 GCA_003484235.1 Verrucomicrobiales bacterium
GCCTGGCTGATCCTCGCGGAAGAGGACGAAGCAACCGGTGCCCGCTGTGCCGGTCTTGCGCGCGAATTCCTGAAGCCGTCTCCGCAGGCGGATCGCCCGCTGATCTTCGCGGGCACTGACGCGGGCTTTGTGGAGCTGAACCGCGATCGTCCCGAGCGCGGCGTCGCCGACGGAGTCAGCTGGGCGATCCATCCACCGCTGGATGCGGGCGACAATCTTTCGCTGCTCGAAACGTTCGCGGGTCAGTGGCAGACGGTGCTCAGCGCAAGGGAGCTGTGCGAAGGCCGGCTGATGGTTTCGCCGTTGACGCTGCGGGCACGAATCACTCCCGGCGCCGGCACCATCCCGACAGCGGTTCCGCCGGATGAACTGCCACCCGAAGTGGACGTGCGTCAGATGTCGCTTTTCGGCGCGGTCTGGACGCTGGGGAGCATCGCCTCGCTGAGCCGGAAACCGCTGCTCCGATCCGTTACCTGCTTCGAGACCACGGGCTGGCTCGGGGTGATGGAGTGGTCCGACCGTCCCCGGCTCGCGCCCCGGTTCGTCAGCCGGCCGGGCTGGGTGTTCCCGATGTATTTCGTCTTTGCGCTGCTGGCCGGCCACGACGAGTGCCGGCCTTGGGCGGTGGACCGGTCCGATCATGCGGGGCTGTTCATCCGGCGCGGCGCCGCACCGGAGGCCGTGCGCCTGCTGGTGGCGAACTGCACACGCGACGTGCTGGAGCTCACGCTGCCCACGTGGTTCAAGACGGAGCGAACGCTCGTGCTGGATCACACGAACGCGGTGGCGTTCATGCGTGAACCCGAAGCGCTGCTCGGGCGCGGCTGGGTCGCCGGTGAACGGAATCAGCTCGCATTGGAACCCTACGCGGTCGCGGCGCTGGATGGTATTGAGCGGCGTGGCTGAGAGGGTTGATTTCCGCCGGTTTTGCGCAGGATTTCCACTTTGACGCTCCCCGGCGGTTCCCTTACGTTCCCCCCTCCTTTACGGAAAACACATCATGATCGGCATTTTTAAGAAGATTTTCGGGTCGCGGAATGATCGCGAGATCAGAAAGCTGCGGCCCACGGTCGCCCGGATCAATGAAGCCGAGGAGCAGCTCAAATCGCTGTCCGACGACCAGCTCCGGCAAAAGACGGCGGAGTGGAAGGAGCAGCTCTCGGCGATCAAGGACGATGCCGAACTCGCCAAGGCGCTCGAGGAACTGCTGCCCGAGGCCTACGCGGTGGTGAAGAACGCATGCCGGCGGATGGTCGGCCAGGAGATCGAGGTGCGGGGGCATCAGATGAAGTGGGACATGGTGCCGTTCGACGTGCAGCTGATCGGCGGCATGGGCCTGCACCGGGGCAAGATCGCGGAAATGGCGACCGGCGAAGGCAAGACGCTTGTGGCCACGCTGCCCGTCTTCCTGAACGCCATCAGCGGGCGCGGCGTGCACGTGGTGACGGTGAACGACTACCTCGCCCAGCGCGACAGCGAGTGGATGGGTTCAGTCTACCGGTTCCTCGGCCTGACGGTCGGCTGCATCGTGCACGATCAGCCGCCCGCGGTGCGGCGCCAGCAGTACCAGTGCGACATCACGTATGGAACGGCGTCGGAGTTCGGCTTCGACTACCTGCGGGACAACGGCATGGCCAGCCGCAAGGAGGACCAGGTGCAGCGCGGGCACTATTTCGCGATCGTGGACGAGGTGGACTCGATCCTGATCGACGAGGCGCGGGTGCCGTTGATCATCAGCGGCCCGGCCGTGGTGAACGTGGACAACACCGCCTATGCGAAGCACAAGGTGGCGGTCGAGAACCTGGTCCATCATCAGCAGAAGCTGTGTCAGCGTTTTCTGAACGAGACGCAGGACCTGATCAAAAAGCTGCGGCCGGAGGACGGATCCAACCCGGCCGACCGTGACGACCTGGAGCGCAACATCGGGCTGCTGCTCTACCGGGTAAAACTTGGCCAGCCGCGTTCGGAGGGGCTGGCCCGCCTGCTGGAGGACCCCGAGCTGGTCAAGATGATGAACAAGGCGGAGCTGTTCCTGCACACCGACCAGACCAAGAAGATGCTCTACGCCGAGAAGGAGGAGCTGTTCTTCGCGATGGCGGAGAAGAGCCACGAGGCGGACCTGACGGAGAAGGGCCGGGAGTTTCTGAGCCCGAACGAGCCCGACGCGTTCATGATGCCGGACCTGATCAACGGGTTTCACGAAATCGACTCGGACAATGCGCTCTCCACGCAGCAGCGGCTGGAGAAGAAGGCCCGGCTGCAGGAGGCGTTCGACAAGCGGGGCCAGACGATTCACATCATCAGCCAGCTGCTGAAGGCCTACTGCCTGTACCTGATCGACGTCCACTACATCATCGAGAACGGCAAGGTGGTCATCGTGGACGAGCACACGGGCCGCAAGATGCCCGGCCGGAGGTGGAGCGACGGCCTGCATCAGGCGGTCGAGGCCAAGGAAGGGGTCGCGATCGAGCGCGAGACCCAGACCTACGCCACGATCACCATCCAGAACTATTTCCGCCTCTACACGAAGCTCGCCGGCATGACCGGCACGGCGGAGACCGAGGCCAACGAGTTCTTCGAGATCTACAAGCTGGGCGTGCTGGTGGTCCCCACCAACCGGCCGAACGCCCGGAAGGACCTTCACGACACCGTCTACAAGACCCGGCGGGAGAAATTTGAGGCGGTGCTGCGCGAGATCCAGACCATCCATGCGGCGGGCCGGCCCATCCTCGTCGGCACCATTTCAGTGGAGACCAGCGAAATGCTGAGCCGGATGTTGAAGAAGTCCGGCATCGTGCATTCGGTGCTGAACGCCAAGTATCACCAGCAGGAAGCCGAGATCGTCGCCCGCGCCGGCCAGAAGGGCTCGGTCACCATCGCCACGAACATGGCGGGCCGCGGCACCG
>DNDP01000106.1:0-167 GCA_003484235.1 Verrucomicrobiales bacterium
GTGCAGAGTAATTCGGGCGATTTCGAACCTGTCGCGATTGATCGTCCCCTCAAGCAGGACGCTGCCCTGCCAGAATGCGTCGTCGGCATCGGTCGTTCCCTTCTCCTCGGCGAGCCAGTCGAGCCGGCGCCGTTCGGTGACGACAATGCGTGGCACGCGAAGGAGAC
>DNDP01000106.1:398-3452 GCA_003484235.1 Verrucomicrobiales bacterium
TTCCCGGTCGAGGGCGTTGGCCGCAGGGGACTCGACCGCTGACCGGAGGCTCATCAACGATACGCGGATCATTCTCTCCGGGGGCGTCGTGAGCTTTGACCAGTAGGGACCAAAATGCCTCAGGACGAGGTGCTGCCAGGCATTAACGTCGTCAACCGGCCAGGCAGAATCCACCACGGAAAGGTTGACACCCGGCCCAACCGCCAAAAGACGCGCCTGCAGACGCCTTTCTGCGGGTGCACCCCGGGAAGACTCAATCAGCAGCAGACCGTCCGCCCGGAGCAACTTGCCGAGTTTCATCAGTTGATCGTTCTCGGCAGACAAGCGCTGCTCGGCGAGGACGCTCTGGAGGGCTTCCCGTTCGACGAGTTCGACGTCGGTAATCTGGGAGAGCGCGGGAATGAGAATTGCGGCGGCATCTGCATGGGCGTCGGCGAGTGGGATGATTGCAATCCGCGGAGCGGCGGCGGCCAGGATGGGTGCGATCAGGAAGATCAACGCCAGCAGACGGCAATTCGGTCCTCCTGACCTCGGCAGGGGCCGCAGAACTTGACGTTGTTGGGATTTGAACACAGATGCAGGCGATCGGCCCGGAAATGATCAAGGAAGTCCGGGGGCTACGGCGGAGGCATGCGGAGTTTGTTGAGAGCCTCATGTTCCTGCTGGTCAATCCGGCCATCTTGATTCAGATCGTAGGCATTGAGATAAGGAGGAACGAAGAAGCCCGAACGTTTCGAAGCACGTCGTTCGTTCATGAATTCGATCTCCGCGATGACGGAAACGACCTGCCAGTGCTCCAGCTCCTCGACCGTGAGCGCTTGATTGCCATCGATGTCGGCTGCGGCATAGACGGTGGGTATGGTCAGCGGAGCATTCCAGTTCCATTTCTGTATCTCCAACCGGCTCAACCTGCGGTCTCCGTCGACATCGGCGACCGCAAACATCCGACGGGTAAGTACGCGACCCCATGTCTCCATGGCCTGTTCCTCTTCGGCACTGATGGATCGGGGGTCTTCGAGCTGGAAGAAGGCGGCTTCCCATGGGTTTATGGCCAGGTCTCCGTTGATGTCGATCTGGTCGAAATGCGACTCCATTGCACCAGGATCTCGATGAAGGGCACGTTTCTCGTCCACGGTCCGGCTTTGTATCCATGCCAATTGGTTGCTGCCCTGAGGCTGTCGTGGCGCCTCCGGTTTCTTCTCGGGCAGGAGAGCCGGCGCGATCTTTGGAAGGCTCTTTGCGCCCGCGGTGACTGCCGGTTTGAGAAGGGCGTACGGAATGTAAAAGATGGAGGGCCGGTCGATTGTCATTGCCGCCACCCCCGCAGGCATGGCAGCCAGGATCGCGGGTGCCGGGAACATGAAGACCGAGTCGCCCAAATGACGCCTCATGGAGTCGGGTAGCTGTTCGAACTGGACGTCAAAATAGATGCCGCCGGCAGTCCCCGCGGGGAAGACTGCCAGCATGTTGGTGGGGTTCCGGGGCCGGAACTGATTCTGGAGGCTGGATGCAGCGGGCCCCGGAGCGCCCTGGAATACCAGGTTGCCCAAGGGTGAAGAGCTCTGCAGATGCACGCCATGTCCGAATCCACCGGTTACCAACCAGCGCGGGGCGCTGTCGGCAACGGGTACCATCAGAGCGGACGCAGGCAGCAGATCCGCAGTGTAGGCCAGTTCAGGGATTCTGCGTCCACTGTTGTAGTCCAGGACGAACCAGTGCGGTTCACGTGCATGTTGGCTGGATTGATAGTGAAGCAGGGCCCGCTCAGGGCCAGCTTCGAATATTCGCCCCGCGCCCGCCGCCGGATCCAGCGGGATTGTGGCCACCAGCTCACCGCGCGAATCACCTGGAGTAATCTCATGCACCTCCAGTCCTTTTCCGGTTCGGGCAGCGATTCGGATCCGGCCACCGTCGCCCAACCATGGTGAACCTTCGAGGGCGACCGCATTGTCCGCAGGAAGCTTGGCTGGGCGCCGTCGTGTGCTGACCAGCACATCGATCATCAGTGAATCACCGTCAATGTGCAGCAGGGTCGTTTCGCTGGATGCCAGCAGCCGCCCGCCGACGTTGCGTAGCCTGAAAGGTTCACCGCCGGGCAAGGGCACTTCCGCGGCGTCACCTCCTGCCAGCGGAAAGCGGTGCAAGACTCCCATATGATGGATGAACACGAAATCACGGGTCACCGCGAGCTGGTTCGTTGGCACCCGGTAGTCCTGGGTTCTGGGAGCAGACTGCCAGGGAAGAATGCGCGTCGTCCCTTCGCCACTGGTCGGGTTCAACTTCATGAGGCACGGCCACGCCTCTCCGGTGTATTGATGAACCCTCCCGTTGTATCTGTGGGCAAATCCCTGGCTTTCCACATCCGCGTAGATCCAGACTTGATCACCGCTGGCGTCCCATCCCTGCCACGTGTATCGGCCAATCTTGAATTGGTCGGCCGGAACAAATGCCGCTTTTGCTGACATGCTCCGTTCGAACAGCAGCAGACGATGCTCTGGCAGCGGAACATTGCTCGCCTTCAGCACGCCGCCAACGTGCGTGTAGGCCTCGCGGTTGGTCGTTGGGCTTCGTTCAAGTTCCGCTGTCCTCTCCATGGCCGGAGTCGGCTCCGCCGAGTCGATGGATTCGGGACTTTGGGAACAGCCGCAGACAGCAGCGAGTCCCAACGAGGCGGTGATTGCCGCGAAAGTGTGGCCGCTCCGCGGGCATTGATGCGGGGCTCCGCTTGAGGATTGCATATCAACCTTGCGCTGTCGGTGGGTGGGTGGCCGAGGCTTCAGCGCTGATTTTGGGTGTTGGCTGGTCGGGAAGGAACGGCGGCTGGAGGTCTGGGGCGAGTCAGCCTCTCGGCGGACTGGTCAGCCAGGAAATCGCCAATCTCGTTCGCTGTTAATTCTCCGTCGCGGTTCTCGTCGGCGGCCGCCAGTTGGTCGAAACGGGGATAGGCCATCTTTTCCTCCTGCGGCAGGTCGTGCCACCGCTCCATCGCCGCCTGCAGCTCGGCCTGGTTCAGGCGGCCATTGCGGTTGCGGTCCGCCTTCGCGACAACTCGGC
>DNDP01000106.1:3616-6744 GCA_003484235.1 Verrucomicrobiales bacterium
CTGCGGTTGCGGTCCGCCGTCGCGACAACTCGGCCCGCCAACAACTGGCTGACGAAACGCAGGTTCTCCGTCTCCTGCGCGTCAATCTGACCGTCGCGGTTCAAGTCGATGAACTTCCCTTCATCCCCATCGACCGTCAGATTGCCATTGTGGTCAATCATGCCGATGTTCTGCTCGATCGACGCCCGGCTGCTCATCACGGCCCTGAGTTCCTGCTCGGTGCGTGGTTGACCAGGCTCCGATGGGACGCGTTTCGCCATCAGCTCAAGGTTGAGTTGGCGCTTGGAGCGGTCATCCATCGGTTGCGGGCGAGACTTCTGCGGGGACTGCCGGGCCAGTGTCCGGGCCTCTTCCTCGAACTCGGAGTACGGCAGGAACCAGCAACCTGTTTCACTTGGTCGAAGCAGGGCGACACCCGCAGCCAGCCGGACGATTCGGTCTTCGCCGGCTCGGGAGGTGGCAGGTCCGACTTGAGCCGGCAGTTGCGGGTAGGAAACCGGAAACACGGCGGCGCCCGCGCGTTGAAAGTCGAAATAGGCCAGCACCTCCTGTCGCGTTGAGGAGATGAAGGCGGAAGCCGGGATGTCCGATTTTGCGAGGTAAGGGGCAGACGGCGCCAGCAAAAGGAAGCCTTCCGCCAATTCTGTAATCTGCCCCGCTGCGGCCTGGAGGCCGGGAGGAGCGAACCACCTGGCCATGATGTTCCCATCCTGGGCAAGCAGGTGAGGCAGGTGGAGCATGAGTTCGACGCCATGAACCATGGCAATCTCGAGGTTGTCCGAATCGTGGGGCAGCGCCAGCCAGGCGCCGGCCTCAGTGGCGTTTCCCGATTGAAACATGGCGTGTCCTGCGGTGACCCTTGGCGCAGGCACGACCCTCTCCAACCGCACAACCTCCCTTGCTTTGGAGCCATCGGCGCTCAGTTCATGGACGACGGTGGTTCGGTCCCTCAGTGAACCTACCCGAAGCGAGCCATCCTTGCCGGGCCAGACCATGCCGGAGTCGTAGCGCCCCACGCGATCCAATGGGTGGACCGCTGGATTGCGACGGGTGCTGGCCAGGACGGTCGCAGACATGTCTTGGATATTGAAACGGAGGATCGAGTCCCCGCTGACGGCATACAGTTGTCCGTCGTCCAGGACCTGAAGGCTCATGCCGCTGCCGGCGATGGGAACTGCCTGGAACCTGCCGTCGCGACGGTCGCGACGGACCAGCTGGTTGCCAGCGATCATGAACTGGTGGGATGGTGTGACGGCCAGCTGTGACATAGGGTGACCGGCGCCCATCTGTACGGAAGGCAGCGGAAGCACTTCGTACTGCACGCGGCCTGACGCCGGCTCCAGGGTCCAGAGACCAAACACGCTGGACTGATTGTTGGCCTGGTCGGGCAGAAGCCGGTTTCCTTGCCGGCCCGGGGTCCGCTCGAAAAGGTAGGAATTGGCGGTCAACGTGTGGCGTGTATAGACCCAGACGGTCCGGTCGTCCGAGGCAACCCCCAGCCAGTCGGGAGAGTTGACATGAAAATGGGAGTATTCGGTTCCCCGGTTGGCTCCCGCCGGGCTTGCATTGTAAAGAGTTCGCTTGATGTCGGGAAAGACGATGGCCTTCGGCTGCAGCGTCCTGGAACTCCGTCTCAAATAGGCCTCCATCGGTGGATGCTGGACGGACGCCGCCGGCGACTGCCTGGGACGGCGCTGGTAGTCAGGAGGTGAAGTCCGGGCAAGGACGCCATCCTCGGTGATCGGTCGCAGCTCACTGTCGTGACTCGCCTCGCCCTCCACCGCGGAGTCCTTGGAGCACCCGGCGAGCAGGGGCAAAGCGAGCAGAGCGGCGAGGGTCAGGGGTTGCGATCTGGTGTTCATATTGGAGGTTGCTTATGCTTCCGCTCTTTTCGGGTTCGCCGGCATGTGGCCGGTTCAACGTATGGCTCGGGCCGCTCGGCCTGCGGTGCTGGCCAGCTGATCAATTGGAAAGCTGGGTAATTATCCGCTCCATCAGCATGGCTGTCGTTTCCATTAGGCTCTCCTTCGCGGCGGTCTGTTCCGCGATGTCCACCGCCATGCCCGCCCGGGCGTCTGACAACATGACCCGTTGATCCGTGGTGCGGGTGACTTTGATCTCCACCCGCGCCCGGCAGCAAATCATGTTCCCCTTGCGGAGGGCGAATGCGCTGAACGCCTCGCCGACAATCTCCAAGTCAGGCGTCTCCTTTGCCTTCGCATCCAGGACGGCAAACCCACAGCTGGTCAGCCAGCGGATGACCTCGGTTTCCGCGGCGGGATCGACGACTGGCGCCCCGAAGTGGCGCTCCGGAATGTTGACGCGAACGGTGGGGCGGGGACCCTCCGGCAGCTTCGATTTGACGGCGGCCAGCCGGTCATCGCGGTTGATCGTGACGGCGACCAGCGAATCCCGCCGGGCCCTGAGCGTCGCCGCTACCTTTGCGGCCAGCTCGTTGACCAGGTCGGAAGCATTTGCGCTTCCGGCGCTCTTGGCAATTTCACCGAAGACACGGCCGGTTTCAGTGCCGATTATTTTGGTTACGAGGACGGTTTCCTTCCCCGCCCGGAAGACGCGACCGGTAACGAGCACCTTGGCGCCGGTAAGTTGGCCAACTCTGGCCGCGGTCTCCGGGGTTACGTTGCCGGCAAGCCCGAGCTCCTGTTCGCTGATCACCTTGTCCAGTTCCGCCCGCTCGACGAGCCATAGGTCGGGTTCGGCGGACAGCATTGCGTTCAGCAGGGTGGCTGCGTTCAGGCCGAAGTCCGGTTCCAACTCCTTGGCGGCATGAAATTCGAGAACGGCAAGCGGCAACGGGGAAGGGGAGGGATCTCCGCCAAATCCCGGCGAAGGCCAAAGGATCACAAACAGCAGGGCGGAGTACCAGGATTGGAGGCGCTTCATATGGTTCCTCAACGTTGGATTGGATCCGTAATCGGTTCCCGGCACAAGCTGCCCAGCAGGATGTCCAGGAGCTCGACGAATTGATACTGAATCTCCCGCCGGTGGACCAGACCCGATTCCCATGCATTTGGAACGGTGACGTTTGGTGCTCTCGGGTCCTGGCAGTGCCAATGGACCAGATCGCCTTGCAGGAGGGAAGAAGTTCCTTCGGTCGGGCGAATGAG
>DNDP01000050.1:0-908 GCA_003484235.1 Verrucomicrobiales bacterium
TGCGTCCAGTCGAAACCCCGCATCCGGTGCCGGGAATTCCCCCGCTTCGGTGGCATGAACGAGAATGGCCTCGCCGGGCGCGAGCTGCGGCGGCAGTTCGTCGATCGCGGCAAGATCCCCGGGCAGGCTGGCGAGCCAACGTTGTTTTACGGCGTCGAATTTCCACGCCGCCACCCCCGCCGGCAGCGACAGCGGTGTCACTTGCAACCCGGCACTGACCAGATTCTCGCCCGCTGCAACGGATGAGGGCGGCTCGTCCGCGTAGTCGCCGATGAAGCTGACCACGACATCCTCGCCCGTTTTGATCCACAGAACGGTGCCGGCGGCAAGCGGTGCGCCCGCGACCACCGCCTCGTAATTGCTCGCTGCCGGAATCCATCGAAAGGCGGCGACGATCGCCGGGTGATCCGGCACCGATGCCCCATCGACCATGACGCCGCAAACATTCCATCCGTGCCGCAACCGGAGCCGCTGAATGCGCGCACCTTCCCTCAAGGTCCCGGTGATCCGCGCCACCCGCGTGTCATTGTTGTAGACGTGTTTCACGGGCTGGTCATGTTCCCGAATCTCGAAATAGGGATTCACAAACACGGTCGTCGTGATGCGCGCCGCCTCCGTCGATTCAGCCGCGAAGAGTTCCCCGCCCAGGAGCAGGCCGGGAGCGACAACCAGTGCGAGTCTTTCGACTTTCATGACGACCGGTGGGCCCTTGCAGGGGACCGTCATTGCGACCGCTGAACCGGGGTACTGGCAGGCCCTGCTCAGTTCCCCGAATAGGCATAGGTCTGGAAAAAGATCTTGATGTCCGAGACGCCGTTGCCGTCGCGGGTGCCGTCGGGACGGACGGCGCCGTTGATGAAACGCTGGATGCCCTCATTGCGGTCGGTGTGCAGGGTGCCCGCGGGGAT
>DNDP01000050.1:1073-2347 GCA_003484235.1 Verrucomicrobiales bacterium
AGGGTGCCCGCGGGGATGATCAGCAACCAGCGGGTGTTCCAGACCGAGCGGCCGATGAGCCGGCTGTCGGTGATGGTCTCCGCCGGATTGAAATTGCCGCTGTCATGGAAGGCGCGGAACCGGCCGAACCGGCGGATGGCCGCGAAGTCCTCCGACAACGTGTCATTGATCGGGATCCAGTTGGGATTGTTCAACGCCCCGGGACTCAGGGGGAAGGGAACCGGGAGGGCCTGGTCGAGGATGCGCCACTCGCGGATGAAGGAACTGCCCTGGGTGGGCGCGCGCATGACGTCCATGCCCACGGGCACGAGATACACGCGCGGGGTGTTGATCATGCCCCCGCCGAGGTTGTTGTAGTTGGCAAACCAGACGCCCACCGAGCGGACCTTGGTGGCGAACTTGGTCGAGTCGTAGTCGTTGTCCCCGCCGCCTGCCGGCCAGCCGAAAAAGTTCAGCCCGAAGTTGATGGTGGTGGCGAAGGGGATGACGATCGCCGGTTCGGTGGCCTGGGTGGGGCTGAAGGGGATGCAGTGCCGCTGAAACTCGGGCATGACGAGCAGATTGGGGACGACGTGGCGCTGGAGGGTTTCGCGCCAGCGCTGGCTGCCGCTGGAGCCGGTGAGGACGCGGAAGAGTTCGCTGCGGAGGGAGAAGCGACCGGTCTCGGTCTGGGGATTGTTGAAGCCCAGCTGGCCCTTGAGGACGAGGTTCCAGTTGGAGCTCATGCGGGCCAGGGGATCGGCCAGACCGGCGTCACCCGTGCCACCGCCGGGCAGGGGCACGCCGTTGGAGAACCGTCCCAGGGAGCGGGAACGGATGATGGAGGTGAGGAAGGCGCTGCCGGGACCGCGGCTGTCATTCGGAGCCAGACAGGTTTCGTAATCGTAGGCTTTGGCAGTGAGATAGGCGTAGCGGGCGGCCAGATCGAACTGGGCGCGGTACTTCTGGAGGGCATCACTCCGGAAGAGCCGGAAGGCCATGTCCTTGTAGCGGTAGGTCTGGATCTGGGCGGCGGTCTGCTGGCGGAACCGGTTGCGGTCCTCAAGCAGACGAAGCCCACGGGCGGTCGCCGCGCGGTAACGACCGAGGGCGGCATGCATGTTCTTGAGCTGCGCATCCAGTTCCAGTCGGGCGGGGACCTGCTGTCGGACCAATTGCTCGAGGCGGATGATCCGCTCCTGCGCGTTGAACCCGGCCCGGGCCGTGATCACCTTCAATTCCGTCAACGCTCCGGACATGGTCTTGGCCTCCTCGGCAGAGGCGATGAAACCTTC
>DNDP01000050.1:2550-2742 GCA_003484235.1 Verrucomicrobiales bacterium
ATGGATGCGCGCCACATCGTTCATCACGGCTTCCGCCGTCCTGCCGGTCAGGAGGATCATCGCCGCCTGCATCGAGAGGGCGTCGGTGGCGAGGCCGACCACTTCAGGCATGGCTTCCGAAGCGAACTGGTAGGCATTGCGGCCCATGGCGATGGAGGCGTGAATCTTCCGTAGCGAGAACCGGTGTCCTTC
>DNDP01000245.1:0-1946 GCA_003484235.1 Verrucomicrobiales bacterium
ACTTCCGCGACCGGTTGGTGGGGCTCGAGGACGACTCGATGCGGGCTGAATACCGCTATGACTTCACCGGCCGGCGGATCCTCAAGCGGGTTCACTGGAAGCAGGGTGAGCCCGGCCAGCAACCTACCGCGCCGGGCGCTGCATCTGCCGCTACCAGCTATCCCGGCCGGCACTTTGAGGTGCGCGAGCATGATCAGCCGGTGAAATACGTGTTCAATGGCGATTCACGCGTCGCCAAGATCACCGGCTCACTGTCAGCCAGTCGTCGCGTTCAGCGGCTGCGCCTGCACATCGGTTGGAACCTGGTTTCCTTCGCGGTGGAGGGTGCCAGTTTTCCCCTACTGGATCCCGTGATCGGGTCGGCCCTGCGGTGGGATCTGGTCTCCGGCCGCTTCGTCGCGGTGGCGCCGGGTGAGGTGATCCCCGCCGGGACAGTGCTGTGGATTCGGGCCGTTGCCGATGCGTGGTTGGCCATCACGGGTGCGAGCCGGGAACCTGCCGCCATCAGCGCGCCGGCGGGCGAACGTTTCGTTGCCGTACCTGGCTTGCTGGCCTGGCCCGTCAACCGCCCGGAGTCGGTGACCGTCTGGCGTTTCGAGGCCGGGACGGGCCGCTGGTCCGCTGCGCTTGCCGGTCTACCCATGATTCCGCCTGACCTGCCGTCAACGTTGGCCCCAGGCGAAGCCATCTTCATCCGGAGCGACCAACCGGCTGAACTGACCATGCCGGACCCCGCGCTGCAGATTCTCTATTACCACGAGGACCACCTGGGGTCGTCCAGCACCGTCACCGACGCGACCGGCAAACTCGTCGAGGAAACAGCCCACCATCCGTTTGGAGGCATCCGGCATGTTCATCGATTGTCCGATGTGGCGGCGCACTATGGGTTCACCCGCAAGGAGCGGGACCGGGAGAGCGGCCTGCATTACCTGGAGGCGCGCTACCTGGCCGGCGCACTGGCTCGATTTGCAACGGCCGATCCGAAATACGCGGGAGGCGGAGGATCGGACGCGGGCGTCGCCGCACTCGTGGGGCGGCCGGCGATGTTGAACCCCTATGCCTATGTGCAGAACAATCCGGTCCGCTACCACGATCCGAGCGGACTCGACGGCGTAGATGCCGTGGGCAACGTGAGCGACGCCGCGGGCATCGCTGCCGGCGCCAGCGAGGAAGTCGCGCTGATCCGCTATGCGCGGACCGGGGCCAAGGCATCCGAGGCCGCTTCAACCGTGGCGGGCGTGGTGGGCAAGACCACCGCGGTAATCAGCGTTGCCATCAAGGGGACCCAGTTCATCAACGACCCGAACGCCAACACGGGCGGCCAGCTGCTGAACGAAGGGGCGAAGACCCTTACTGGAATCGTGGCGGCGCCCGTTGGCTTGGTCTGGGCCGCATTGGACCTCGCCGGCTACGGACCGAGCGCGATCCTCGAACACACCGAGAAGAGCATTCAGTACAATCGGGAGGCCACCCGGCACTACAACGCCGCGGCGGAAAGCTGGAAGGAGGCGGCCCGTACCTACAATGAAGGCGCCCAGCGGGTCGGAGCGAAAATGAATCAGATGCGGCCCAAGGTGGCCCAGCTCCAGCAGGCCAGCCAGAAGCTGGTGAAGCAGTATCAACAACTCGATCGCGACATGGCGGCGGAGATCAAACGGCTCGAGGGCGAGATCAAGCAGCAGAAGCGCGAACTGAGATATTGGAACCAGAGGGCCCGCGAGGCTTCGAAGTGATTGGTTGCAGCCAAGCGGCTCGAATCAGCCCGATACAGGGAATCGTCCTCGCGTGCCTTCCCGCCGCCCGGGGCGAGGATCGGCGGCAGGAATTGCAGAGCTGGTGGGCTCCGCATGGCCACCGCGGAGAAAGCATCGAACAAATCAGCAACCCGGCAAACCCCATGAACACATCCAACCCCAAGCGGAGCCTTTCCTGGCCCGAACTGATCC
>DNDP01000245.1:2169-2369 GCA_003484235.1 Verrucomicrobiales bacterium
CCTGGCCCGCACTGATCCCCCTCGCCCTCGGCATTGCGGTCGGAAGCGGCATTCTTCGCCAGCCCGGTTGGGAGTCCCGGGCGCTCCAGATTCTCGCGGCGGCCGTGGTTGCGGGGAGCGTCGCCGCGGTGGGAATTCTCGTCCTCCACTTATTGCGTGGCCGGAATCGGTGAAGCTTGTCGATCGGCTGGCAGGTTTGC
>DNDP01000245.1:2629-2966 GCA_003484235.1 Verrucomicrobiales bacterium
TCGGATTTGAACCGAGGACCAAACGATTATGAGTCGTCTGCTCTAACCGCTGAGCTACGGGCCCCCCGGCGGGGTCGGATCATGCGGGCGCCTCCGCAATCCCAGCAAGGCATTTGTCAGTTTCCGGCGGTTCCGGCCACGCCGCGTTTGACCTCCCCGCCTTCCCGTGGAAAACATCCCGCGTGTCGCATCGCAGCATCCTCGACGTTCAGCAACTGACCCGCACCTATCCCGCCGCCGGCGGACCCCTGACCGTGCTGCACGAAGTTTCCTTCGCGCTTCAGCCGGGCAACACCTGCGCCATCGTTGGGCCGAGCGGCAGCGGGAAGACCACCCT
>DNDP01000245.1:3219-3483 GCA_003484235.1 Verrucomicrobiales bacterium
TCCTCCGGCCGGGTAACGATCGACGGCACGGATCTCGCCGGACTCAACGAGGACGGACGCGCCCGGGTCCGCAATGAATCGGTGGGTTTTGTTTTTCAGAACTTCCAGCTCCTTTCCACGCTGACGGCCCTGGAGAACGTGATGGTCCCACTCGAACTGCGCGGGGGCAACCACGCGGCGGACGACGCGCGCGAACTGCTTGCCCTTGTCGGACTCGGGGGTCGGCTGCACCACTATCCCGTCCAGCTTTCCGGCGGCGAACAG
>DNDP01000014.1:0-228 GCA_003484235.1 Verrucomicrobiales bacterium
GCATCGACGTCGAAGGCCCTCCTTGTTGATCGGCGCGGTGGTGACGGCCGCCACGTGGCCGGCAAGCGCGGCGTCGATGGCGCGGTTGATGTAGGCAAAGCTCGCGGCGCCGGTGAAGGCACTGACCTTCCCGGGCTGCAACTGGGCAAAGACCGACGTCGAAACCTCGACAACACTGGGCCCCTGCACGCGACTGGGAGGTGTCAGACCATCGGCGTCGATCACGGC
>DNDP01000014.1:557-2848 GCA_003484235.1 Verrucomicrobiales bacterium
GGGTCGCCCATGGTGATGGCAATGATCGGTTTGGTCATCCGGCGGAACGAAACTAGACGAACTGATGGTCCTTTGCCGATGGGAAACTCGCGCCGCTGTCACGGATCACGCAGATGCGTTTCCGCCCCGTAGGTGTCGAGGTGACGAGACTCTGACTTCCTCAGACGCCTCACGAAGTTAGAGCCTCCTCACGTCGGCTCCTACGCTTTGCTAGGGAGTGCGCAGCTCCGCCTCGCGCCATGGCAGCTCGCGGTTACCGGAGGCAGCACGCAGTGCCTTCACCCGGGCCGGCGTCACCGCTTCGGCGCCGCCGAACTCGACGCGCACGTAGGTCACCACGTCGGCGATCTGTTCGTCGGTCAGACCGCCCATCGCCGGCATGTCGAGCGGAGCGGTGGTCGCGAACGGCTCGCCGTTGATGGTCACCGGACCGGTCAGGCCGTGGAGGATGATCTTGATCAACCGGTCGGGGTCGCCCTTCACCCAGTCCGAGCCGGCGAGCGGCGGATAGACGCCGGGCAATCCCCTGCCTCCCGGTTGATGGCACGCCAGACACGCCATGCTGTAAAGCTCCTCACCGGGCGAAGGCGGCTCGGGCACGGAGCCGGCCAGTTCGCGGAGGTAATCCAACTGCTTCGCGGTCCCGGTCTGCAACCGACCGTCCGCCAGCGCCGGTTTCCAGACCGGCTCGAGCGCACGCATCGACTGGTGCAGCGCGTAGGTGAGGAAGGGATCCATCTCGCGGTTCAGAACCCCGCTCGCGATGGCGGCGGCGTCCGGCTGCCTGAAGTAGCTCGCCGAAACGACCCCGCACAGTCGCACGCGCGGATGTTCATCGAGGACGGTGCGTTGCAGGACGTCCAACGGTCGGTCGAGCGCACCGTGCCAGGGCCCCAGCAACAGCGCGCCGTAGGCGCGCACGCGAAAGTCCTTCGCCGCGAGCAGCTCGTTCAGCAGCGCCGGGCGGGGTGATTCGTGCGCCTCAAACAGACCGGCCACTTCGAGCAACAGGCGCCCGCGATCGGGATCGTCCGACGCCAAACCAGCGGCCCAGCGATCGGCAGCGGCGAGCACTTCGTCCGTCGGCCGGTAGAACAGCAGCCGCTTCGCCTGATACCGCGTCCAGCGCTCGGGCGACCGGAGCTGCTCGAGCAGTTGGCCGGTGTTCATCGCCGCGAGATCGGGCTGTTTCACCGGCGGCAGATTCTTCGCCGTGATGCGCCAGATGCGGCCGTGGGTCTTGTCGCGCCTCGGATCGGCGTAGCTCGCCTGGTAGTGGCCAATGACCGGGTTGTACCAGTCGGCGAGGTAGAGCGCGCCGTCGGGGCCGACGCTGACATCGACCGGCCGGAAGGCGTTGTTCGACGAGCGCATCAGCTTGGGCAACTGCTCGCTGCGGAAGCCCGAGCCGGCGTCGTGCAGCCGATGCAGCTCGATCACTGAGCCGAAGTAGCCGCCGATCAACGCCGTGCCCTGGATCTCCTCCGGCAGGGCGCGCGTGCCGATGATGTCGATCGACGTGGTCTTGGGCGACGTCTCGAACAACGGTCCGACGGAGTGATATTGTTGCGGCGAGTTGGCGTAGGACTGGTTGGCCTGTTCGCGCGAGCTGCTCCCCTGCGGATCGGCGCCGCGGATCATTCCCGGCACCGTCCAGTAGCCGTGTGGTCGGTCGCCGGACTTGTGAAAAATCTGGCCGAAGTCGTCGGCGACCACTCCCCAGCAGTTGGCGCCCGCCATGCCGCCGCCGAAGTAGCCATCGAGCCGCAGCGTGCGCGGCCGCAACCGCCACACGCCGGCGCGATCGAGCCGCGCGATCCCCCACGGCGTCTCCACCACCGACATGGCATGCAGCCCCTGCGTGAACCACAGGCTGCCGTCGGGCCCGTGCGAGATGGAATTGATCAGCTGATGGGTGTCGCCGATGCCGAAACCGGAAAAGATCACGCGCCGTCCATCCGCACGGCCGTCGCCATCGGAATCGGTGAGGAAGAGCAGTTGATCAAAGTCGCAGACATAGAGCCCGCCCGGGCCGGCTTCAAGGCCCTGCACCATCGTCAGCCCTTCGGCGAACCGCCACGAACGGTCCGCCACGCCGTCGCCGTCGGTGTCGTGCAGCACGACGATGTAATCCATCGGTGGCGCGGCGGCGAAGGTCTGCGGATAGGACGGCGAGCAGGCGACGTAGAGACGGCCGCGCTCGTCCCACGCGAACTGCACCGGATTGACGACCTCCTCGCGCTCGGAGGCGAATAGGTTCACCGCGTAGCCATCGGCCATGGTGAAGGTCG
>DNDP01000192.1:0-2166 GCA_003484235.1 Verrucomicrobiales bacterium
CGCCGAAGGCCAGCGGCGCTACATTGAAACCTTTTCGCCCTACACCCGGCAGTTCTTCGATCGCATGGACAAGCCGCAGGTGGACGCCATCGAGGGCATCCCTCCGGCGATCGCCATCGAACAGCGCAACGCCGTCAAAACGACCCGCTCGACGGTCGGCACGATGACCGAGATCAACGAGCACATGAAACAAGTGTGGCCGTTGCTGGCGACGCTGCACTGCCGCCAATGCGGTCAACCGGTGGTCAAGGAAACGCCCCAGCGGGTGTGGGCACTGGTGAGGAATGCCGACATTCCTGTCGCCTGGCCGGATGCCGAATTCCTCATCACCTTTGATCTGCCACTCTCGAAGAAGCTCTCGTTGAAGGAGTCGCTCTCACTGATCGAGAAACAGGGCTACCAACGGTTGCTAAGTAGGACAGGCATCCTGCCTGTCCATGTCGAAGCCCGTGCACGTGCTTCCACCGGAGACCTTGTCGAAGCCGGGGAGCATGCGCTCAGAGAAACCACCACCCACGAGTATCGCACCGCAGCCGCGTGCTCGAAGTCCGGCACGATGCCTGTCCTGCGTGCACAGATTCTCCGACTGGAAGAGGCGACGGACCACTTTGGTCGTCAGTCCCCTGAGTCGCTCACGGTCATTCAGGATCGGATCCGCCTCGACGATGGCAATCGCGCCCGCTTCGCCGAAGCGTGCGAGCAGGCGTATCATTTCGGCAAAGGCCGGCTCACGGTCCACCGGCTCGGCGACCGCGCGGCCGACGGGTCGGTCGCCCTCGAACACGGGCAGCATTTCTCCCGGCACTTTCACTGTGCCGGCTGCGATCTTGAATACCGCGAACCGACGCCCGCGTTGTTCAGCTTCAATCACCCGCTCGGCGCCTGCCCGACCTGCAAGGGCTTCGGTCGCGTGATCCAGATTGACTACAATCTCGCGCTACCCGACCGCTCGTTGACGCTCGCGGGCGGTGCCGTCAAACCCTGGCGGACCGGCACCGGCGCGGAGTCGCAGAAGGACATGGCGAAGTTCTGCAAGGCGCGAAAGATCCCGATGGACGTGCCGTTTCGGGAGCTGCCCGAGAAGATCCAGCGTTGGGTGATCGATGGCGATGAAGGCTACGGCAAGGATCGCGAGCATCAGTGGCCACGCGCGTGGTACGGCGTAAAGGGCTACTTCCGCTGGCTCGAATCCAAGGCCTACAAGATGCACGTGCGGGTGCTGCTCTCAAAGTATCGCGCCTACGTGCTGTGTGGCGGCTGCCAGGGCAACCGGCTGCAGAACGAGGCGCTGCTGTATCGATTAATCCTGGACAATGATCCGAGCAAGCGAAACGGGAAGGACGGCATCGACCGCCCGGTTGCATCTGCGATGACTTCGCGGCTCGGGTCGGATGAATCCGCCCTTCCAGATGCTGCTGCTGGCGGGATGACCCTGCCTGACTTCTATCGTCTGCCGGTCCGCGATGCGCTGGCCGTGATCGACCAGTTGATCGCCAGGCACCGACCGAAACCGAACGAACCGCTCGGCCTTGTCCTCGGCGAGGTCCGGAACAGGTTGTTTTACCTCAGCGAAATCGGCCTCGGCTATCTCACGCTCGATCGTCCTACGCGATCACTGTCCGGCGGGGAGACGGAACGGGTGAATCTGACTTCATGCCTCGGCTCGCGCCTGGTGAACACGCTCTACGTGCTCGATGAACCCAGCGTCGGCCTGCACCCGCGTGACACCGCGCGACTGGTGAAGATCCTCGAAGGACTGCGCGATGCCGGCAACACGGTCGTCGTTGTTGAGCACGAGGAAGGCGTGATGCGCGCGGCCGACCAGATCGTCGATCTCGGTCCCGGCCACGGCGAGAGCGGTGGTGAGGTCGTGTTTCAGGGAACGTTCGCGCAGATTCTGAGAGCCAAAGACACCCTCACCGGCGAGTACCTGAGCGGCCGCCGCACAATCGAAGTGCCGGAACGACGCCCCGTCGCAGGACAGGCTTCCAGCCTGGCACCCGCGAGCGTCAGCGAGCGTGCTGATCGAAAGTCCGTGGCGAGGGGCCTGTCCGAGAAGGTTGATGCATCGGCGGCGCGACTGCCAAAAGACGATGCTCTGTTTGCGAACGGGTCAATGGACGGCGGCACCCGCTCGCAGTCGCCGGGACAGGCTGGAAGCCTGTC
>DNDP01000192.1:2373-2646 GCA_003484235.1 Verrucomicrobiales bacterium
TGGAAGCCTGTCCTACCTTGCCACGCTCGTTGTTCGCAACGCGAACAAGCACAACCTGCACGATCTGGCGGTTGAGATTCCCCTGCGACGCCTCGTCTGCATCACCGGCGTCAGTGGCTCGGGCAAGACGACCTTGGTACGCGATGTCCTGCTGCCCGTTTTGGCCGAGAAACTCGGACAGCAGGAGGAACTTTCAGCCGGTCGCGACAAGGACGCCGACCAGGAGGACAACGGTGGCGAGGGCGACGAGCCAAACGCCGGTGCCGGTGGCCC
>DNDP01000192.1:2870-3129 GCA_003484235.1 Verrucomicrobiales bacterium
GCAGAGATTCACGGGTACGAATCGGTCGAGCGCCTTGTGCTGGTCGATCAATCGCCAATCGGCCGGACGCCGCGCTCGAATCCGGCGGTCTACATCGGTGCCTTCGACGACATTCGCGAATTGTTCGCACAGACCGAGCAGGCGAAGCGGCTCGGCTTCAACGCCAGCGCGTTCAGCTTCAACTCCGCGCAGGGCCAGTGCGATCGCTGTCGCGGCGCCGGCTTCGAGAAGATCGAAATGCAGTTCCTGAGCGACGTGT
>DNDP01000192.1:3341-3563 GCA_003484235.1 Verrucomicrobiales bacterium
ATGCAGTTCCTGAGCGACGTGTTCATCAAATGCCCGGCCTGCAACGGCCGCCGCTACCGCGAGCACATCCTGGAGGTGAAACTTCGGCCTCCCGGCACCAGTGCGTCGTCCAACCCGAGCGGTCCAATTGCGTCAACTTCCCCGAACGACCTCTCCCTCGCCCCTTCGAAGGGGCAGGGGGCCGGGGTGAGGGGGAAGGGGAAGCGCTCGGGAGCTGAGCCT
>DNDP01000318.1:0-281 GCA_003484235.1 Verrucomicrobiales bacterium
CTGGAGAAGTTCTTTTCCCATCCCGATCGGCCGGTGATTCTCACCATCTGCCGCCCGGACAGGAAGAAGAACATCGACGGACTCATCCATGCCTACGGCACGGATCGCGAACTGCAGGCGATGGCCAACCTCGCGATCTTCGCCGGCATCCGCAAGGACATCGCCGACATGCCTGCGGGCGAGAAGGACGTGCTGACGGAGATCCTCCTGCTGATGGACAAGTACAACCTCTACGGCCGGCTCGCGATTCCCAAGAAGCACGACGCCGAATGGGAGGTGCC
>DNDP01000318.1:569-3518 GCA_003484235.1 Verrucomicrobiales bacterium
AGCGGAATCCTGGTCCCACCGACCGAGACGTCCGCGATCCAGAAGGCACTGAAGAAGATCCTCACGGATCCCGAACTGTGGCAGAAGATGTCGCACACGGGCATCCGGCGGGTGCGGGAGCACTACAGCTGGGACAAACACGTGGAGAACTACCTGAAACTGGTACAGGAGAACCGGCGCAACGCCAAGGCGGCCAGCCGCAAGGTCCCTTCCCGCAACCCTGCCCTTCACGAACGCCTCAAGCAGGCCGAACGCATGCTGGTGGCCGACATCGATGGCACGATGATTGACGCCAAGGGGCAGAACGAGGGACTGGCCGAACTCCAGAAGCTGCTCGCCGGACGGGGCAATGAGTTTGTCTTTACGGTGGCCAGCGGCCGGTCCGTGGCGCTGGTTGAGGAGGCGCTGACCAAACATGGGATTTCAACGCCGGACATCGTCATTGCCGGGGTGGGATCGAGCATACTTTACGGGTCACCATCGGACGGGGGCCTGGACAAGGGCTGGCAGAAGCATATCGGACATCAGTGGAACCCGGATCAGGTGCGGGAACGGTTGGCGGAGTTGAAGGCGCTGGAGGAGCAGGAGGCGGACAATCAGAACGACTTCAAGATCTCATACTACATCCATGACCCGACCTTGGATGTGGAGAGAATCCGGAAGACGCTGGGACGCGTCGCCACCCAGGTGAACATCGTTCTGACACAGCAGGCATTCCTCGACATTCTGCCGCGAAGGGCCTCAAAGGGACGAGCGGTTCGGTACATCGGCAACAAGTGGTCGATACCCCTGCACAACACGCTGGTGTGCGGCAACACCGGCAATGACCTCGACATGTTCAACGGTCTGAGCCGGGGAGTGGTGGTGGCGAATCACGCGCCTGAAATGGAGGGCCTGCGATCGATGAAGCGCGTCTACTTCGCGGAGGCACGGGCCGCCGCCGGGATCATCGAGGGAATCAATCATCACCGGTTCAGCGGCCCGCCGGCCGAATGATGGCAGTTCAAATTTCATGAAAGACAGCTCCGACACCACCTGGTTTGACCGGCACAGCTCCTCCTCTTTTCTCCGGCTGCAGCCCCGGCTCCGCGAACGGTTCAAGGACATTCCGGAGGCGGACTGGCAGGCCTACTCGCAGCGGCTGGAGCGGCACTTCCCCAGGTTGTTCCGGCTCCTGCACCAGCTCTACAGCGACCACTACGACTTCTTCTACCATTTGGAGGGGCTGCTGACACGGGCCACGGAGATGTGGATCCACCGCTCGGATGAACTCAAGGCGCTGGATGCCATCCGCGAGAACGATCCCCAGTGGTTTCAGTCGCACCGGATAATCGGCTACATACTCTATGTGGACCTGTTCTCGGGGGATCTCGAGCGGCTGCATTCGCGGATTCCCTACCTCAAGGAACTGGGGGTCACCTACCTGCACCTCATGCCGCTGTTCAAGTCGCCGGCCGGCGACAACGACGGCGGCTACGCCATCAGCAGCTACCGGCACGTGGAGCCGACTCTTGGCACCATGGAACAGCTCGCCGCGCTGGCAGCGGATCTCCGCAACCACGGCATCAGCCTCTGCCTGGACTTCGTCTTCAATCATACCTCCGACGAACACGAGTGGGCCCGAAAGGCTCTCGAGGGGGATCGCGATTGCCAGGAGTACTATCGGATGTTTGATGACCGCACGATCCCCGATGAGTTTGAGAAAACGGTCAAATCAGTATTTCCCGACGAACATCCCGGCTGCTTCACCTATCGCAGCCGGATCAAGAAGTGGGTCTGGACGACTTTCAAGAATTACCAGTGGGACCTGAACTACGAGAATCCAGCCGTGTTCAACCGGATGGCGGAAGAACTACTGTTCCTCGCCAACCAGGGAGTCGAGATCCTGCGCCTCGACGCGGTGGCGTTCCTTTGGAAGAAGATGGGCACCTCCTGCGAGAATCTGCCCGAGGCACACCAGCTGATCCAGGCGTTCAATGCCGTGGTCGCCATCGCCGCGCCGGCCATGGTGTTCAAGTCAGAAGCGATTGTTCATCCCGACGAGGTTGCCCGGTACATCAGTCCCGACGAATGCCAGCTCTCATACAATCCGCTGTTGATGGCGCTGCTGTGGGAGGGGTTGGCAACACGCAAGGCTGGCTTCCTCAAGCACTGCCTGCAAAAGCGGTTTGCCATCGCCGGTGGCTGCGCCTGGGTCAATTATGTGCGCTGCCACGATGACATCGGCTGGACGTTCTCCAACGATGACGCAGTTGAGATCGGACTCGATCCGACCGCACACCGTCGGTTTCTGATTGAGTTCTATACCGGCCGTCATCCGGCGAGTTTTGCCCAAGGCCTGCCGTTTCAGGAGAATCCCAAGACCGGTGATGCCCGGATTTCCGGCAGCTGTGCCTCGCTGGCGGGGCTGGAGAAGGCATTGGCCGACAAAAACCCCGCTGCGATCGAACTGGCGGTGCGCCGGATGATGCTGCTCTACGGGGTCATTTTTACGATTGGCGGAATCCCCTTGATCTATGCCGGCGATGAACTGGCCGTCTTAAATGACCACAGCTACGAAAAGGATCCCGAGAAGAGCGGCGACACGCGGTGGGTCCACCGGGCTGTTTTTGACTGGGCCAAGGCGGACCAACGTTTGAAGACGGACACCTTGGAGGGGCGAATATTTGCCGGCATGCTGAAACTCGCCCGGATTCGACAGAACAATTTCGCCTTCACCCGCTCCGAAACGGAGATCATCGACACTGGGAATGAGCATGTCCTCGGCTATTTTCGACAACACCAGGAGCAGAGCGTGCTGGTTCTGGCCAATTTCGCGGAAAGCGAACAACCGATCGCCGCCACGAGGCTCCGTCAGCTGGGCCTGCGCCGGACATTCACCGACATTGTGGCTGGAAAGAACGTGACTGCCTCGGCGGAACTGCGGATGGAGCCCTGCCAGTTCATGGT
>DNDP01000433.1:0-649 GCA_003484235.1 Verrucomicrobiales bacterium
CATCCTGTTCATCGACGAGGCCTACACGCTGGCAAAGTCGGGCCAGGACTTCGGCCGCGAGGCGATCGATACGCTTCTCAAGCGGATGGAGGACAACCGCGACCGCCTCATCGTGATCGTCGCCGGTTACCCGAAGGAGATGGAGAAGTTCATCCACTCGAATCCGGGTCTGGAGAGCCGGTTCACTCGGTATATCGGATTTCCCGATTACCACCCGGCGGAGCTCTGCCGCATCTTCGCGCGCATCTGCCGGCGCAGCGACCTGCGGCTCACGCCCGGCCTGCGGGAAAAGCTGCTTCATCACTTCATCCATCTGCACGGCGAACGGGATGCGCATTTCGGCAACGCCCGGCTCGTGCGGAACACGTTCGAGGCGGTGGTCGCTGCCCAGGCGTCACGGCTCTCGGCCAAGGCGGCGCCGGAAGCCGACGACCTGGTCCTGCTGCTCGAGGGTGATCTCCGGACGCCTGCGCAGGTGGCGCTGGAGGCGCACCGGCAGTCGAAGCGCGGCTACCGGGTGACCTGCCAGCACTGCGGCGAGGTATATTCGTGGGCGCCCGATCTGACGCTCGACACGGCGGAATGCACGAAGTGTCACCAGCTCTACAGCTGCGAGTTTGGCGAGCCGGTGCCGGGATGAGGTCTGCTC
>DNDP01000433.1:921-2334 GCA_003484235.1 Verrucomicrobiales bacterium
CCGGCAGGTCCGCGCGGACGCAACCTCGATTCGGTGCTCGCGTCGGATCAACGGCGGCGATTGTGGGCGTCGGTTTCGTATCGAGCGACGGCCTGCTTCTTCGCTTCGGCCAGAAGCAACCCGTCCGGCTCGAAGGGCGTCGTTACTTCGCCCGTGAACTCCTCCCCGGCCTGGATCATCGCCCGCCAAAAATCCTCCCGCGTACACCCGGCGGGCGGGGGCTGGATCGATCCTTGGATCAGGAGCCCCAGCTTGTTCCGCCGCTGCGCCGCGCCGGCAAGCTTGCGGCCCAGGTGCAGCAGATCGTGTTTCTCGTAGCCGGCGAAACACTGACCTGGGATCTCCTTGCGGCAGCAGGGCGCGAGATCGGTTGCGAGCCCCAGTCTGGCAAACGCGGCCTGCAACCACTGGTGCATCCGCTCATAGCTCCCTTCCGCCCGCAGCTCATACCAGGGATGCGCCGGCGGCACGATCAGGCTGTAGGTCCAGTCCGCGTTGTGCGGCACGAGGCCGCCGCCGGTAGGGCGGCGGATCAGCGGTCGCAGCGGGGTGGCGGCTTCGATGTCCGCGATCTTCTGAAAGTAACCGAACGTCGCGGCGGGTTCCGTCCAGCCATAGAAGCGCAGCACCGGGGCGCCGATGGCGGCGGCGTGGACGAGCAGTGCATCGTCGAACGCCATGTTGAAGGCAGGCGCGCCGGGGCCGGAATCGAGATGGAGCCAGGTTGTCTTCAAGGTGCGAACTGAGCTGCCAGGCCACGAAAGGGCACAAAGCACTCAGAGGAGAATGCGCGGGTTTCGTTGGTCGTCGGCATGCCATCCAAGGAAGGGAAACCTCGGGAGCACAACTCTTGCAGTTCCACCACCACCGGCGTCGGGACTGCGCCAATCATCGACATTTCAGGCGAGAGCACGAACCGCAATAACTGCCGGGAATTCATCGCCACCTCTTTGTGTTCTTTGTGCTCCCTTGTGGCAATCAAGTTTTGCCCGCCGACGGGCAAAGCGATTGGATCTCGCATCCGGCGCAGTCGGGCTTCCGGGCGGCGCAGCGACGGCGGCCGTGCCAGATCAACCAGTGGCTGAGCATCGCCCAGTTGTCCTGAGGCACCAGCTTCATCAGGTCCTGCTCGATCTTCTCCGGCGTGCCCGCCTTCGTCAGGCCTAGTCGATCGGACAACCGCGCGACGTGAGTGTCCACGACCACGCCGACGTTGACGTTGAACGCGTTGCCGAGGACGACGTTCGCGGTCTTGCGGCCGACACCGGCGAGCGCCGTCAGCTCGGCCATAGATTGCGGCACTTCGCCGCCGTGTTGCTCGAAGAGCGCCCGGCAACACGCCTGGATGTTCTTCGCCTTGTTGCGGAACAGGCCGATGCGTCGGATGTCGTTCTCGATCTGCGCGAGCTCGGC
>DNDP01000433.1:2492-2748 GCA_003484235.1 Verrucomicrobiales bacterium
GAGCGCCCGGCAACACGCCTGGATGTTCTTCGCTTTGTTGCGGAACAGGCCGATGCGTCGGATGTCGTTCTCGATCTGCGCGAGCTCGGCGTCCGCGAAATCAGCAGCCGTCCGATACTTCCGGAACAACGTGGCGGTGACGATGTTGACCTGCTTGTCGGTGCACTGCGCCGAGAGGATCGTGGCGATCAGCAGTTCGAGCGGGTTGGAGAAGTTCAGCTCGCAGTGCGCGTCCGGGTAGGTGCGGCGGAGGCCG
>DNDP01000433.1:3056-3245 GCA_003484235.1 Verrucomicrobiales bacterium
GGACACGAAGCGGCGAAGCCGCAGCCACTCCCCGCCCCGTAACTGGCGGTTCGAAGGTGCTCGTTCTCTCTCTCCCCGCGAGGCACGAGTGGGGAGAGAGCCGGAGAGAGGGGCAGCCCGGAAGGAAACCCCTCCTCTCCCCAACCCTCTCCTCCCTCCTGCGTCGGGAAGAGAGGGAGAAGAGGCCGA
>DNDP01000259.1 GCA_003484235.1 Verrucomicrobiales bacterium
ACCGTTCGCCACAGATTCTTCGCGTGATGGCTGCCATCTGATCGGGGTGCAGTTTCTCGACCTTGGCGAGGCAGATCGGGAGTTGCTGTCCCGCTATCTGGGGACGATCACATCCTGAAGGGCAGGTGTAAACCGGGCCTACCGATCCCGACGTCGCCTCGGGCCGCAACGGTGCCGATCCGGACTGCATGATGGCGGGCGATGTCGTGTCCGCTGCGGGTATGGCGGATTTTCGGAGCGGAACGGGCCGGTCGCGATAGCGTCAGCGGTGCACGACGCCGCCGAAATACGTTAGAATTTGGCTCCGTTTTACGGGAGCCAAGCACCCGCTGCGCGCAGCTTCATCGGTATCGAGCTGTGTGCCCACCTGCCGGGTGGATTTCGAGCGGGTCCATGAGGACGTTTCATGCCGCGCGTTTTGCCGGAGTCCAGTCGTTTGCGATCCAGTGTCCCTGTGCGGAAGCGGCGACGTGCCTTGAGAAAGGCCACGCCCATCCCCGAAGGGGGATTGCGCCGTTTTCCGAATCACCCCGCCCTGCTCCGCCTCTTCGACGCCCGGTTCCATTTCTTCGTTTCAGTTCCTCCCGCCCGTTCGACGCTTCGGTCGCCTGCTTCCGGCCATTTCCTGCTGTTTTTTCTTCCATCTCCCTTTGCGAGTGACCACCATGAGCCATGACTTGCGGGATAAGTACCGCAGCACGCCGCTTTACGGCGGAAACGCCGCGTTCATTGAAAGCTATTACGAGGAATTCCTGCGCAATCCCGACAGCATCACCGATCCCCGTTGGCGCGCTTATTTCCAGGGCTTGAGCGAGGCGGCCGGGCAGGGGCGGGATGTTCCGCATGGCCCGATCCAGCGGTCTTTCGCACACTACGTTCAACGCCGGGCAACGGGCGGGGCGGGCGCGGGTGCCCGGGCGGATGAGGCGCTGGTTGCCGCGGCGGCACAGCGCCAGGCGGCGGTACTGCGACTGATCAATGCCTATCGGGTGCGTGGGCATGAGGTGGCCCGGCTTGATCCGCTGGGCCTGTGGCAGCGTCCACCGGTTTCCGATCTGGATCCCGGCTTTCACGGCCTTGGCGAAGGCGACATGGATACGGTTTTCAATACCGGCTCGCTGTTCGCGGAGGAGCGGTTGCCGCTGCGGAAGATCCTCGATCTGGTGCGCACGGTCTATACCGGCACGGTTGGTGCGGAATACATGCACATCGTCGACACCCGCCGCAAGCGCTGGATCCAGCAGCGGCTGGAAGGCAGTTGGGGGCGCTTGGCGCTTTCCGCCGATGACCGGCGCCACGTCTTGATGCAGCTGACCGCCGCCGAAGGCATCGAAAAGTATCTGCATACCCGCTATGTGGGACAAAAGCGCTTCTCACTGGAGGGGAGCGATGCGCTCATTCCTCAGCTCGACGACCTGATCCGGCATGCGGGACGGCGCGGCGTGGATGAGGTGGTCATCGGCATGGCCCACCGCGGGCGGCTCAACGTGCTGGTCAACATTCTCGGCAAGTCACCGCGCGAGCTGTTCGAGGAATTCGAAGGCAAGCACGACCTGTCCGATCCCTTCTATTCGGGCGATGTGAAATACCACATGGGCTTTTCTTCCGACGTGGGAGTAGATGATCGTCTGGTGCATCTGGTGCTGGCGTTCAACCCCTCGCATCTGGAAATCGTCAATCCGGTGGTGTTGGGGTCGGTTCGTTCGCGTCAGGATCGCCGCGGAGACCATACCGGGGATCGCGTGTTGCCGGTGCTGATCCATGGCGATGCCTCCTTTGCCGGCCAGGGCGTGGTGATGGAGGTGTTCAACATGTCCCAGACGCGGGGTTACCGTGTCGGGGGCTCGGTGCACATCGTGGTGAACAACCAGGTGGGCTTCACCACCAGTAATCCGGAAGATGCGCGCTCGACGATGTACTGCACCGATGTGGCCAAGATGGTGCAGGCACCGATTTTTCACGTGAACGCCGACGATCCCGAGGCCGTGTTGTTCGTCACCCGCCTGGCGCTCGAATACCGTATGGAGTTCCACGAGGACGTGGTCATCGATCTGGTGTGCTACCGGCGCCAGGGTCACAACGAGGCCGATGAGCCGGCGGTGACCCAACCCCTGATGTACCAGCACATCAAACAGCGGCCCACCTGCCGAGCGCTGTATGCCGAGCATCTGGCCCAGGATGACCTGCTGCGTGCGGAGGAGGCTGATTCCCTCGTTGATTCCTATCGCGAAGGTCTGGATGAGGGGCGCAACATCATCCGCGAGTGGGCCGGGATGATCGGCAATCAGTACACCGTCAAATGGGACGATTTTCGCCAGGGGGACTGGGACCAATCGACGCCCACCGCCTTGCCCAAGGAGCGGGTGCACCAGCTTGCCCAGGCAATGAACCGGTTTCCCGAGAACTTCCGCCTGCATGGGCGCGTGGAGCGCATCGTCGACGATCGGCGCAAGATGGCGGCCGGCGCTTTGCCTGTCGATTGGGGGTTCGCCGAACTGCTGGCCTATGCATCATTGATCGAGGATGGATACAGCACACGCCTGAGCGGTCAGGACAGTGGACGGGGAACCTTCTTTCACCGCCACGCCGTGTTTCACAACCAACAGGATGCGTCGGCCTATGTGCCTTTGCGCCATCTGGATGGGCGGGGGAATTTCACCGTCATCGACTCGCTGCTTTCGGAGGAAGCGGTACTGGGTTTTGAGTATGGCTATGCGACCGCCGACCCGCGCACCTTGGTGATCTGGGAGGCACAGTTCGGGGATTTCGCCAACGGCGCCCAAGTGGTGATCGACCAGTTCATCAGTTCCGGTGAAGCCAAGTGGCGGCGCTTGTGCGGACTGGCCATGTTTCTGCCCCATGGGTACGAAGGTCAGGGTCCCGAACACTCCTCGGCGCGCCTGGAGCGCTATCTGCAACTGTGTGCGGAGCACAACATGCAGGTCTGTGTGCCGTCGACGCCGGCCCAGATGTTCCACATGATCCGCCGCCAGATGCTGCGGGCCTATCGCAAGCCGCTGATCGTCATGACCCCCAAGAGCTTGTTGCGCCGTCGCATCGCCATGTCGTCGCTGGATGAGCTGACCCAAGGCGAATTCCAGCCGGTCTTGCCCGATGTCGGATCGCTGGCGAAGGGCAAGATACGCCGACTGATCCTCTGCAGCGGACGGGTCTACTACGACTTGCTCGAGATGCGTGAGGAGCAGGGGATCGACGATACGGCGCTGGTGCGCATCGAGCAGCTCTATCCCTTCCCCCACGCCGCATTCGAAGCGGTGCTGGGGACGTATCCCAAGCTGCGTGAGGTGGTGTGGTGCCAGGACGAACCCAAGAACCAGGGTGCCTGGTATTACATCGAACACCGCATTCGCAAGGTGCTCAAAGCCAATCAGAACTTGCGTTATGCCGGCCGGGCAGCCTCGGCTTCCACCGCCGCGGGCTATCACGAGTTGCATCTGCAGCAACAAAAGCAGCTGCTGGATGAGGCCTTTGGCCGGTCTGACGTTGATGCAGCGTCCGCACCCGTTTCCGCTCACTGAACCGTCTGGAGAGAGAGCCCACTATCATGAGTATCGAGGTCAAGGTTCCCCAATTGCCGGAGTCCGTGGAAGATGCCACGGTCATGGCGTGGCACAAGCAGCCCGGTGAAACGGTCAACCGGGAAGACAACCTGTTGGACTTGGAAACCGACAAGGTGGTGCTTGAAGTGCCGGCTCCCGGTCCCGGCGTATTGGCAGAGGTTCGGGTCAAGCAGGGCGATGTGGTTCGAGCGGGCGATGTGATCGCCATCCTGAGCGAGGCGACTGGAGAAGCGGCGGCGCCCGCCGCATCGGGTGCGACCAAGCCATCCGAGGCTGAGGAGGCGGAAACGGCTGCCGGTGAATCGACGGCGGCGAAGGAGACCGAATCCGATTCCCCCCTGTCTCCGGCCGTGCGGCGGCTGGTCGTCGAGCATGGTCTGGATCCCAATGCGATTCCGGCTTCCGGGCGGGGCGGACGGCTGACCAAGGAAGACGTGCTGGAGCACCTTTCTCAAGGTAAGCCGGCGGCTTCGGCCCAGCCGGCACCGAAAGCCGAGGCGCCGTCAACGGGTGACACGCCGAGAACCGACGCATCGCCCGCTGGCGGCGATACGTCTGGCGAGCGCGACGGACGCGAGCGCCTGGAGCAACGGGTCGCCATGACACGCCTGCGGGCCCGCGTCGCCGAACGTCTGGTACAGGCGCAGCAGACGGCCGCCATCCTCACCACCTTCAACGAGGTGGACCTTTCGGCAGTCAACGAGCTGCGCCGGCAGTATCGCGACAGCTTCGAGAAGGCCCATGGTGTGCGACTGGGCTTCATGTCGTTTTTCATCAAGGCATGCGTCGAAGCGCTCAAGCGATTCCCGGTGATCAATGCCTCGGTGGATGGGGGCGACATCGTTTATCACGGCTATTTTGATGTCGGGATTGCTGTGGCCTCCCCGCGTGGCCTGGTGGTGCCGATTGTGCGGGATGCCGATCAGCTCAGTTTCGCGGATCTCGAAAAGCAGGTGCAGGCCTACGGTGAGAAGGCCCGAGACGGCGGTCTGAGCATCGAAGATCTGACCGGCGGCACCTTCAGCATCACCAATGGCGGCGTGTTCGGTTCCCTGCTGTCGACGCCCATTCTCAATCCGCCGCAAAGCGCCATTCTGGGCATGCACAAGATTCAGG
>DNDP01000086.1:0-129 GCA_003484235.1 Verrucomicrobiales bacterium
CGGCGGCCGGCTGTTGATCCAGCTGGACAACGAAATCATCGACCCGGCGCAGGCGCAGGCACTCGAAGCCCCGGCGCCCGGCGCCTACGTCCGCCTCGCCGTCGAGGACACCGGCACCGGCATCCCGCC
>DNDP01000086.1:344-3070 GCA_003484235.1 Verrucomicrobiales bacterium
CCGGCACCGGCATCCCGCCCGACATCATCGACCAGATCTTCGAACCGTTTTTCACCACCAAGGACATCGGGGCCGGCACCGGGCTGGGATTGTCGAGCGCGCTGGGCATCGTCAAGAGTCACGGCGGTTTCATCGAGGTCCACAGCGAGGTCGGCAAGGGCACCCGGTTTGCCGTCTATCTCCCGGCAGCCCAGGCGGGCGCGGTCGAGTCGGAGGACTACGAGACCACGTTCATCCGCCGCGGCCGGGGAGAACTCGTGCTGGTCATGGATGACGACGAAGCGATCCGCGAGATGCTGGAATCGAGCCTCCGCCACTACGGATACGACGTGGCCACCACCAAGAACGGCGACGAGGGTCTCGAACGCTTCCGTGCCGATCCTGCGTCCATCCGGGTGCTGATCGTCGACTACCTGATGCCCGGCACCCACGGCCGTGAACTGGTGTTGAAGCTGCGTGAAGTGAACCCCGACGCCCGCATCATCCTCATGACCGGTTACGGCGAAATGCGCCGGGTCATGGACGTGGCCGAGGAGACGAAGGCGAGGCACCTGATCAAGCCGTTCACCGTGGAGGCGATTCTCGAGGCGCTCCACCGCGTGCTGGGTTGAAGCCGGCTCAGCCGCCGATGCAGCTCATGCTGCGGTCGGGCTGCTGATAGTCGGCTTCCCCGATGTGGTGCCGCTCCTCCTTGTTCCAGACGACCGCCCGCAGCCAGGCGACGATCTTCTCGTCGGAACTGCCGTCCCGCAGCAGTGCCTTCAGATCCGGCTCCCGCAGGCTGAACAGGCAGGTGCGGATATGTCCGTCCGCTGTCAACCGCAGACGATTGCACTGGCCGCAGAACGGCTCGGTGACCGGGGCAATGATGCCGATCTCGGCGTCGCTCCCGGCGAGCCGCCAGCGACGCGAGGTTTCGGCAGCGTGCCGGGCCGGCAGCGGTTCCAGTTCATGCTCGCGGCGGATCAGCGACAGGATCTCGGCACCGGGCACCACCAGTTCCTTCAGCCACGCCCGGGCCGAATCCAGCGGCATGAACTCGATGAACCGCATCGCCACTCCTTCGTCCCGGGCAAACTGCGCCAACGCCCCCACCTCGTGGTCGTTCACGTCCCGGATAACGACGGCGTTGACCTTCACCGGCCGGAAGCCCATCGACTGCGCGCGCCGGATGTTGGCGATCACCGTGTCCAGGCAGTCCTGGCCGGTGATCCGTTTGAAGTTGTCGCCGTCGAGCGAATCCAGGCTGAAGCTCACGCGGCGCAGCCCGGCATCCTTCAGCGCCGCGGCCTGCTCGTGGAAATTGAAGCCGTTCGTGGTCAGCGCCAGGTCCTCGATGCCCGGCACGGACGCGATGAGGCGGACCACCTCCTCCACGTTCTGCCGCAACAGCGGTTCGCCGCCGGTCAGCCGTATCTTGCGGATGCCCAGCCCGGCCACGATCCGGACCACGCGGGCGATCTCCTCGTACGACAACAGCGCCGTCCGCGGCTGCCACTGGCGCCGGATGGGCTCGGTCGAGAAGGTGCGGCCCGCCGGGGCGAACCGCTGCTGGTAGAAGTTGGCCGCCGCCTCGGTCTCCGGCAGGCAGTAGAGGCACCGGAAGTTGCAGCGATCGGTCAGACTGATCCGCAGATCGCCCATCACCCGGTTGAAGGTGTCAATGAGCGGCGCGGCCGGGATCATGGATTGAGCGGCGTCACCTGGATGGACGCGCGGTTGGTGCTGACGACGGGCGATGAGCCGTCGGCGTTGAGATCCACGCTGAGATCGAACGATTCGAGAGGCTCGGCCTCCACCTTGAACTGCTTCGAGCGCAGCAGCTGGGCGCCCTTCATCTGCTGGCCACCGTAGCGTCCGCTGCGGATCAGATCCACCCGGCGGGCCACGGCCAGCTCGTTCTGCAGCCGGTTCACCTGCTCGCGCAGCAGCGCGAGATCGGTGAACTGCCGCTCCAACTCCGCCTTCTCGGCCTGCATGCGGGTCAGCTCCTTGAGCAGGAAGGAACGGTCGCCACGGGCCGCGGCCAGCTGGCCTTCGGTTTCAACGATCTTCTTCTCGAGGTGAACGATGTTCTCGTTCAGCGAGTTCATCTTGGCGGTCAGGTCATCGCGTTCCACCTCGAGGCCGGCGATCTTCTGGTCGCGTGCGGCGATCTCCGCCTCCGCCTTGCGGGTGGCTTCGTTGGCAATGGCCACCTGCGATTCCAGGGCGGAGACCTGATTGGTGGCGGAAACCAGCGCGGCGGTGACAATGCCCAGCTGCTGTTCGAGGTTGGAAACGTCCTGTTCCAACCGGATGGTGGCGGCCTGCGACTCCTGCAGCTTGGTTTCCTGCACCGCCGTCGTGTCCGACAACTCGGAAATCTTGGCCTGGTAGGTCAGTTTCTCCCGCTCAGCATTGCGGCCCGAATCGAGCCACAAATAACCGAGCACACAGGCGGCCGCCGCCAGCACAATCATCAAAAATGCCTTCATATGGGGCGCAACATGCGGGACCCCTTTTCGTTTTGCAAGGGACAAGTCCGCCGTGTCCCCCTCACGCGAATCGGCGCAATGCGCTCGTCTTCAACGGCCCGCAACCAATGGATCGCCCATCTCCTTTTGCAGCTTGAGCAGCTCCGTTTTCAGCGATTTCACCCGGGCAGCCTGCGCGGGTTCGGCGACCAAATCCCGCATCTCCAGCGGATCGCCTTTCAGGTCGAACAGCCGGAAGACGCCGATCGC
>DNDP01000086.1:3397-3729 GCA_003484235.1 Verrucomicrobiales bacterium
CTCCTGAACTCGACATGGTCCGGGACCGGCGCTCCGGCGAGCTCCAGCGTCGTCGGCATGATGTCCTGCAGGTAAACGCGCGCTTCGATGCGCCGTCCCCTGGGAATGCCCGGCCCGGCGACGATCAAGGGCGGCCGAAGGCTGTGCTCGTACATGTTCTGCTTGCCCAGCAGGCCGTGGTGGCCGACCGCCAGGCCATGATCGGCCGTGAAGAAGATGTGGGTGTTGTCCGCCTTGCCGGTCGCCTCGAGCGCATCCAGGATCCGTCCGATCTGCGCGTCCATGTGCGTGATGATCGCGTAATACTCCTGGCGGTGCACCTTCACCGCGTG
>DNDP01000301.1:0-182 GCA_003484235.1 Verrucomicrobiales bacterium
CACTGCCTCGGCTTCGATCACGAACGGCTGACTTACATCTACCAGGGACGGCAGTTCCGGTTGACCGACGTGCATGGCCACGTGGTGAAGGACATCCTGGCCTGAACGGCGGCTCCACGCAGCCGCCCCGGTCCAAACCGCGATGGGACACGGCACCTTCCAGGCAGGCGAACTGACCGCGG
>DNDP01000301.1:512-1011 GCA_003484235.1 Verrucomicrobiales bacterium
TCGAGCACATCTTCAACGGCGAGACCGAGGACGAGCGGGAATTCTTCTTCGAGCCGCGCACCGCACCCATGACCTTCACGCGTCTGTCGGAGACCGAGGCGGAGCTGCATCAACCACCCACTCCGACTTTTCATGTGGAGAGCTGGACCCGCTTCAAGATCACGCCGCCCCACTATCTGGACATGCACTTCCGCTGCGTCGGTCACCAGCACGTTTTTCCCCGGGGATGGATGGGGCTGTTCTGGGCCAGCTACATCAACGCGCCCGACGACAAGAGCATGCATTTCCTCGGCGGGCTGGAAGGCCAACCGGCCAGCTGGACCCAGCTCTGCACGCAGCACCACAACGATCAGAGCACCGTGCGCCATCGAAACGACCGGCTGCAGCTGCAATTCGAGAATCCGAAGCAGCCGGCCCTGTTCAAGAGCCTGTCGCCGCTGCGGTTTGATCTGCCCCTCTTCTACGGCCACCTCGACGACCTCGTTTGGATCGTGATGTT
>DNDP01000301.1:1221-1419 GCA_003484235.1 Verrucomicrobiales bacterium
GTGGACGGCCTGCGTCTGACCCATTCACCATCCGGTGGTGGCACCAACCAGGAACGCCGCACCACCAATCCGGCGTGGGATTTCCAGCTCATCGTTCCCGGCTTTGACGTCCTCACATCCTACGAACTGGGCGTCAGGACCGTGCTGCGTCCCCGCTGTTCACGCGAAGAGATCGAGCAGGAGCACTCGCGGTGGCGG
>DNDP01000301.1:1706-1857 GCA_003484235.1 Verrucomicrobiales bacterium
CCGGTTTCCGGGAAGGTTCTCCTTAAGTTTCCAGCCCGCTTCCCGCATACTGGCGCCATGTCGTCCTCCAAGAAACCCGGGACTGCCCGCCGGCTTTGGCTGCGGGGAGTGCTCGTGGGTCTTGGTGCACTCGCGCTGCTGGCGCTGCTGG
>DNDP01000301.1:2088-2492 GCA_003484235.1 Verrucomicrobiales bacterium
CTCGCGCTGCTGGCGCTGCTGGTTCCCGTCTGGATTCCCTGGGTGCTGTTGCCGTTGCTGGAACGACAGGGAGTAAACGTCTCGGGCTTTGATCGCCAAGGCTACTCCCTTCTCGAGCTGCGCGGGCTGACCTACACCAACGAATCCGTGACGGTCAAAGCCGGGACTCTGGCAGTGCAGTCACCGCATCGGTGGTTTCTGGACCGCTTGGGATGGTTCGATCGGGAAAATGAGGCCCAGCTGAGGGTCAGCGAATGGCGCGTGCAGGTTCACCCTCGGACTTCCACCAACCAGCCCCCGGGAACAAACTCGTTGTCGGCCGCGCTTGATCAGGCGGGCTTGATCATCGAACGGTTTCGCCCCTGGATCCATCAGGTCGATGCCCGGGAGGGTGAGTTCATCTT
>DNDP01000301.1:2698-3364 GCA_003484235.1 Verrucomicrobiales bacterium
CCGGGAGGGTGAGTTCATCTTCAATGCCCGCACGACCCGGGTGAAAACGATTTCGGTCTCCCGCACGTCGATCACGGCCGGCCTCAGCGAGGCCACGTCCCCGGCGATGCAGGCGAATCTCACAATCCAGTTTCCGCGCTCGAACCAGTTCGGACTGCGGCTCGACGTTCCGGACCAGAAGACCCGGGCCGGGATCGAACTCGTTCGGGGCACCGACGGCTGGTCGCTGAACGGCGGGCTGACGTGGCAGACCAACCGGGCTGATGTCTCGGGCAGCCTGGGTTCCGACGGCTGGCTGCCGGAGTCGCTGGACGTCACCGCGGACGGGTGGCGGGTGCCCGCCGAACGGCTGGGGCTGGACGGCTATCGCGAACTCATCGGTGGGTTCAAGCTCGGCTGGACCAACCGGCAGTATCGCTTTTCTGTCCGGGGGGACGCGGTCCCGACCGTGGACAACCCCCTGGTGCCGGATCGCATCACCATAGACATTGCCGGACTGGGCAACTTCGAGGCGTTGGCCGTTGAACGGCTCGACATCGCGACGCCCGCGCTGCAGGCGACGCTTTCCGATCCGCTCGCGATCGATTTCACCGGGCGGATGCTCGTTCCCGAAGCGACGCTCCGGGTCAGCGCGGATTTCATCCCGGCGGACGGCCTGCCGTTTAA
>DNDP01000301.1:3538-3924 GCA_003484235.1 Verrucomicrobiales bacterium
GGACAGCTCGAAGGCACCGTCACCGCGAGACCGGCCGTGGACGAGCTGGTGAATGCAGACTTCGCAGTGCAGGTGAACGGGTTTGCGAGCGAACTGCTGAACGTGGACCGCCTCAACCTCGACGGCGCCCTGCACTGGCCGCAGCTCATCGTGTCCAATGCCTCCTTCTCCTTCCCGGATGCCGGTGCATTTCGTCTGGGCGGCGAACTTCAGCTGCTGGACCGGTCTCTCACGAATGTTCACTGGTCATACCGGGGTGCACTGCCCACGAATCTGGTTCCCGCCGGACTGTCACTCGAAACCGTGACCGCCAGTGGCACCGCCTCAGGCCGCTGGCCCGATCTCACCCACCGGACCGAGCTGGCCGTCATGCGGCCTGACTGGAA
>DNDP01000301.1:4166-4653 GCA_003484235.1 Verrucomicrobiales bacterium
GGTTCCGGGGTGACAACCGCCACCAACACCTGGCAGCTCGCACTGAAGCATGACGACCTCCGGCTCTCGGGTGGTGGAAGCATCGATCTCTCGAAACTGGCCGACTCCAGCATCGACGGACTCATCTCGGAGCTGCAGTTCGCACCGACGGCCGACGCGTCGTTGGTGCTGGATCAACCGGCGGGCCTGAAGCTTGGCTGGAGCACGCCTTCCTCAAGTCCTGTCGCCATCGAGCTGACGCCCCTGAAGTTGAGCGGCGGCGGCAAGCATTTCGAAGCCGCCGGTCATCTCCGCTGGCCGCAGGCCGGGAGCCTGCGCGTGGTTGCAACCAACATTGCAACCGCCGATCTGGCCGGCTTGCTGGCGGACCCCTTGCCACCAGTTGCCGTGCGCGGAATCGTGCTGAACGCCACCTGGGATCAGGGGCCGCTGCTGTTCAACGCCGAGACCGACGTCGTCTGGCAGCAGCGCCTTGCCGGCGCCGTCG
>DNDP01000301.1:4799-5316 GCA_003484235.1 Verrucomicrobiales bacterium
CAGCGCCTTGCCGGCGCCGTCGAAGGAAGGTTGCAGGTGCGCGGCAACGCCGCGGGCATCGAATTCTCACCGGTCAATGTCAGCGGCGGCGGCGGCGAAGTGCTCGCCCTGACCGGCAACGTGCCGCTGCAGCTCATCCCAGCGGACGACAATCCGGTTCACTGGCTTGATGAAGGGGTGTTCAGCGTCCGGCTGAGATCGCTGGAGGACGCGCCGGTTTGGAATCTGGTGACCGATCTCACCGGCGTCGAATTTGTCGAGCCGCACCTCGACTTCGCCGCGAACGGAAATCTCCAAACCTTCCAGTCGCAGCTGGAGTTTCGAGCGCGCGAGGCGCGCTCACTGCGGCTCACCAATCTGCCGCCAGAACTGGGCGTGCTGAGCAATCTGCAGTTCCGCGCCAGTGCCGGGCGCGGTTCCGTCGAGTTGCTGGAAGGCGCCTTCACCGTGGCGGGCCAGCGGGGTGGTTTTTCTGCCGGTTTGCCCGTCCGTGCGGACACGTGGCGGGGCTGGCTCG
>DNDP01000301.1:5500-7720 GCA_003484235.1 Verrucomicrobiales bacterium
GTCGCGCTGCCCACCATTGAAATGGCCGCCCTGGCTCCGATGTTGGGCAATTCGCTTTCGCCGGCGGGACAGGCGGCCGCCCATCTGCGCCTGCTGGAAGGAGGCATCCTTGACGGCTACGCGACCGTGACCAATCTCGCCACGCGGCCGATCGAACCCATGGGATCGGTGCGCGACATCGAAGGGCGCATCGAGTTCCACGACCGGCGCGCGGAGATCAGTTCATTTCGCGCCTCCCTTGGCGGCCAGCCGGTCCGGGCCGGCGGCACCTTCGCCTGGAATGCAGGTGGCCTGACCAACGCCAACGTCTTCCTGCAGGCCACCAACATCTCGCTCGTCCGGTCGGTCGATCTGTTCTTGCGCGGCGATCTCGATCTGCGCATCACGGCCGACGGCCGGACACCCCCGAAAATCAGCGGCGAGGTCGCGCTCAACGATTCGCTGCTGTTTCAGGACATTGGCAATCTGGTGAAGCTCGACCTGAAACAGCCCGAGCAGCGGCCGCCCTTCTTCAGCGTGCCCGAGCCGCCGCTTGCCCGCTGGGGACTCGATGTGCGGGTTCGCGGCAAGGAATTCCTGCGGGTGCTCAGCCCGGTGTTCAGGGGAAGCGTTTCCACCGGCCTCCAGCTCACCGGCACGCTGAAGGAGCCGGCTGCCCTGGGCGACGTCTCGATCGAGAAGGGGCAGATCCTCTTTCCCTTCGGTTCGCTGGACGTCACCCGTGGAGCGGTCCAGTTGACGCGGCAGAACCCCCACCTGCCCCGCGTGGACTTTCGCGGACAGGGGATGAACTTCGGCTACAACATCAGCGTCGAGGTCACCGGCAATTCCGACTCGCCCAACATCATCTTCAACTCAGTGCCCTCCTTGAGCACACGCGAGATCATGCTGATGCTGACGGCCGGCGAAATCCCGAGCGGAGCCTACAGCTACACGGACGTGGACAAGGCGAGCAAGCTGGGCTACTTCCTCGGCAAGGAGTTCATCAACCAGCTGCTTGGCCTGGACCCCGGCGAGGACAAGCTGCTGTTCCGCACCGGTGAATACGTGACCGACGACGGCCAGCTCACCTATCGGATCGAATACCGCCTGATTGACTGGCTGTCGGTCTTCGGGGAATACACCCGGTTCCGCGACTACAACGGCGGGCTCAAGTTCAATCTCTATTCGCGGTGAAAGCCGGTCGCTCCAACAGGTCCGGCGCGGGCGTCGCCGCCGTCAGCGGGTCAGGACACCGCCGGCCCGGCGGTTCACCGCTGGTTCGGCTGGGAGCGCTGCTCTGCCTGCTGATCTTTCTGCCCGTGGTGGCCGCCGATGAGCCGGACCCGGATCCGTCCCGGGAGACGACCGATCCCCCGACCCTTCGGATCCGTGGCCTGGGCCTGATCGACAACCGCAAGTTGAAGCGGCTGATCCTGCAAACCCATCCGGAGAAAAAGCAGGGGCAGCCGTTCGACTCCAACTTCATCGAGGACGCGTTCGTCGTGCTCCGCAATCACCTCAACAACGACGGATACCAGGAGGCGGTCGTCCACGCTGAGCTGATGTTGACCAGCGGAGAGCTCGTGAAGGTCGATTGGAACGGCAAAACCGAACTTGAAGTGCCCCGCCCACTGGCCGTGAAGCGCGCACGGTTTGGCACGGACCGGGGCCCGCTGTTTCACTTTGAAGCGCTGGAGATCCACGGTCTGAGCGCCATTCCCGTCCAGCAGGCAACGGAGTTCTTCTACAAGACCGACATGCTGCTGCGCCTGAAGTCCAACCGCCGCTTCAGCCGCTCGCAGCTGAACAATTCCGTCGCCAACCTCCGGCAGCACCTGGTCAACCTCGGCCATCGGAATGCGGCCGTCACCGTGACGGAACTCACGCAGGACACCGAGACCGGCGCCGTGCGGGTGAAAATTGACGTCGAGGAGGGCCGGATGCACCGCGTGGCGGGAGTGAACGTGGTGGTCATGGATCCCGGCGGCATTGCCGTGGCCGGTTCACAGCAGGTCGAGGTCGCCGAACCGTGGTCGCCGCACTGGCAGCAGGATTTTGCACTCCAGCTGCGGAACGAACAGTACCGGCGCGGCCGGCCCGATGCCCGGGCGCGGCTGGACAACATCCGTTCGGAAGAACGCGCAGGTGTCGTTTTTGAGCATCTCGAAGCCCGGGTCGATCCGGGACCCGAGGTGGAATTGGGCGATGTCAGGTTCGAGGGTTACCGGAAAACCCGGC
>DNDP01000102.1 GCA_003484235.1 Verrucomicrobiales bacterium
GCCAAACGTTCCCTGCCCATGGACTTCCGACAGAGGAACAACTGCAAAGATAAGGCAGCTGCAACAAAGCACGCAGGGTCGAATCGCAGAATGAAGGAACGCCACGATCATGAGTCCCAAGGACGGGTTTGTAGACTTATAGCCCCCTTGGAACCACCAGAGCAACCAAGCTCTTTCAGTTGTTCCGGGCAAACTCCCACCCGCCTGATCAGCAACACCTTCGAGCGGAAGACTTGAACGAAACCACACGGAAGAAGAAAGACGGTCCGTTCATTCCGGCCGCTGTCAGGGCAAATTGCGGCGGACAGCCTCGCCTTTTCCCGGAAGGCGGAGGATTGAATGCCGTTCCGTGGAGCTAGCGTCGGGAAGATTCGTCAATTGAACGGGTGATATAACTGGGACCCGCGCTGGCCTTGGCGCGGCGCAGCAATACCCACGCAAGGAGTCCGGCCACCACGAAGAAGCACAGTCCGGCAACGAACAGACCACCGGCGGTCAGCCAAGTTCCGGGATTTGCCGCGATTGGCGAAAGCGCTGATGAATCTCCAGGGGGCAGACTGGTGTTGCCCGGGGAAACGGCAGTCGCTGACGAACCGAATGTATCGGATTCACCAATCCCTCCCTGGTTGGTGGAAGGCAGCACTGTAGGCGGTGATCCGGCAGTTTCATTTCCGGAGCCGACGCTGGCCGGGGAATCATTGACCGGTTCGGTCACGACCGATGGCTTAGGCGTCGCTGGATTGGTGGACGCTGCTGACTCTTCCGGACGGGCGTCCGGGCCGGTCTGACTGACCGCTGGCGCCTCATTGGCGGCGGCACCGACTTTGGGCGACTGACCTTCACCGGGCGTGGATTCCGTGTTGCGGGGATTGCCGCGTAGAATAATGGCACCCTCGCGTTCCTCGTCCGGAATGCCGGGATCGACGCGGCGAACCGGCGGCGTTACGACCGCAACCACGGGCTTCACCTCTTCGGGCGGCTTGTCCCTTTCTGCGCGGGCACGCCGCGCCTCTGCAAAGAGCGTTTCCCGCTCCTGATCGGTCAGGGCGGACACCGGCATCGGTGGAACGGACATGGTGAACACCGAGTCGTTGACAGAGTGCGCGACAATCTGGCCGTCCTGAATGCGGAGCGCCGTTACGAACGGACGACGCGACGCGATCATGCGCTCGGCATTGGCATCGAGGAAACCGTTGATCTGGTCCACACGCGGGATGCCTTCCAATCTCGTCACCGGTGCAGTCACCAAGAAAAGTGTCAGCTCATAGCCGAGCGCGACTGCGCCCTTCAGATGGTCCCCCAGCTCGACAATGTCGGTTGGACCGCTGTTGGTCGCTGATCGAACCCAGGCGGAGGCGAGCGAGGCCTTCTGCAGGCGGTTGTCCGGTGAGAGCATCTGCGGCACGAAACCCCGCAGGGTGGTCGTGTCGCCAAAGGTCCAGATCTCGAATACCGAGCCGTCTGGCATGTGCCCATTGGCACCCCGGTAAACCAGGTCGAAAACCGTCTGCCGGATGTCGTCATCCATCGAAGAGGTCGCCTCCGATTTTTCCACGGCGATGACGAACCTGGAGGGATTCTCCGGCGGAACAAACGGCGTGGCGCCGGGAGCGCCGACCGATTCCAGAATCATCCCCAGAACGATCGCCAACCAGATCGATCCCCGTGCTTTGGTGACGTGCATGCCCATCGAGCGGGAAAGATGGAGCAATTCACCGGGCGATGCCAGTCCGGTTTCAAGCCGGCCAATTGTCGCAAATTCGTCGATGGGACCGCAGTCCAGTCCGAAGTGCCGGCGGATGAGCATGGCGATGATCGCCCCCCAAAATGAACGCGGCCGCAACCGCGAACGTGGGTTTGACAGCACCGTTTATCGGCAGGATCGTTTTGAAGTCGCTGGCGGACCGCCCAACATAAGTGGTCGCCACCGCTGATTTCATGAATTCTGAAACTCTTTCCTCCCCAGGGCAACGGCCACTGCTGGTCGCCGCCATTCTGTTTGTCACTTCGCTGGTGTCCGTGCTTCCTGCCGCCGCCGCTTCCAAGGCAATGGATCTGGCCCGACAGCTGAACGACGCGTTCGTCGAGGCGGCCGCCGAGGCATCCCGATCCGTCGTGGTAATCGAGGTGACCATGGCCCCCGAACCGTTGACGGCCGAGGACGCAGATTCGCTTCTCGAGCGGCTGCCGGACTGGTTCAAGGAGCAGTTTCTGCCCGAACAGGGTGGATCGGAAGACGCGCCCGCCCCCAGACCGCGCCCCCGGCAGCCGGAAACATTTCAGGCCAACGGGTCGGGCATCATCATTCGCGAGGACGGCCACATTCTCACCAACGCCCACGTGGTTGATGGCGCGAAGACCATCCGCGTGCGCCTGCAGGACGGCCGCGAGTTCGATGCCGAGGTGCGGGGCATCGACGAACTGTCGGAGGTCGCGGTGATCCGGCTGCTGGACGAAAGCGTGAAAGATCTGCCGGTGGCGAAGTTTGCCGACTCGGACAAGGTACGGGTGGGCGAATACGCCATCGCGATCGGGACTCCCTATGCGCTCGACTACTCGGTGACGGTTGGCCATGTGAGCGCCAAAGGCCGGGCTGACATCGTCCCCTGGTGGATGAACGGCAACAACATGGACCAGGATTTCATCCAGACCGATGCCAACATCAATCCGGGGAACAGCGGCGGCCCGCTGGTGAATCTGGATGGCCGGGTCATCGGCATCAACACGCTGATCCGGGGAATGGGAACCGGCATTGGATTCGCCATCCCCAGCAACCTCGCGCGAACCGTCGCCGACGAACTGATCAAGACAGGCACCTACCAGCGCGCCTGGCTTGGAATCGAAATCATCGACCTGAACGACTTTCGCGACAGGGAATCACTTGCGCCCGGGGTCAAGCATGGGCTGGTGGTTCGCGGAATTCCTGCCGGCGCTCCGGCCGCGTCGTCGGACCTCAAGCCATCCGACGTAATCGTCTCGGTGAACAACCGGCCGGTGAAGAACATTCAGGATCTGCGGGCTGAAGTTCGCTCCAAACCGTTGGGCTCGACGCTGGACATCGGCGTCGTCAGGCGCGGCAAAGAACTCAAGCTGAAGGTCGAAACCGGCAGCCTGACCGAAGAACAGTTCGCCCGCATCCGCGGCGGGGTTCCGCGAAACTCGACGCCTCCTCCCGAAGTGGTGCCGCTGGGAATCGAGGTCGCCCCGCTAAGTCCGGAGCTGCGTGAGAAGTTCGGACTCACCCAGGAAAAGGGTGTGGTGATCACGGGAGTGCGCCCCGGGAGCCCGGCGGCGGATCTGGACCTGACTCCGGGAATGGTCATCACCGATCTGGACTACAAATCGGTCGACACGCTCGAGGACTACCAACAGCTGGTGAAGAAGGCCGACCCCGCCAAAGGCGTGGTCATCAACTATTCCGACGCGGATGGAAACAGCCGGTTTGCCGTGCTCAAGGAGGAGTAGGCCAGGCCGCCCGGCCTGTTCAATCCCGGGCAATTGGGTTCAGATGGCAGGCCGATCCGCAAGCTTGACCCGCGGATACTTGCCCTTTTTGCCGCGGGTTGAGTCCTTCGGAGCCTGAATCGAAACCCGCCTGATGAACTCGGACTGGCTGCGGACGACTGGAGTGCCTTTCTTGACTACGACCCGACGATAGCTGCCGTCCGCCCGCAACACCCTGGCCTTGGAATTGTCGGCCAGCGGCAGCGCGAGAAGTTCGCTGATGATCCGTTCGCGGAGCCTGCCGTCCTCGACCGGGAACACGATCTCGATCCGGCGGAAAAAATTGCGCGGCATCCAGTCGGCGCTGCCCAGAAACACCTCGGGCTGGCAGGCATTCTCGAAGTAGTAGATCCGGGGATGTTCGAGGAACCTGTCCACAATGCTGCGGACACGGATATTGTCGCTGATCCCCTTCAGTTGTGGACGCAGACAACAGATGCCCCGGACAATCAGGTCGATCTTCACGCCCGCCTGGGACGCGCGATAAAGCGCCTCGATCATGTCCCGGTCCACCAGCGAGTTCATCTTGGCGATGACCCGGGCCGGCAGTCCGCGCCCGGCATTCTTCACTTCGCGTTCGATCAATCCGAGCATCTGGGTGTGGAGCTCGAACGGGGCGACGAGAAACTTTCGCATCCCCTGGAACTGGCAAATGCCGGTGAGCAGGTTGAAGAGGTCGGTGGCATCCTCGCCGTACTCCGGGCGGCAGGTGAGCAGCCCCACGTCCGTGTAGTGGCGGGCCGTCGCGGCGTTGTAGTTGCCGGTGCTGAGATGCACATAGCGCCGGATCCGGTCGGCATCCCGGCGAACCACCAGCGAGATCTTGCAGTGGATCTTGTAGCCCACGAGCCCGTACACGACATGGACTCCCGCCTCCTCCAGCTTGCGCGCCCAGCTGATGTTGTTCGCCTCGTCGAACCGCGCCTTGAGTTCGACGACCGCCGTCACCTGCTTGCCGTTGCGGACGCCGTCCATCAACGCACCAACGACCCGGGGATCGCCACCCGTCCGATACAGGGTCTGCTTGATGGCCAGCACCCGGGGATCGACGGCCGCCTCCTGCAGGAAGTGCACGACCGAGTCAAAGCTCTCGTAGGGATGATGCAGCAGTATGTCGCCCTCCCGGATCGCCGCGAACATGTCCTCCTCGCCGCGGAGCGTCGCCGCGATAGGTGCCAGAAACGGCGGCTCCCGCAGCTCCGGAGAGTGGTCGCCCTCATAGACCGTCATGAGGCGGGTCGGATTGATGGGTCCGTCGATGATGTACAGGTCATCCTCCTCGAGCTGCAGATGTTCGAGCAGGCGCCGGCGGATCTCCATGGGACAATCCTTCTCCAGTTCGAGCCGCACGGCCGCGCCCTTGCGGCGGTTGTGCAGCTCGTTTTCCACGGCCCGGAGCAGGTTGACCGTGTCCTCCTCGTCGATGTAAAGCTCGCTGTTGCGGGTCGCGCGAAACCGCCACCAGCCCTTGATCCGCGCTCCGGGGAACAGGTCCGAAAGGTTGGCACCGATGAGATCACCGAGAAAGACATAGTCGCGCCGCGATTCCGGCCCCGGCAAACGTACCAGCCGGGGCAGTACCCGGGGAATCTGCACGATCGCCATCCGCCATTCCGTCTGTCCGCGATGGGTCACCTCCAGCTCCACGATCATGTTGAGCGACTTGTTCTGCAACTGGGGAAAGGGATGGGCCGTGCCGATGCCCAGCGGAGTGAGGACGGGGCTCACCTCCTCGCGATAGAACCTTTCCACGTGCATCAGATCCGGCTGCTTGAGGTCCTGCATGCGGATGAACCGGATGCCCTTGCGCGCCAGCGCGGGGCGCAGGCTCTCGCGCCAGCAACGGTACTGCATCTCCACCATCTGCCGCACCCGTCGAGTGACGAGGCTCAGGGTTTCAGACGCCGTCAGACCGTCCTCCGAGCGCTCGACGACGTCGCTCTCCATCGCCTGCTTCAGGCCGGCAACGCGAACCTCGAAAAACTCGTCGAGGTTCGAGCTGACGATGCAGAAGAACTTCACCCGCTCGAGCAGCGGCGTCGAGGCATCGAGGGCCTCGTCGAGCACCCGCTGGTTGAACTCCAGCCAGCTCAGCTCACGGTTGATGAAGTGCTTCGGTTCAAATGGCTTGATGACGCTGTCCATGATGCAAACGGGCCGCCAGAATAGGGGGGGCCACGTGAAACGCGAGTGACTTTTGCGTTCCGGCGGCGCGGTGGGTGCGGGGACTCATTCCCGCCGGCCCGAGAACGATTGCCATGCCGTTTCGAGCACTTCCCCCGAAGGAGACTCGCCGTGCACGAACACTCCGTACCTGAGTTCCAAGGTCGCCCCCTTTGGCAGCTTCACCGGCGACGCGTGTGAAAAGGAGGCACCCATCCAGCCGTCGTTTCGGACATGGAACACGGCTGGATGGTTTGGGTTGTCCGCGTGGTCCATCAGCGAGAGACCTTCGACCTCTCCGATGGCCACCGCACCGGAATAATCCACCCACCTTGCACGTTTCCAGAAGACTTCCGCTTCATTCACCCCGCCCTCGGAATTCAAGATACGCCCACCGCCGTCATTGACTCCCATAGATTTGGCGACCCGCACTCCCACGAATCCGAACGGAGTCCTGCCGAACTCGACGTCGACCACAGCGAGCAGCCTGAATGCAACGGTCAGAAGCCAACCTTCCGTCGAGGTCGCCTCGACGCCGATGGTGCGGGTTTCCCGGAGCAACGGGCGACCGTCACCGTCCAGCCATTCGTTTTCGGTTACCGCCGCAGCCCGTTGATCACCATCCTCCAGCTTGATGATGCGCCGGTGGACGATCCGGCCGGCACCGCGGTCACCCCAAAAATCAACCCCGTTGACGTCATGGTGAGAAATCCAAACTGAATTGTGGTGGCTGTGGCCCTCGGGATCGTGTGGGTGGCCAAGCCGCGTCAACTCGCGCCCGGACGGTCCGATGACCGGAAAGAGGAATGGTCGACGCAGAGCAGGCCCATAGTGCAGTCGGGTCAGTTCATGCCCTTCGCGCCTGAAGCTGATCTGATGTTCCGGCTGCGGGACAGCCTGATACTTTGGCACCGGTCTGGGCTGAAGTCCGTCCGCCCCCACTGCAGTGCGTGCCAGCAGGGCGAGAATTCCCATGCACAATATGCGACTCCAGCCGGTGAAGACTGCCGGCCACGCCGACGGCTGGTTCAAAGCCGACCCGACAAGGTTCAAGGAGCAGCACCTTTGTAGCGCTTTGTTCATGGAAAAAGTCTCGGGCGGAGGGCGCATCTCGGGCAAGCCTCGGTTTCCGGGGTTGGGACGGCAAAGAAACGCTGGGTGCCTGAGGGGGAAGAAAATGGAGCGGGCGAAGAGACTCGAACTCTCGACATTCACCTTGGCAAGGTGACGCTCTACCAACTGAGCTACGCCCGCTCACGGAAAGCGGGCGTGAGAATCCCCGTCGTGCCGCGTCATTGCAAGACTTTTGTTGGGATCCAGAACCCGTTCATTCACGGGGATAAACACCCACCGTAATCCGACTACGCATGTCCGATTTTGGGCCAGCCCCTCACATGCCGTGGCAGCCGGTTTCGGCGTGCTGCAACCCCTCCTATGATCCAAATCGTTCACTGCCATGATTTTCATTGAAAAGGTTCCTGTCCTGGGCTGGAGAATGCGAGGGATGCCAACCGGCCGTGCAGGTTGGCTTTGTCCGTGCTCAACTCCCGCCACCATCATATGAACAACGTCGTTTCCCACCTAAGGACGGTTCTTGGAGGTTCCATACTCGGGTTGCTGCTGCAGTCCCCTCTTTCGCAAGCGGCTGACCCCGCTGAAATCCCCACCCTTTGCGTTGCCAGCGTGGAACAGGGCAACCTTACGGTTGCGGCCCACATTCGTGCGGGTTTTGCGAGCGTCGTCCTCGAGACCCGACCCGAAGCGGGTGGCGGCGCCTGGTCATCCCACGTCTCGGGATCCTTGGATGGACGCGAAGGCATGGTGGTGTTTCTGGCTCCAAGCCCTGGTCCAAATGCGATCTTCCGGATTCGCGCCGGACTTGAAACGACGCCTCCGGCCGCCGCCCATTCCGGTCCAAGTCATTTCTCGGTGACCTACGGCCTCAGTTCCTGCTTCTTCAGCGAAAACGAGCGCACCGGCCATGTGCTCAATCGGCTCGCCTACGGGCCCAGCGAGTATGATCTGCAGCGAATCAGCGTCATCGGACTGGAAGCCTGGATTGCAGAACAGCTGAACCCGGCCGGGATCGATGAAACTTCCAATTCCGCACTGAACAGCCGTTTTGCCGATCTCTTCTACAGCTTCCAACCCGCCGAGGCGACCAGCCTGGTCCGCACTGGCGACACGGTTAAGTACTTCAAGGGGACCTCCCAGCCGGCTGCGGGCTGGACGGACGCCGTCTACAACGACTCCGTCTGGCTGAGCGGTCCGACGGGAATCGGTTTTGGAGACAGCGATGATGCCACGGTGCTGACAGACATGATGGGCGCCTACACGACCGTCTTTGCACGGAAAACCTTCAATGTCGTCGATCCTTCAATCTTCAGCCGGCTGGAGCTGCGGATGGACTACGACGACGGATTCGTTGCCTACCTCAATGGTCAGGAGATTGCCCGGGCAAACGCGTCGGGCACGCCCCTGTTCAACAGCGTGGCCAGCGGCAGCCATGAGGCGGGTTCGCCCGAGACGTTCGATGTCACCGCCTTCAAGGCGAATCTCGTGACCGGCAACAATGTCCTCGCAGTCGTGGGCCTCAACCAGGCGATCGACAGTTCGGACTTCAGCCTGATTCCGGAACTGGTCGGCCTGAAGACGTTGACGGAAGTCCCCCAGCAGACGCGCATCAAGGGGGTTCGGGAGCTCCAGCAGCTGGTGCACGTCCGGGGTGCCTACGGCCGGCGGCAGCTCCAGGCCGTGATGGGTGAGTTCTGGGAGAACCATTTCACGACCGACTACGAGAAGGTGCGCGATTACTTCGATGACCTGCGCAATTCGGACGCCGTGGACGCGATGCCCTACAGCCAGGCGGAACAGGAAGCCGCCCATGCGGAGTTCCGGGAGCACGAATTCTTCTACCAGAATGCGCTCGGTCACTTCGGGGACCTGCTGCTCTACAGTGCCACGAGCCCGGCCCAGCTGATCTATCTGGACAACGTCCTCAACCGGAAAGGTGCGCCCAACGAAAACTACGCCCGTGAGATCCTCGAGCTTTTCGCGTTCGGCGTGGACAACCGCTACGTGCAGGCGGACATCGAACAGCTCGCCCGCTGTTTCACCGGCTGGACGGTCCGAAAGATGTGGCCGCAAAATGCACCCACGTATCCGGCGTCGTCCCGCACTCCACCAACTGAACAAAGCGTTCAGTTCACCGACTCGCCGCTGATCGATCTCGGCTCCGGCTGGAAGTATTTCAAGGGCACCGCCGAACCGACGCCGGTTGGCGGGCAACCAACCACCGCCTGGGCGGCGACGGCGTATGACGATGCTGGCTGGTCGGCGGGCAGCACCCCGATCGGCTACGGAGAAGTGGGGTTTGGCACGACCTCCTGGTATGGCACCCAGCTGACGGACATGCGCCAAGCGGGCGCCAATCCCGGCTATCCGTCAGTCTACCTGAGACGAACATTTACGGTCGCCAATCCCGCCTCGCTCGAGAATGTCGTGCTCTCGGTGAAGGCCGACGACGGCTTCGTCGCCTACCTCAACGGAGTGGAGGTCGCCCGGACCACGACGATGGCCAACACGGGCACACCGCCGCCGTTCAACCGGACGGCGAACGGCAACAGCGCCGAACCGCTGGTCGACCAGGACTTCAGCCTCAACGCATACCTTCACCTGCTGAACCCGGCTCCGCAGAACAACGTGTTGGCGATCCAGCTTCACAACGTTTCGACGACCAGTTCGGACGGAGCGATCGCCCCGCGCATCGTCCTGCGCTCGCTCCTGCCGGGTTCCATCGAGAACGGCAACCCAAACGGTGTTTGGACGTTCCGGTTTGATCCCAACGAACATGACACCAACCCGAAGACGCTGTTCTCCGGGACGCCCTACCAGATGAACATCCCCGGCGGCCGCACCGGCATCGCCGGTCTGTTGGACGCCACCGACGTCATTGACGCGATGGTCACCCATCCGTCCACGGCGGAATTCATCTGCGTGAAGTTGGTGAACCGCTTCGTATCGGACGAGATCAGCCTTGGGACCTATCACGACCGGAGCGCTCCCGCCGAGCTGCTTGCGGTGGTGGACAACGCAATCGCCGCCTGGAACACCGACGTCAACGGACGCAGGGGCCATCTCGGGACCGTCATGGGTGCGATCATCGATCCGATCGCCCGGGTCAACGTGTTCTGGGGTGATGCCGGATTCAAGACGAAGATCAAGACCCCGGTGGAGTACATCAACAGCACGCTCCGGGCGCTGAATTCGCAGTTCCAGCTCTCGGCCAACATTCAGACCTGGAACGACCGCCTGGGCATGCACCTGTTCACCCGCGACGAGCCGGACGGCTGGTCGGAGATCGGCCTGGACTGGATGGATTCCGGCACGCTCCTGCAGCGGGTGGAGTTCTCGCGGCTGGTGGCCAACGGTTCCTCGCCCACGGGCAGCTACTATTGGGATCTCAACGCCTGGGTGGCGGCCAACAGCATCACCTCCGCGGCTGGCATCGTGGACTACTTCAACCAGAAGTTTTATCAGGGGACGCTGCTGCCGCAGCATGTCAACCTGCTCGTCACCTACGGCAACACGGACGCCAACGGCAATCCCTCGACGCTCAACCCCGCCAACAGCGCGCACGCGACCCGCGTCCGCGAACTGGTCGGCCTCATCCTTTCCCTGCCCCACTGGCAGTATCAGTAAGCCCCACCGAAATCGAGAACCACCGCATCACACACGATTATGGACCTTTCACGACGCAGCTTCCTGAAATCCTCCGGGGCGCTCACCTGGGGCGCGATCACGGCGACCCTCTTCACCCCCGTGCTGTTCCGCCGGAATCTCTATGCCGGCAACGACAACAACAACCGCCGGGTGATCGTCATCTTCCAGCGCGGCGGCAATGACGGCCTGAACACCGTCATCCCCCGCGGCGATGCGGAGTACAACGCCAACAACCGGCCCACGCTGTTCATTCCGGACAACCTCGCGATCGACTCGGGCAACGGCTTTGCCCAGTTCCATCCGGCATTGCAGCCGATGATGGAGGTTTACAACCACACGTCGATCAACGGCCAGGCCGGCCTGGGCAATCTGGCGGTGATCCATCGCGTCGGCTACTCCGGGCAGTCTCGGTCGCACTTTGACAGCCAGTTCTATTGGGAGAACGGCACGCCGGGCAACGACGAGCTCACCGAAGGCTCCTTCTACCGGCATCTCGACCGGACGGTCAACCTCGCGGACATCAACAACTCGTTTGTCGCCGCGGCGCTCTCGAGCAGCCAGATCCTGGCGCTCAAGGGTCCCAAACCGATCCCCAACTTCACCCGCGCCTCGAGCTACAACCTGACCGGCGGCACCGCCACGGCCACCCGTTTCCTGGGCAAGGTTCCGGGCTCGCCCGGTTCGCCCAACGGCACCGGTCTGCTCGGAATCTACGGCTCGGCCCACGATCAGCAGGACAAGATCTACCGCTCGCTGGTTCACGACACCGGCAAGCTGATGGGCGCCACGATCGACACGCTCCAGGCGGCGGTTGCGCAGGGCGCCTACACACCGGAAAACGGCGCGGTCTATCCCAACACCACGCTCGGCCAGCGTCTGACTGAAGCAGCGATGCTGCTCAAACGGACCACCGTCAAGGTGCTTGCGGTTGACATCGGTGGCTGGGACACCCACACCGGCCAAGGACAGGTCACCGGTTCCCATGCCGGACTGCTCGGCCAGGTCGCCAACTCGTTCCAGGCGCTCTCCCGCGACCTCCAGTCGATGTGGAACGATGTGCTCATCGTCACGAACACGGAGTTTGGCCGCACCTCGCAGGAAAATGGTTCCCGGGGAACGGACCATGCCGAGGCGTGCGTGGTCTTCGCGGCGGGCGGTTGCGTGAATGGCGGTGTTTACAACTGCGATTCAACAACGTGGGACACCAGCGGGGTGAGCCCGATGTTCCAGAAATCGGGCCGCTACCTGTCGCGGCGGACGGACTACCGCGCGGTCATGGGCGAGGTCTTCACCCGGTTCCTTGGTGATTCGAACGGACTTCTGAACGAAATCATTCCCGGCTACGACGCCGCCGCTGCCGCGAATCCCTCGGACTTTGCGCCGCTGAATTACATCCGGACTTCATAGGTTGGTTGGTTCTGGTTGGATACGCAGAACCCGCGGACGCTCATCCGCGGGTTCTGCCTTTTTTCAGCAGTGCGTTGGATGGGCCCCTCCTACCACTTCGATTCCTTGAGCCGTCGTGCGGCTTCCTCGGCGTTGGCCCGGCTGTTGAACGCCGAGATCCTGAAGTACCCCTCACCCTTGCTGCCGAATCCGCTGCCCGGCGTGATCACGATCGCCGCCTCGCTCAGGATCCGGTCGAACATCTGCCAGCTCGTCATGCCTTTCGGCGCCTGGACCCAGATGTAGGGAGCGTTGACGCCACCAAACACCGACAGACCGGCGGACTTCACCGCGTCGCAAAGGATCCGCGCGTTGCCCATGTAGTGCTCGATCAATGCCCGGCACTGCGCCTTCCCATCGGGCGAATAGACCGCCTCGGCAGCTCGCTGGATCGGGTAGCTCACGCCGTTGAACTTGGTGGTGCTCCGGCGCAGCCAGAGCGGGTGTACCGACCGCTGCTCGCCGGAAGATGTTTTCGCCAGCACGGTCTTTGGCACGACCGTGTAGGCGCACCGCGTGCCGGTGAAACCCGCATTCTTCGAGAAACTGCGGAACTCGATGGCGCATTCCCGTGCCCCCGGGATCTCGTAGATCGAGTGCGGGATGTCCGCCTCGCTGATGAACGCCTCATAGGCCGCGTCAAACAGCAGGATGGTTCCGTGCTTCAGCGCGTATTCCACCCAGGCCTTCAGACGATCGCGGGTGGCCACCGCACCAGTCGGGTTGTTCGGAAAGCATAGATAGACCAGGTCCACCGGTTGGTTGGGCAGATCGGCAACAAATCCGTTCTCCACGGTGCACGGCAGGTAGACCAGCCCCTCAAAGGTGCCGTCCTCGCGTGCCGTTCCGGTGTGGCCGGCCATCACGTTGGTATCCACGTAAACCGGATAGACCGGGTCCATGACGGCGATGCGGTTCCGGCTGCCGAGAATGTCCAGGATGTTCGCCGTGTCGCACTTGGCGCCGTCCGACACGAACACCTCGTCGTCGGCAACCTCGAGACCGTGCGCACGAAAATCATTCTCGGCGATGGCCCGCCGCAGAAACTCATACCCCTGCTCGGGACCGTAGCCGCGAAAGGTCGAGCGCTCGGCCATTTCGTCGACGGCCTTGTGCATCGCCGCGACGATTGCCGACGGCAAAGGCTCGGTCACATCGCCGATGCCGCAGCGGATGAGGCGTTTGGCGGCCTCCGGATTGGCGTCGCAGAACGCCTTCACGCGCCGGGCGATTTCGGGAAAAAGATAACCGGCCTTCAGTTTCAGATAATTGTCGTTGAGATATGCCATGATTCGCACCTGGTCGGCGGAGGTTGTTACGCCAACGGAGGGCGGAGGCTAATCACAGGGGCCGGAGCTTGGCAAGACGGGGACCCATTTTGGGGGCGCACCCTGCTCCGGCAGCCAAAGGGCGAGAATTGACCTGTCGCAATACTTCGGCTCGGGCATGCTCCTCCGCGTGGACCAACAGCCGCCCTCACGCCTGATCCCGGTACGCGACCGCCAGCAGGCGCGCGACTGGAGCCTGGCGTTGATCAGCCAGGGGATCGAATCGACCATCTTCCATGACGAGGATGACGATTCGTGGGCGCTGGAAGTGGACTCGGCCCATTGTGGTGCGGCACTCCGTGTTCTCAAGCAGTACCACGTGGAGAACCGGGGCTGGAACATGCGCCACGAACTTCCGGGAGTGCATCTGGCCTTCGACTGGGGATGCCTGGGCTGGGCCGTCCTGATGGCATTCGTTCACCACCTTGCTGCGCGACCCGGTTCGCCGGTACGCGAAGCCGGGATGCTTTCACAGGCGGCAGCCGGGCTCGGGGAATGGTGGCGGGTCCTGACGGCCATGACGCTGCATGGAGACATCGGGCATCTTGCTTCCAACCTGGCGACGGGCACCCTGCTTCTTGGGCTGGCGATGGCCCGGCACGGATCGGGCGCAGGACTGCTCGGGGCGTGGCTTGCGGGTGCGCTCGCCAATGTCGCCGCCCTGCAGATTTACGGCGAGCAATACCGCAGCCTGGGCGCTTCCGGCATGGTCATGGCCATGCTCGGAATGCTCACCGCGACAGGTGCATTCGAGGCGGTCCGCCATCTGCCGGGTTGGAGGCGCCTTTTCGGGACACTCGCCGCCGGATTGATGCTGTTCGTGCTCACCGGGTCCGATCCCACCACCGACGTGGTGGTCCATTTCGGCGGCTTCGTGGCGGGGTTGATGGTGGGAGCACTGCTGGAACTCGTTCGCGATCCCATCCAGCGAAATTCACGGCTGCAATTCCTCGGCATGTCGCTGTTCCTTGGCTCATTCGTCGTCGCCTGGCTGCTCGCGTTGTCACGGTGAGGGCCGCGCCCACCTGCCCATTGGCAGCCGACACGAGCCCGACGGCGCCCGTATTTGGGGCGACGCAACCCGTTGAAAATTAGGCTGGCGTCCGGTGGGCCAGCCCGTATCGTCCCGGCCCATGCAAAAAACTGTCATCTTGTTGAAGCCGGACTGCATCGAGAAAAACCTCGCCGGCGAGGCGCTCAGCCGCTTCGAAAAGGCCGGGTTGAAGATCCGTGCCTGCAAAATGATGCAACTGTCCAAGGAGATTCTGGCCGACCATTACTCGCACCTTGCCGACAAGCCCTTCTTTCCGGAAATCGTCTCCTTCATGCAGTCCTCGCCCGTGATCGCCATTGCGCTCGAGGGCAGGGACGCCATCGCCGGCGTGCGTGAATTGCTGGGTCCGACCGATTCAAAAGCCGCCCCCAAGGGAACGATCCGCGGCGATCTCGGCACCGACAAGATGCGGAACATCGCGCACGCTTCGGATTCCGAGGAGACCGCCGCAGCGGAATTGAAACGCTTCTTCGCGCCCGGCGAAATCTACTGACCGGCCTCTTCCGTTGGCGCGGCAGCCTTCTCGTCCAGCGGCTCCCCGCCGGGCTCCAGGTAGCGGTTGATCACATCCTGGATCATCCAGGATGACCAGAGCCCCAGGGCGATCGAAATCACCAGTCCGATGCCGGCCGTCGCGAAGGCGATCAGGTAGGCGCCGGCATTGAGCCCCAGCACGAGGTTCCCGAGATTCCGGTTGGCCCAGGGTTTTACCCGATAGCCGGGGTCGCTCTGGATGGAATAGGCGTACCAAACCTCGAAAATGCTCCCGCCGATTCCCAGCGTGAAGAGGCTCACCAATAGGATCAGCCAGAAGCTGAACTGCCGCCGACCGATGACGTGGTTCACGCCGGCGCTCATGCTCGGCGTCCAGTAAAGACCGTAAAACCCCAGCGTCACCACGCTCAGGAGGATCACCCGGTTCAGACTCCGACGTTTCATGGGAATTGAAACTGATCAGCGATTGTTCATGGACCGCTTCACGAACTCGCGAATCGCCTGCATCTCGCTCTCGCCGTAGATCGTGTGTTCCTTGGGAAACACGCGCCAGTCGATATTGATGCCCCCGGCTGAAAGCTCGTCGAAGCACGCCTTGACCATCGGCAGCGGCAGCAACGGGTCCATGGTTCCGTGCGTGATCAGAAAGCGCTGTTCCTTCGCCGCGGGCGACTGTTCGGCCAGCAACCGCGGCGGTTTATGGGCCCAGCCGCTGATTCCGATGATGCCGGCCAGCCGGTGCGGATAACGCAGGCCCACCTCGACCGACATCAGGCAGCCCTGGGAGAAGCCGAAGAGGAAGATGTTTTCCGGCACGAAGCCCCGCTCCCGCTGTTCATCCAGCAGCTTGAACAGCAGTTCCCCGCTCCGCTTCACCTCGGCGTCGATGTTGTCCGGCGGATAGGGAAACCAGCTGAAGCCGCCATAGTATTCGTCCGGCGCGTTGACAAGCAGGCAGTTGAGCCCTGGAATGTTCATCACGCCGGGCAACCAGCGGTAGCCCTCCATGCTGTCGCCCAAGCCGTGCAGCACGATCATCAGGTGCGTCGTATCTTCATTTGCGGTCACGACCAGATCCGTCTCAAGCTTCATGCCGGGCGAGTGAACCGGAAACGTCGTCGGAGTTCAAACCTCGCCTGCAGTGGCTAAAGACATTTCAGGCGACAGCCGATGGACACTCTGGCTAAGCTGCCGAGGAAAGAGGAAACATGCTTAACTCCGCCCAACCGCCTCCCCTGCCCAGAACCCGCCGGGGCACCCACCACACCGCCGCCAACTATTCGCTGGCCGCCGCCTGTCTCATTTTCGTGCTCGGCCTGGTTTTCTCCCGCCTGGCCAGTTCCATCGATCTCGGACTGAAACCTGACCAGGTGAAGATCTTTGCCCGGGTGATGATGGCGCTGGTGTCCCTGCTGTCCATCACCGGTGTCGTTGCCGGCATCTATGCCCTTTTCGGCATCTCGCGCCACGGCACCCGAGGACTGCTCGGCAAAGGGTTGTCCGGCGCCCTGCTCAACCTGCTCCTGGCCATCCTCCTTGCCAACTCCTTCGTCCGAGGTCGCACCCAAATGCAGGCGCAACGGCAGATGAACGATGCCATGACGAATCTCTTCGACAACGTGGACAGCGACTTCAGCGATTTCGATGCTGCCGCAGACCGCATTGCGAAGACCCGCACGGCTCTGGAGAAGGCCGCGGCCGTTGCGCCCTCCCACGACGCTGCCGTCGCGCGGGCCACCGCGGCATTCATGGGAAGGATTCAGACGGAAACCGTGAAATTTGCCGTTCACGGGCAGGCGCTGCGGGATGCAGAAGTACTGAACGCCGCCACCGCGACAAACCGGCTGGTGTTGGCGGATCGCCGCAAGATCGTGGAGCAGTTCCGAACGGCAAACGAACAGTTGCACACGCTGCTCAAGCAGAGCGAAGAGCTTTTCATCGAAGAACTCGATCACCATCAGCTGCCGGCCAGCTTCCGCCGCGAGGTCCTGAGGGGAATGCGGACCGGCCTGAGCCATACCCAGCCGCCTTCCCTGAAGATTCGGGCAACCGATTCGCAGCTGGCCGATCTTTTCACCGGGGTGCTCGACCTCCTCGATCAACACTGGGGCCGCTGGCAATACCTGCCCGACGAGGACGTAATTTCGTTCGAGGACGATTCTGTCGGCGAAGCGTATGCAGAGCTACTGGAGGAGATTGACCGGGTGGTTGAGGAACAGGCCGCCGCAGAGGCCGAATTGCTGGAAGCCCAGCGGCGTGTGATAGACGCAGGCCGGAGCCGTCGATCTGGCAACGCTCAACAATAGCGGCCGATGATCGGCTTGAGCTCGGTCACCAC
>DNDP01000456.1:0-387 GCA_003484235.1 Verrucomicrobiales bacterium
ACCTTGATCTTGTCCACTGGGCGCTCGACCTCACGCACCCGCTCTCGGTCGAGGCAAAGGGCCCGCCGGTGGACCCGTTCAGCACACCGGAATGGTTGCAGGTCGATTTCCGGTATCCGGCTCGGAAAGGCAGGCCGCCGGTCCATGTCACCTGGCATGGCGGGCGCAAACCTGACCAGCTCGCGACGCTGAAGGGCGCGGACGGCAATCCGTTGAACTGGGGCAGCGGCCAGCTGTTCATCGGCTCGAAGGGCATGCTGATCTCGGATTACTCGCGGCACCTGCTTCTGCCGATGGATCAGTTCAGGGACTTCCAGCGGCCAGCCGAGTTCATCCCAAATTCGATCGGCCACCACGCCGAATGGATCCACGCCATCAAGAACGGCG
>DNDP01000456.1:543-3894 GCA_003484235.1 Verrucomicrobiales bacterium
AAACCCCCCCTGCCACTTCGACTACGCCGGGCCGTTGACGGAAACCGTGCTGCTGGGCGTGGCCGCCTACAAGAGCGGCGAGCGGCTGGAGTACAACGCCAAGGCCGGCACCTTGAAGAATGCCCCCCGCGCCACTGCGCTTCTCCACAAGGAGTATCGGAAGGGCTGGACCCTCTGAACGGACGCCACCGGGGCGCGTTGGACGCCGTCGACATGGAGTGTGCCGGTTGCGTCGTCCCACCGGCACCCTGCTCAAGCATAGCAAAACAGCCGGCGGATCGCGCCGGCTGTTTATGAATGCTCGGTGAGTCAGGTCTGGATCAGGCCTTGGCGCCTGCCGCCGCGGCTTCGGCGGCGGCCAGTTCCTGCGGATCGACTTCCTCGATCTTGGCGTTCTCCTCGAGGAACTTGATGACCTTCTCGTTCATCAGCTGGTCGTAAACCTCGGAAACCCCGCCGCGCTTCTCCAGATCCTTCACGAACTTCTCCACCGGGATCTGGTACTGCTGGGCCATCAGGTGGACCCGCATGTTCAGTTCCTGCTGCTCGACCTTGATGTTCTCCTTCTCGGCGATCTTGCGGAAGATGAAGGCCGCCTTCACCCGCTCCTTCGCGCCGGCGGTGGCCGCGCTGTAGATCTGGTCCTTCTGCTGTTCGATCGCCTCCTTGCCCACGCCGCGCTGCTGGTTCTCCTGCACGATCTGGTAGACCACATTTCGCGTCTCAGCGGAGACGACCCCCTCGGGCAGTTCGAAGGTCACGGCGTCGAGCAGCTGTTTGATCACTTGGTTGCGGATGTCACGGCTGCGCTTGGATTTCAGCTCGTTCGCCAGGTCCTCGCGTACGCCCTCGCGGAGCTTCTCGGGGCTTTCGGCGCCGTAGGACTCGGCAAACGCCTGGTCGATCGCCGGGAGGCTGCGCTCCTTGACTTCGGCCACGTCCACATCGAACACGCCTTCCTTGCCGGCCAGCGCCGCGGTCACGAAATCGGGCGGGAACGTGACCGTCACGGTGCGTTTGTCACCCTTCTTCGCGCCGACGAGCTGTTCGCTGAAGCCGGGGATGAACGAGTCCTTGGCGATGTTCACCCAGAAATTTTTCTGCTCGGTCAGGCCCTTGGCGGTCGGCGCGGTTTCGATGATCGGCTTGCCTTCGCAGGTGCCGGTGTAGTTAACCACGGCGATGTCCCCCTCCTTCGCCTCGCGGTCCACGGTTTCGTACTTCGCCTGACGGTCGCGGAGGATGCCAAGCGCCTTCTCGACGTCCTCCTCGCTGACTTCGTTCCTTGCCGCACGCGCGGCCAGACCCTTGTACTCGGGAAGCGAAAAGTCCGGCGCAATCTCGACGGTGGCGTTGAACATCAGCGGCACTCCCTTGCCAAACTGCACCTCCTCGATCTCCGGATAGCCGACCGCGCTCAGCTTGTTCTCCTTGAGCGCCTTCCGGTAGATGTCCGGCACGAGCCTGCGTTTCACCTCGGCGAGGATGTCCGGCTCGAACTTCTTGAGCACCATGGCACGCGGAGCCTTGCCGGGACGGAAGCCCGGGAGACGCACCTGTTTCTGGAATTCCTGCGCGGTGTTGTTGAAGGCGGTGTCCACCTCCTGCGCGGGCACTTCGATGCGCAGGAGTCGTTTGCACGGGGCGACGTTCTCAATCGTGACGTTCACGGGCTGACCTTTCGATGTTGCGGTGCTGAAATGGGCGCCTGCCGCCGGTGCCGTCAAGCCCCGGGGCCGGGCGAGTCGGGGAGCCTAGGTAAGGGGTATGGGAGCGTCAAGCCCGGCTTCGGGTTGTCGCTCCAAACCATTGCCCCGGCCGGCGTATCGCGCTAACAATCCTCCCGATCGCCCGATGAAACCCCTGCAACTCGCCGCGCTGATGACCTGTCTCGCCATTCCCGCTTCCGCCGCGGAGCCGCCACGGTGGTCGCCCGGCATCGCCTTCCCCGAACTCGTGCTTCCGTCCATCAGCGATGGTCAGGCGCGGTCGCTGGCGGAGTTTCGCGGACAGAAGCTCATGCTGCACATCTTCGCCTCGTGGTGAGTGGGCTGCCGCTCGCACGTGCCCGGGTGGCACGTCTCCACACTCGAAGCACAACAGACCGGCCGGTTGCAGGTCGTCGGCATCGTCCAGGAACAGCATCCCGAGCGCGCCCGCCTGTTCATGCAATGGAAGCAGATGGACTGGCCGGTCCTGGCCGACCCGCTCAACCTGCTTGGCGTCGACGTCGTGCCCATCACGCTGCTGATCGACGAGGCCGGCATCATCCGCTCGGTGAACCCCAAGCCCGGTGATCTGGAAGGGTTCCTCGCCCAACCGCCGCCCTCGCCGTTGCCCATACCGGTCAACGCCAGGCAGCCGGACCTCGTGTCGCTCGCGGCAGGGGAAGACCGCGCGGCCTGGGCAAATGCCGCCGCACTCTGGGGCGGTGAGCCGTGGCTGGATCAGGCGATCGCAACCTACCGCGACCTGCTGACGGCCTCGCCCGAAGATGGCGCCCTGCAGTTCCGGGCAGGTGTCCTGCATCGGCTTCGGCACGATTCAAACCGCCGGCAACCGGGCGATTTCCCGGCCGCCGCGCAGCACTGGACCCGTTCTCTCGAACTGAACCCCAACCAATACATCTGGCGCCGGCGCGTGCAGCAATACGGGCCACGCCTCGCCAAGCCGTATGCGTTCTACGACTGGGTGCCTGAAGCGCGCGAGGCGATCGTCGCTCGCGGCGAGATGCCGGCCGCATTGACCGTCGAGCCGGGCGGTGCCGAGTTCGCGGCGCCGGTCACTGCGCTTCCCGGCGGGACGGTTGACGCCGGACGGGAGCCCGATCCGGACGGGCGCATCCGGCGTGATCTGGAGGGCTTCATCCGGGCCGAGGTCACCGTCGTGCCGGCGCAGGTGAAGCCGGGCGGCGCGGTGCGGGTCCACGTGACGTGGCGACCGGAGACGCGGCTCAAGGCGCACTGGAACAACGAGGTGAACGGTCTCGTGCTGCGGATGAATCCGCCGGCCGGTTGGACGATCGATCCGGTGCAGCAGGAGCTGCCGCTGCCGGAAACCGCCGTCTCGAACGAAGCGCGCTCGGCCGAGTTCGAGATTGTGACGCCATCCGACGCGTCGGGTGACGCCGAGATCCCCGGCTACGCGCTTTACTACGTCTGCGAAGACACCAACGGCACCTGTCTTTACCGCCGCCAGGATCTGGAACTGAGCATCTCCATCCGGCCGTAAGGTGGCCTCAACTTCACGAGTTCCGAACCCGGCGGGCGGATCGATTGAAAGCAACGGCGGAACGGCAGGGCCGCCCCACCCCGCGGGCCTTTTCGCACAGGGCCGCGGAACCATTCGAGC
>DNDP01000455.1 GCA_003484235.1 Verrucomicrobiales bacterium
TGTTGCCGCCAAAACTCCTTGAGATTCCGGTTCCACAGGAGGGCGAAGAGCAGCTTCTCCTCGAACACGGGTTTCGGAGGAGGCGTCAACCGAACCTTGCCCTGCTTCGCGAGTTCGATGAGCTGCTCCGCCCCCGAAATGTTTGCGAGATCAAACAGCTCAAAGAACCGATAGACGGCGTCTCCGTCTGAAAAGCCGTTGAAATCCTGGGACCTGACGGCGTAGGTGCGGGTGTTCAATTGGGATGCGATCCATTCCATTTCCGGGCGGTAGGTCGCCGATTCCTCTGAAACCACAAGGTGAACGTTTGAGGCGTCGCCAAAGATGCCCTCGAATCCCTCCAGCATGCCACTGGCGCCGCCGATCAAATCGTTGTCCCACTGGGAATACATCCGGTTGAGCCAGGCAGTCAGACCGATGCCACCGGGTACGCTGTCCAGTTCCGTGATTGCGATGCCCTCCTCGGTGAGCAACAGGTCGGGTCGTATGACCCGGGGCAGTTCACTGCGAAACGTGGGGTGGGATTGATGGGCGAGCAGGTCGGCCGGCTTTCCCTGATCCAGCAGCGAGGCGATCCACTCGGGCTGCCGGCCGGTGCTGCTCTGTCGGTGCAGCAGTCCGGCGGCGCGATAGAACTGCAGCAGCACCCTCCCAAGACCATCAAGTTCGCCCACCAACCTGGATGGCAGGGGGAATGCCCTTCCGTCCAAGCGCCAGGAGTGGTCGGCGAACAGGCCACCCGGCGGCCGCCCGGCGTCCACCATCCGGGCCCGGGTCACTAAGTCGCTGTTGTTCGTGGTCTGCATCGCGGAATCAATCAAACGGAACCGATGTGCCGGTGCGAGACATATTCCCGCGCGCACGGATTTCCCGAGGAAAATCGCGAAATGGAGCCGAAAATGCGCTTCAAATAGTGCGGCCAGATTTCCTGAAATTTTTGTGGATTATCTGAGACCCTTTGATACATTCGCGCACCTTTGGAACGGCGGGGAGCGGTTTCCTGCCGGTCGTTGCGTTAGAAATCCAACTGGATACAGAGAGAATTTGTATTGTTGCCAATGAGCAAGATGCCGGCAAAGCCAACCAAATCGAAGTCCTCCGGGAGCAAGAACAGCAAACCGCAGATGTCTGCCAACGTCGCCGCGATCCTCGGTCTCGGCACGACGACGGGACGCAGCAAGGGAAAGGCGCGAGGAAAGACCTCCGGAACCCCCAATGGCAGCCCAAAGATCAAGCCGGAGTGGATGAAGTATTACAACATCCTGCTCGAACTTCGGGAGCGTCTGCGCAATCAGATGGCCGGTCTTGCCAAGGAGTCCGCCGAGCAGCTGGCCGGCTACAGCCTGCACATGGCCGATTCCGGCACCGACAATTTTGACCGTGATTTTGCGCTGAGCCTCCTTTCCTCCGATCAGGATGCGGTCTACGAAATCGAGGAGGCGCTGAAGAGGATCGAGCGCCAGACGTTCGGAGTCTGCGAGCTGACCGGCAAATCGATTCCCAAAGCCCGGCTGGATGCCATTCCCTGGACACGGTTCACAGTCGAGGCCCAGATGCAGCTCGAAAAGGATGGCGCTCTTCGGTCACGCCGGCTGGGCAGTCTTGGGACGGTCGATTCCGCCGGCGGGATAGAGATCGAGGATGATTCAGACGACGAAAAGCCGGTGAAAGAGAGCAAGGACTGATTTATGCCGCGAGAAATCGTAACCATCGAATGCACGGAAGCGCGCAAGGAGGGAAAGTCCCCTTCGCGCTACATGACGACCCGCAACAAGAAGCTCCAGACGGAAAAGATTGAGAAGAAGAAGTACAATCCCGCCCTGCGTCGTCACACGCTGCACCGCGAAATCAAGTAATCCCCGCCATGCCCCGCAAGAACACGAAGGAAAAAGGCAAGCGTGACCGCTCCCGTGGATCGGTCTCCGAATTCCGCACCAGCCGGCCCCGGCCGAAGGTGGACTTCACGCTCGATGCTCTCGACTACCGCAATGTGAACCTGCTCCGGCAGTACGTGACCGATCATGGTCGCATCCTGCCCCGCAAGTACACCGGTTTTCCGGCCCATTACCAGCGGCGTCTCAGCCAGGCCGTCAAGCGCGCCCGGCAAATGCTGCTGATGAAGTAGGGATTTCCGAGCCACCGCCCGTCGCGGTGGCTTTTTTGCAGCCGGCAGGCGCAAACGGTTTGCAACAAGCAGCTGACCAAGTCCGGTCAATCGGTGCATGAGCTACCTGATCCTTTTTCTGTCCGTTGCCGTTGGCGCGGTCTTGGTGCTGATCTGGCAGCCCTCCGACCGCCGCAAGATCAAGTTGCTCACCGCCTTTGGCGGCGCCTACATCCTCTCGGTCACGTCGCTGCACCTGCTGCCTGAAGTTTTCGGAGGCGGCGCCCACCAGCACGGCGACCATGCCCACAATGGGTTTCCCATCATGGGCCTTTGCCTGCTGCTGGGATTTTTTGTCCAGTTGATCCTCGATTACGTCTCCCAGGGCATCGAGCACGGACATGCCCATCACCACGCCCACGACGGCAAGGTGCCGTGGGGCATGCTGATCGGTCTTTGCATTCATGCCTACCTCGAAGGCACGCCCCTGGCCCATGAGAATCACGTTGGTCACGAGCACGCGCTGCCTGTGGAGGTCCACAACGCCCTTCTGGTGGGCATCGTCATGCACAACGTGCCGGTGTCCATTGTCTTCATGAGCATGCTCCTGCACAACGGCCTGACGCGGACAAAGTCCCTGCTGGTCGTGCTGGTGTTTTCGCTCATGTCTCCGCTGGGCATGCTGACGGCCGAGATTGTCGAGCCCATCGCCCGATACCAGCGCGAGTTGATGGCGGTGGTGATCGGCATTTTCCTGCACATTGCCACGACGATCCTCTTCGAGACCGGCGAGGAGCACCGCTTCAACATCCGGAAATTCCTCGCGATCGTGGCCGGCACCGGCGTCGCCATTCTGGGGAGCTTCCTTCACTTCCACTGAGCGCGATGGCTGGCCGACATTCATCGGGCAGGCACCGTGCGGACTCGATGGCCACCCTGGTCGAGCGCCTGCGCAGCCGTGCGCGTCGGCTGACCGGTCCCCGCCAAGCGATCCTCGCGCTGCTCCGGCGGCAGAGCCATCCGCTGACCGTCCGGGAAATTCATGCGGCACTTGCTGACAGCCGATGCGACCTGGCGACCATCTATCGCTCCATCGGGATGTTGCAGGAAATGGATCTGGTCAAACGCTTTGACTTTGGTGACGGAGTGGCGCGTTTCGAACTGGTCGGCGCCTGTGGCCACGAGCATCACCACCACCTGGTCTGCAATGAATGCGGGAAGATCGTGGAGATCGAGGAGTGCTTTCCGGAAACGCTGGAAACGGAGATTGCGCGGAGAAACGGGTTCAAAGGCGTGACCCATCGGTTGGAGTTTTTCGGAACCTGCCCGGATTGCCAGTGAACGAACGTCCGGAATGTGGAAAAAGAAAGGCCGCGCTTGCGGCGCGGCCCGTAGGATTGAAATGGGGTTCAGGTTATCAGGCGGGTTCTGCTTCAAGCCATTCCCCGATGCGCATCAGTTCACGGATTTTCCGTCTTTCATACCGATGCTTTTGGGCTTTTCTGGGGCGGGAGGCTGCTTGCGGGAAGGGGTGATTGCTTGCGCGAACCGTTTCGTGGATTGCGTCGAGTGTTTTCTTCATAGATCACAATGCCTTTCGAGTTGCTGACCGAGCCAGACTTGTGCCACCACCCGGTGGTGATCCACAGCCGTTCTGCCTGCGGGTCCATCCGGCTCGCTACCCGTTGAATCGACCGCGCCGCAACCCAGCCCGTTCAATCGCTGCCTCCTTGGCGCCAATGCGGCGTGGCGACCTTTTAACACTGTCAAACTGACTACAGAACACCGTCACATCCGTCAAATCCGAAAAGCGCCCGACGTCCATTCTCCCTCGGTTCTTTTCGCAAGTCCGCGCAAACCCAGCGCGCAATAATCACGTTCCACTTCGGCAAATTGCGAAGCCAGAATGCCTGCGAGAATCAAGGTGCCTTCCGGTTTCAGCCGGTTGACTATCCGCGACCGCTCCGACCGCAGCAAATCGTGGGTGAGATTCGCACAGATGACATCGAATCGATTGCGCGGGTGCAGCGGAAGCCTGGTCAGATCCCTGCGGGCCGGGCGAATCTTGCCCACTTTGTTCAATTGCGCGTTTGTCTGGGCAATTCTGACCGCGTCCGGGTCGAAGTCGAACGCCTCCACCGGATCGTACCCCAACTTCGCTGCGGCGATGGCCAGGATCCCCGATCCCGTTCCGATGTCCAGAAAGCTCCGGGATGTTCCCCGGGGCCGTGCCTTGGCAAGCTGTTCGAGGCAGAACCGGGTCGTCGGGTGCTGACCGGTTCCGAAGCTGAGTCCGGGATCGAGGGTGACCACTTCAGCGCCGGCGCGGGGCTTGCGCCGGCTCCAACTGGGCTTGATCAGCAGCCGGTCGCCGATCGCAATCGGCTTGAAGTGCCGTTTCCATGACTCCGCCCAGTCCTGCGGCTTCAATTTCCGGCTGAAGATTCTGCCGCGCGATGAACCGGGGCTTGTCCCGTTGATCCTTGCGACAACGGTCTTCAAGAGGCTGATCCGGTTCACGAGATTGCGACCGGAAAACTCGACATAGACCTGTGCCCGGCTGGTGCCGGCCTCAAGATCGTTGAAAACGACCGCCGGTGTCTCGAACACCTGCTGAAGCGCCGCGGTGATGGCCTCCTCGGTTTCCGCTGCAACCGGAACCGACACACAGCGGAGCGTCTTCGATTTCATTCCAAAGCCCTCCAGGGTGCGTGATTCAACAGTTGCAGGATCGCCTTGCCCTCGCTGCAGTCCACGATGCTGACGCTGCAGTAATCCACCTCGAACCCCACAAGCGATGGGAGCGGAAGGCGCAGGAGCAGGCTGAGAACGACGCGGATCACTCCACCATGGCAGACCACCAGAACCGTCTGCTCCGGGTGTGTGTTCAAGATCCGGTCGATGCACGGCTGAATGCGCGACCGTAGTGAATCTCCGGTTTCTGCTCCCGGCACCCGGCCGTTCTCAATCTGCTCCAGCCAGGTGAACGCACTGACGCCGAACTTTTGCTGGATCTCCTCCCAACGATGGCCGGTCCAGTCGCCGAAATCCATTTCCCGGAGTCCATCTAGCGTGGTTGCCTCCATCTCCTTGGCCGCAAGCAGCGGTTGCACCGTCTGTTGGGCGCGCTTCATTGGGCTGCAATACACCGCGTCCAGTGCGATGGGTGCGAAATGGTCCGCAACCGAAACCGCCTGAAGCTGGCCGCGGTGCGACAGATTCATGTCGATGCGGCCGCCAAAGATCCGATGATACGACTCTTCAACCTCGCCGTGGCGGACGAGATGGAGCCGGGTAGCGGGAGAGGTCATGCGCTGCGAGGCTTGGGCCAGCTATTTCACCGCCTGCTGCTGTAGGTCGAGCAGCGTGCGGATGCCCCGCCCTCCAAGATCGAGCATCGCGGACAATTCGTCGCGGCTGAAAGTTGCTTCCTCGCCGGTGCCCTGCACCTCGATGAATTTGCCTTCGGCGTTCATGACAAGATTCATGTCAACGGCTGCGGCGACATCTTCCGTGTAGCATAGATCCAGCAGCGGGCGACCACCCACGCTGCCCACGCTCACGGCGGCGACGGCCGGCTCGAGCGGCGATTCCGTCAATTTGCCCTCGTTCATCAATCGCTTTACGGCCAGCGCCAGCGCCACCCACGCTCCCGTGATCGCGGCCGTCCGGGTGCCGCCGTCTGCCTGCAACACGTCGCAATCCACCCACAGCGTCCGGGGGCCGAGCTTCTCGAGATTGATGGCTGCCCGCAGCGAGCGGCCGATCAGGCGTTGAATCTCCGTCGAGCGCCCGTCCACCTTGCCGCGGCTGCTGTCGCGCGCCTTCCGGGAAAGTGTGGAGTACGGGAGCATCGAATACTCGGCCGTGATCCAGCCGCCTACGACTCCCTGTTCCTTCATCCAGCGCGGCACCGACTCCTCGACTGTGACGGCGCAGATCACGCGGGTATCGCCCCAGGCGGTGAGGGTGGAGCCATGGGCATTGGGAGCAATGCCGTTCTGAAAGGTGACGGACCGGAGCTGGTCCGGTTGACGCCCATCGGCACGGGGTGCGGACGAGGGATTGGATGAACTCATGCGGCGGCGAGAATAAGCAGGGGGTGCCCGGTCAGCAACGGCGGAATGGACAGCGTGCTGTCGGCATTCGTCAGGCCGAGCGCACGTGCTCGCCGGGAGAACACTCGACGGACGAAGCAGGAGCCCTCGGGGCCGTCTTCAGCGCTGAAACCGGCGCCGGTAGTCCAGGGGCGGCATGCCCATCTGCGCCCGGAACGCGCGGTTGAAATGGCTTTGATCGTAAAAGCCGCAATCCAGCGCGATCTGGCCCACGGGATCACCGCCCTCCTCGAGCCTTCGGCGGGCCATCAGCAGGCGCACCTTGAGCAGGTAGTCGCCGGCGCTCATGCTGAAGAGCCGTCGAAACTCCCGCTGAAACTGGCTGACCGAGAGATGGGCGAGTTTCGCGAGGTCTGAGGCCTCGATCCGCTGGCCATAGTGGGCGAGCACATGCTCCATGACCGGCGTCAGTCTGCCATACTGGGAGGGCGACGGTCCGGAATGGTCAAAGGGGCGCATGACGCCGGCGATGCCCATCGATCGCCCTTGCCGGTCGCGCAGCGGAATCTTGGTGCATAAATACCAGCGCGGCAGCTTGTCATGCCCCATCACCAGCCACACTTGGTCGCACAATGGCCGGCCGGACTTCATGACCCGGACGTCCTCCTCGACGTATTGGGCGGCCATGGCCGGCGGGTGAAAGTCATAGTCGGTCCTGCCGATCATCTCCGCTTCAGTTTTCAACCCATGCAGGGCCAGTTCTGAGCGGTTGGCCTTCATGAATCGCCCCTGCCGGTCCTTCATGAACAGGTAGACCCGCGGCAGATGGTCGAAGAGCTGCAGCAGTTGCCGCCACTCGCCGAGGGAGGCGAAGAAGGATTCTGCAGGGTCCGATGGAGCGGAGCGGGGCATGCCTGTTAATTACAAAAAGTTGCGGCTCCGATCAAGGCGGGCTTGGGCGACGTCTGTTCAACATACGGTCATGTTCGACTTCCTCGCAGAATCACCGCACGACCGTGCGCGGTTGTGCGGCCCCGGCCATACCCGCCGGGAGTTCCTCCAGATCGGCTCGCTCGCGGCTCTGGGGCTTTCGTTGCCGCAGTATCTCTGGGCCAAGGATCAGGGGCTGGTCAAACCCGGCCACGACAACCGCTCCTGCATCATGATCTTCAATCTCGGCGGCCCCAGCCACATTGACCTGTGGGACATGAAGCCGGATGCGCCGTCGGAAATTCGCGGCCCGTTTAAGCCGATCCGCACCAAGTCCGACGCCTTCGAGATTTCCGAGCTGCTCCCCCGGCACGCGCAGATCGCCGACAAGTTCTCGCTGGTGCGCTCCTGCTGGCATGACGGTGCGGCCGTGCACGACGCCGGGTGGCAGATGATGCAGACGGGCCGCCGGTTCGCGGGCGGCATTCAGACGCCGCATGCCGGGTCCGTGGCGTCCTATCTGATGGGGAGGAAGAGCGATCTTCCACCCTTCATCGTCCTGCCTCAGCTGATGGGACGCGGTGGCGGCAACCTGCCCAACGGCCAGGCCGGCGGTTTTCTCGGCAAGGCGCACGATCCGTTCGCGCTGATGGCCGACCCTTCAAAGAAAGATTTCAAGGTGCCGGATCTGCTCCCGCCCGACCAGATTGCCGCACACCGGCTCGAGCGCCGCCGGAAGATGCGGGACATCGTTGATCAAACCGTGGGCGACTTCGAAGCGAGCGAGGACGCGCGGCTGCTCGACGACAACTTCCACGCCGCCTTCCGGATCATGACCAGCGAAAAGGCCCGGGCCGCCTTTGAACTGTCGCAGGAACCGATGTCCGTGCGCGAGCGCTACGGGATGAACCGATTCGGCCAGTGCTGCCTGCTGGCCCGGCGGCTGGTGGAGAACGGCGTGCGCTTCGTGACCATCAACACCTTCCTCACCGTGTTCGATGAGATCACCTGGGACATCCACGGTTCGAAGCCGTTCACCTCGATCCAGGGGATGAAGGAGATTGTCTGTCCGATGTATGACCAGGCCTACACGGCGTTGATCGAGGACCTCGAGGAACGTGGGCTGTTGCGGGACACGATGGTCGCCAACCTGTCCGAGTTCGGACGGACGCCGAAGGTCAATCCCGCCGGCGGACGTGATCACTGGCCGCAATGCTTCACCGTCTATTTCGCCGGCGGTGGCGTGAAGGGCGGCCGCGTCGTGGGGGCGAGCGATCCCATCGGCGCCTATCCGGCCGAACGTCCGGTCATACCCGGCGACATCGTGGCGACCATCTTCCGGAGCCTCGGTTTTGATCATGCCTCGCACCTGCCGGGTCCGGGTGGGCGGCCTTTCTCGCTCACCGATTTCGGCACCGAACCGATCAAGGAGCTGTTCGCGTGAAAGTTCGATTGATGCGGAAGAACCACGAGTCAGCGCCGTTTGGATGGAACATGGTTCTGCTCCTGCGCCGGTGCTGTGGAATGACCGGTGCCAATCCTCCAGTGTCAAAGGAACGCCCAGTTCCCAGTTCGCCGACATCGGCATCTCAACCGATGACTTGGAGCCTGTTCCTTTGGTTCTTCCTTTGTCCTTTGACATTGGCCCTTGGGAATTTGAATGCCGCGGCTGCCGGCGAGCAATCACCCGCACCCAGCTTCCGCAACGACATCCTCCCCATTCTCTCCAAGGCCGGCTGCAACGGCGGCGGCTGCCACGGCGCGCTGGCCGGCAAGGGTGGTTTCCGGTTGTCGCTGTTCGGCTACGATCCGCAGGCCGACCACGCCTCCATCACCCGCGAGGTGCTTGGCCGTCGCATCGAACCGTCCGACCCCGCCCGCAGCCTGCTGCTCCTCAAGCCCACCACCGCCGTCAAACACAAGGGTGGCAAGCGGATCGACGTGGCCTCCGAGGACTATCAGACGCTGGTGAAATGGATCATCGCCGGCGCACCGGGTCCGTCGGCCAAGGATGCCACGATCGTCGGGCTGACCGTGGCTCCCACCGAATCGCTGGCAAAGCCCGGCCAGCAATTGGCCCTCACCGTGACTGCAAAGTTCAGCGATGGATCGGAACGCGACGTCACGCGGCACACCAAGTTCACCTCGACCGACGAGACCGTGGCTTCGGTGGACGGCGAGGGACGGGTGACGGTCATCGGTCCCGGTGCCGGCGCCATCACCGCGTGGTACTCGTCCCAGATCGTGATCGCCCGGTTGACCGCGCCGTTCGCGCATGAACTGCCGGCGGCGGTGTTCGCGGAGGCGCCGCGGGCGAACTTCATCGACGACCTCGTGCTGGAACAGCTGCAGCGGCTGAACCTCAGGCCCTCTCCCTCGGCGTCGGACGCCACCTTTGTCCGTCGCGCATTCCTCGACACTATTGGCCGGCTGCCAACCCCCGAGGAGACGCAGGCGTTCGTGGCGGAGCAGGGGGAGGAAAAGTTCGCCCGGCTTGCGGATCGCCTGCTCGCCCGGGACGAATACGTTGATTACTGGACCTACAAGTGGTCGGACCTGCTGCTGGTCAGCGGGACGAAACTGCGGCCTGAACCGCTCAAAGCCTATTACGGCTGGATTCGTGAGCAGGTCGCGGCCAATGCACCCTGGGACGAGTTCGCCCGGGGCGTCGTCACCGCCCAGGGATCGGCGGTGGACGATGGGGCCTCGAACTTTTACGCCATCCACCAGGATCCGGAATCGATGGCGGAGAACGTGAGCCAGGCCTTCCTTTCGCTCTCCATCAACTGCGCGAAATGCCACAATCATCCGTTGGAGAAGTGGACCAACGACCAGTATTACCAGTTCGCCAACCTGTTCGCCCGGGTGCGGGCCAAGGGCTGGGGCGGCGACCCGCGCAACGGCGACGGCCAGCGCACGCTCTACGTCGAGCCGGCCGGTGACCTGATCCAGCCGCGCACCGGAAAGCCGCAGCCTCCGGCACCGCTCGATGCCGAGCCGCTTCCGATGGATGATCCCGGCGACCGGCGCGAGGTGCTGGCCGAATGGCTGACCGCTCCGGACAATCCCTATTTCACCCGGGCGATCGTCAACCGCGTCTGGGCCAATTTCATGGGCGTGGGCCTGGTCGAGCCGGTGGACGACCTGCGCGCCTCCAATCCGCCGAGCAACGAAGAGCTCATGTCCGCGCTGGCCGACCATCTGATCGGGCAACGCCATGACCTCAAACAGTTGATGCGGCTGATCCTGACCTCGCAGACGTATCGTCGCTCGAGCGAGCCGCTGCCGGAGAACCGCGACGACCGCCGGCACTTCTCGCGGTTTTATCCGCGCCGGCTGACGGCCGAGGTGCTGAGCGATGCCATCTCGGACGTGACCGGCGTGCGTGACACCTACAAGGAGATCCAGCTCAGCGACGGCTCGACCGCCAAGACCGAGTTCTACGAGGAAGGCACCCGGGCGCTGGAACTGTTCGACTCGGCGGTGAGCTCCTACTTCCTGAGCACCTTCGGGCGCAACCAGCGCGAGATCACCTGCGAGTGCGAGCGCTCCAACCAGCCGAGCCTCGTCCAGGTGCTGCACCTGTCCAATGGCCCGACGATCAACGACAAGCTCGCCTCCGACAAGGGCCGGGTGGCGAAACTGCTGGGAGACGAACCGCCGCCGGGAGAACTGCTCGACCGCGCGTGGCTGCTCTGCCTGGGCCGTCCGCCAACCGACTCGGAGCGGGGCGCCTTTGAACCGCTGCTTGCGACGGCGGATAGGCAGGAGCGCAGACACGTCACCGAGGATCTATTCTGGTCGCTGCTGACGAGCCGTGAATTTCTTTTCCAACACTGAACCGATGCCTAAAGGAATCCAGATCCTGGGAGCGACGGTGTTCGCCTGGGCGGCGTTGGCGCCCGGGGATGCCGCTATCGCTGCTGATATCGTCTACGAGCGCGACATCGCGCCGATCTTCCGGACTTACTGCGCCGGCTGCCACAATGATGTGGATCTCGAAGGAGAGCTCTCCGTCGAGCGCTATGCCACACTGCGCAAGGGCGGCATGGACGAGGGCGATCCTGTCGTTCCGGGCAAGGCAGAGGACTCGTTCCTGATTCGGTCGCTTGAGGGCCGTTCGACTCCGCGGATGCCGCCCAAGGACGAGCCGCGCGTTCCAGCCGACGATCTGGCCCTGCTGAAACGTTGGATTGCCGAGGGAGCCCACGGTCCTGTGCGGGACGAGTCGATCCTCGAAACGCTCGTGGTGCCGGAGATTCCCGGGGCAGCCAGCTCGCCTCCCGCGGTGACGGCTCTCGCCCGTTCAGCGGATGGAAAACTAATTGCCGTCGGATCGTATGGCCGGGTGGAAATCCGGTCCCGGCTGAATGAGGCTGCGCGGCTGGTGATTGGCGACCTGCCGGGGAAGGTCAATGCCGTCAACTTTTCAGCCGATGGAAAGCAGGTCGTGATCGCCACGGGTATCACCGGCCTGCGCGGTGTGGCGTTGCTGCATGAGCTGTCCGATGGCCGGCTGGCCCGCGAATTCGCGGGGCATGA
>DNDP01000028.1:0-7177 GCA_003484235.1 Verrucomicrobiales bacterium
GCGTTCTGGCGCGAGCTTGGAGCGCGCAACCGCGTCCGCAACCGCGAGGTTGAGGTCCGCAACCGCCAAGGAGCCGTTCACACCATGCTGCTGTCGGCCGACATCATCGAGATCAACACCGTGCCGCACATCCTGACCGTGGCGCTGGACATTTCCGACCGGAAGCGCGCGGAATTGGAAATGTGGCGCACGGTGGAACGGGAGAAGGAACTGAGCCGGCTGAAGAGCAGCTTCGTCTCGATGGTCTCGCACGAGTTCCGGACGCCGCTGGGCATCATCCAGTCGTCCTCGGAGATTCTCCGCGACTATCTGGAGCAGATCGATCCGGAGGAACGCCGGGAGCATCTGCAGTCCATCGCCCGCAACACCCGTCGCATGGCGGGTCTCATGGAGGAGGTGCTCGTGCTCGGCCAGCTGGACGCCGGCCGCATGGAGTACAAGACAGCTCCGCTCGATCTGGGGGTGCTCTGCCAGCAAATAACCGGGGACGTGGTCTCGGCGACCGACCGGCGTTGTCCCATCGAGCTGATGATGCATCCAGACGACGACTTCGAGGGAGAAGGCGACAGCCGGCTGCTGCGGCACATCTTCACCAACCTCCTGAGCAATGCCGTCAAGTACTCGGAACCGGGCCAGCGCGTGGATTTCACGCTGGCGCGTGATGGCTGCGAAGCCGTCTGCGTGGTGCGCGATCACGGCATCGGCATCCCCGAAGCGGACCGTCCCTGGCTGTTCCAGGCATTTCACCGTGGCCAGAACGTTCATGGTCGTCCCGGAACCGGACTGGGACTCGTGATCGTGAAACGCTGCGTCGATCTGCACGGCGGCAGCATTCAGGTCGACAGCGTGCCCGGCAAGGGGACCACCGTCACACTGCGCCTGCCACTCTTTCCGGCCCACTCCGCGACTGCTCCGGTTCAGAATGCGGAGGCACGTTGAATCCTGTTGAAGCAAACAGCCGGAATCAGCGAAACCCGCGCCTTGACAGCGATCCCTCTCTTGAGGAAGAGGGAACTGTGCAGACCGGCGACATGATCGGAGACGATTTCAACCGGGGGCCTGAAGCATGATTGGACGCATGCAGGCCGTTTGGGTGGAAGGTTCCAACACTCTGGAGCCTGCCAGCGTCGCCCGACGGATTCCACGGGCTGCGGCAGGCAAGCCTCCCGGTCCTGAACCGGGCGGAAAAGTTCACGGAGGCGGCCTCGCGCTGTTGGTGTTCACCCTTTGCCTCTGCAACGGATGGGCACCGCAATGTTTCGCCCAGGGACAATCCCTGCGCCTCGAGCTCGAACACCGCGCAGGGGAACGGCCGCTCCAGTTCAACTCCTTCTCGCTTACAAACACCTCGGGCACGCCTCTCACGGTGTCCCGGCTTGACTACCTGCTCTCCGGTCTGAGCCTGCGCCGTACGGACGGGACCTGGCTGGAGTCGCGGGACTGGTACGCCTACGTCAGCCCTGCGGCCGGGCGCACGTCTGCCACGATCCGCTCGATGCCGGCGGAGAAGTTCGAGGCAGTCCGGTTCCACGTCGGCGTTGCACCGGCGATCAATGCAGGAGATCCCAACCTCCACCCGGCCGATCATGACCTCCATCCCCAGATCAACGGACTCCACTGGGGCTGGTCGGGAGGATACGTCTTCCTTGCCGCCGAGGGCCACTGGCTGGCCGCCGATCGATCCACCAACGCCTATTCCTTCCATGTTGCCAATGATGAGAACCTGATGACCGTCGAGCTGCCGGTGCAGTTTGACACCGCCAAGGACACCACCATCACCCTGGCAATGGACATGGGAAGCATTCTCGATGGCACGACTCGCGTAGATTTTGCCGCCCAGTCCTCGACACACTCGCGGCAGGGAGATGCGCTTGCCGGCCAGCTCGCGAAGAACATCGAGCGTGCCTTTTCGGTCGTCGGTGTGGCGTCCGACCTGTTCCATCCGCCTGCCGCCTCACCGAAAACCGCCTCGCTGCCGGCAGGAACCCGTTCCTTCGATCTAAGAGTGGCCCAGCGTCTGCCCCGACCACCATTGCCGGAGGACAATCCGCTGACAAAAGAGGGCGTGGAGCTTGGCCGGCGGCTCTTCTTCGAGAAACGGTTGTCGCGGGATGATTCGCTGGCGTGTGCCGGCTGCCATCAACAACCGGCCTCATTCACCGATCCCGGCAGGCCGATCAGCCTGGGGGTGGACGGGCGAACGGGCACGCGCAACTCGATGCCGCTGCACAATCTGGTCTGGGCCGACTCCTTTTTCTGGGACGGCCGGGTGAAGCGGTTGCGCGAGCAGGTGCTGCTGCCCATCGAAGATCCGCTGGAGATGGATCAATCGCTCGAACAGACAATGGCCAAGCTCCGGGCCGATGCGGAGTACCCCGGGCTCTTTCAACGCGCCTTTGGCAGTGCGGGGATCGATGCCGCCCGACTGGGTCTGGCTCTCGAGCAGTTCCTCATCACGCTGATATCGCAGGACTCGAGGTTCGATCGCGCCATCCGGGGAGAGTTGCAGTTCACCGAGCAGGAGAAACGCGGCTTCGAGCTGTTTGTCACCGAGAACGACCCGGCCCGCGGGCTGTTCGGCGCGGACTGCTTTCATTGTCACGGAGGCAGCCTATTCACAAATCACCGCTTCGCGAACAACGGGCTGGACGGTGAATTCCAGGACACAGGCCGGTTCCAGGTGACGGGCGATGATGCGGACCGGGGGAAGTTCAAGACCCCCAGCCTGCGCAATGTCGAGCTGACCGCCCCATACATGCACGACGGACGATTTGAAACTCTGGAGGCGGTGGTCGCGCATTACGATCACGGGGTAAGGCCGTCCCCGACGCTGGATCCAAATCTGGCCAAGCACCTGCCGGGCGGGTTGAAGCTCAAAGATGCCGATCGGGCCGCTTTGGTGGCCTTCCTGAAGACCCTTACGGACAGGGATTTCGGACAGGGCGCTGTCAATCCCCCATAGACCGCCTAATCTGGCGGAGCATGAAGTATCTGTGCACCGCCGGTTTCAGAGGCAAAACCGTTTCAATTTCACCTCGGCGGGCCAGCGTGCTTGCCGTCATTCTCAGCCTCTTCCTCGGAACGAGCGTTCCCGCCGACACTTTGAACCACGCGGCCGACGACGAGTTTTGGCTGGCGACTTCAAAGTTGCTTCCCAAGAGGTCGGCCAGCGAGATGGGCATCCAGTCCATCACCAACCCGACGCCGGAGGAACGGGACGATTACGGACAGTGGGGCGCGGTCATTGCCTGGACGCCGCACATTCCGGTGTCGGCGGCGAACCTGCCCGACGGTCGGATCCTGACCTTTGCCTCCAATCAGCGGACCCGGTTTCCCTCGGGCACTGAGTTCACCTACGCCGCCACGTGGGATCCGGCGACCGGACAGTTCCAGGAATTCAACCATCCGTCGCACGACATGTTCTGCGGCGCACTCGTGATGCTGCCGGACGGGCGGGTGCTGGTAAATGGCGGCCGCAACACAACAGTGAGGTCCAGCATCTTTGACTGGCGGGTGAACACCTGGACCCGGACGCCAGACATGAATGACCCGCGCTGGTACAACACGAGTGTCGCGTTGGCCAACGGACGTGTCTGGACCGTGAGCGGGAGCGGCGGCTCAAACACCGCAGAGCGCTGGGACCAGGCCAGCGGCTGGAGCCGGCTCACCGGCATCGGTTGGAGCGCCGTGACCGCCGAGCCGGGCTACATCAACATCTGGCATCCTTTCCTGCTGCTGGGTCCTGACGGGCGGCTCATTCATTTTGGACCGACCGATACGATGCACTGGGTGACCACCGACGGCAGCGGGTCGATGAGCAACACCGGCACCACCGTGCCTGGGGCGCACTATCCCAAGGAAGGCGCCTGGGTGATGTATGATGAAGGCCGCATCCTGGTTGCGGGCGGAGGGGCCAACACGACCAACAATCCAAACGACAACACCACCGGCACGAGCACCACCGCCGCCTACACAGTGGACGTACGTTCCGGCACGCCGGTCGTGACGCCGACGAGTTCGATGGCCTTCGCCCGTCAGTTCGCGAACGCCGTAGTCCTGCCCAATGGCGAGGTCATGGTCATGGGGGGCAACACCTCCGGCCTGAAGTTCAACGACACAGGTTCAATACTGATTCCCGAAATTTGGAACCCCACCACGGGGACATGGCGCCAGGTGGCCGGCGCCTCGGTGCCGCGCAACTACCATTCACTCGCCCTGCTGCTGCCGGATGGCCGCGTCTTGTCGGGCGGCGGCGGCCTGGGCGGAGCCGACCATCGTGACGCACAGCTCTACACCCCGCCGACGCTGTTCAATCCAGACGGCACGCCGGCGGCGCGACCGGTGCTCGATGCTGCTCCTGCGGCCATCGGCGTCGCCACGACCTTTACCGTCACCGGTACGCCAGGCATCCGGAAGTTCAGCTTCATCAAAATGTCGTCCATAACGCACTCGGTGAACACGGACCTGCGCTACCTCTCGCTTCCGTTCATCGAATCCTCTCCGGGCACCTACCGGATCACGGCCCATTCGAGTCTCAATGTCATGACGCCGGGTTACTGGATGCTCTTCGGCCTGAATGCCGCCGGTGCCCATTCAGTTTCGAAGACGGTTCTTGTCGATGCGATCAACTCGGTCAGCGTCGCAGTGCCGGGCAACCAATCGGCCTACGTCAACCAGCCCGCGTCGCTGCAGATGATTGCCAGCGGTCCGGCGGGCAGCGTGTTCACCTGGTCGGCGACCGGTCTTCCCGATGGGCTGGCCATCAATCCCCAGACCGGCCTGATTGACGGAACTCCGTCCGCCCTCGGCACGAGCAACGTCCGCGTCACGGTCAACGACGGCAACACTTCAGCGTTCGCCGATTTCACCTGGACGATTCAGCCGGTCACGTTCGTCGCGAACTTCGCGGACTTCTCCGGAGCGGGCGGACTCACCTTGAACGGCACGGCGACCCGGCCGGGCAACGTGCTGCGACTGGCGGCCAACGCGGGCAATCAGGCTGGCTCCGCTTTCCTCTCTTCGCCGGTCACGGTCGGACCGAACACCTCGCTCAGCAGCCGCTTTGTCTTCCGCATCCATGGCTCCGCAGACGGCGCAGACGGTTTGACGTTCATGATCCAGGGCGTGGGCGCCAACGCGCTGGGAGCGACGGGCAGCGGACTGGGCTACGGCGGCATCGGTTCGAGCGTGGCCATTGAGATCGACAACTACCAGGGCGTGGGCGACACCAGCGCCAATCATCTTGGCATCATTTCCGGCGGAGATGTCGCCACCCACATCGGCAGCCATGTTCCCGGTTGGGATTTGGAGAACGGGGCCAGCCACACAATCTGGGTGGAGTACGACGGCCCGGCCAACCAGCTCAGGGTCTATGCCGCCCAAGGTGTGGTCACTCAGCGGCCGGCAAGTCCCGCGCTTTCCGCGACAATTGATCTGGGGGCGCTCGTCGGCACCCAGGCTTGGCTGGGATTCAGTGCCGGCACCGGCGGCCTCTTCAACAACCACGACATCGAGGCGTGGAGCGTGACATTGAATGCCTTCGCACTGCCAAGCCCCCCGGTGCTGGGGAGCATGTCGGACGAGACCACCGTGCTTGGCGCTTCGGTGAACAGGCAGCTTTCCGCCACCGATGCGAATGGTGACCTCCTGGCGTGGAGCGCGACCGGCCTGCCGCCGGGGCTGTCCATCGATGCCGCCACGGGTTTGATCACGGGAACACCAATCGAAGCCGGAGTCTTCAACCCGACGATTACGGTGACTGACGGCAACACGTCGCCTGTGAACGGCACTTTCACCTGGACGATCGACGGCGTGCTCACCGTCCAGCCGTTGTCGGGCACAGCCGTGCCCGTCGGCGCAAGTGTGGCCCTGACCGCCCACGCGAACGGAGGTCTCGATCCGCAGTACAGCTGGAACTTCGGAGATGGCAGCCCGGAAACCGGATTCTCCCCGAATGCGTCCGCCACCCACACGTTTGCCAGCCCGGGCCGCTATCTGGTGACGGTCACCGTGCGGGATGCGACGGCTCGGGAGGTCACCGCCAGCTATCGGCAGGCGGTGTACGCACCCCCCACTTCGTCCCGGCCGACCGCTTCGTCGAGCATCGCCTACGAGGATCGCTCCGGTGGCAACGACCGGGTCTGGGTGGTGAATCCGGACAACGACGGCGTTACGGTCTTTGATGCTGTGACCCGCGCGAAACTGGCCGAGGTCAACGCAGGACGCGGGCCCCGGACACTGGCCTTGAGTCCAACCGGCCGCGCATGGGTGGCAAATGCGGATTCGGCGACCATCACCGTGCTGCAGCCGGATTTCGCCGTCGCGCAGACCATCAGCCTGCCCCGGGGCTCACGGCCTTACGGCCTCGTGTTCGATCCGGTCGGCGCGAATGCATTCGTGGCACTCGAGAACGGCGGCAAGGTGCTCAGACTGGATCCCGCAACCGGCTCGATCACGGGCGAACTGAACGTCGGCCTGCATGTTCGCCACCTTTCCGTCAACGCCGACGGCACCCGGTTGCTGGCCACCCGGTTTGTCACGCCCCGCCTGCCGGGCGAAGACACGGCGGTCGTGCAGACCTCGATCGCCGGGACCGATTACGGCGGCGAGTTGCTGGTCATCGATGCCGTGGGCATGTCGTTGGTGAAGACAACGATTCTCAGGCACAGCGAGGCTCCCGACACGTCGAACTCTGCGAAGGGAATTCCGAACTACCTGGGTGCGGCGGTGATCTCGCCCGATGGCTCCGCCGCCTGGGTGCCCTCCAAGCAGGACAACATCAAGCGGGGGACCCTGCGCAACGGCGGCACGCTGACGCATGACATGACCGTGCGCAGCATCGCCTCCCGCATCGCGCTGCCCGACATGATCGAAGCGACCGCAGATCGGATCGATTTCGACGATGCCGGTCTCGCCAGTGCGGCGACCTTTGATCCGCACGGGAACTTCGTGTTCAACACCCTCGAAGGCAGCCGTGAGGTCGCGGTGGTCGATGCGTGGGCCAAGGCCGAGGTGCTCCGCTTCGACGCTGGTCGGGCGCCGCAAGGTATGGTGCTCTCGCCGGACGGGCGGACCCTGTTCGTGCACAACTTCATGGATCGAACGGTGACGGTTCACGATCTCACCGCGCTGGCCAATGGCATCGACACGGCGCCGCCGGGGTGAAGTCCCAGACGCG
>DNDP01000028.1:7284-11935 GCA_003484235.1 Verrucomicrobiales bacterium
CGGCGCCGGGGGGGGGGCGGGCGGGGGGGGGGGGGGCCCCCCGCCCCCCGCCCGCCACGGCGCCGCCGACACCTGCCGTATTGAACTGCGTCACCGCCGAGAAGCTGTCGCCCGAGGTGCTGCTCGGCAAACAGCTCTTTTATGACACCCGTGACGTGCGCGTGGCTTTCCAGCAGTACGTCAGCTGTGCCGGCTGCCACAATGATGGCGGGCAGGACGGCCGCGTCTGGGACTTCACCCAGTTCGGCGAGGGGCTCCGCAACACCATCACCCTCCGGGGCCATGGCGGAACGCGGCAGGGCCCGCTGCACTGGACCGGCAATTTCGACGAGGTCCAGGATTTTGAAGGGCAGATTCGCGCCTTCGCCCGCGGCACGGGGCTGATGAGCGACGTGGATTTTCACGCCGGCACGCGGTCGCAACCGCTGGGTGACGGGAAAACCGGCGTCAGCCCAGATCTCGACGCGCTGGCAGCCTACGTGGCCTCGTTGTCGGCGAACGGTGACAGTCCGCACCGCCGGGCGGATGGCGGCATGACTCAGCAGGCACGCGCGGGCCAGGCGGTCTTCCAGCAGCAGAACTGCGCACAGTGCCACTCGGGAGATCAGTTCACCGACAGCGCGCTGAACGTTTTCCGCGACATCGGCACGCTGAAGTCCACCAGCGGTCAGCGGCTCAACACACCGCTGACGGGGCTCGACACACCCACGTTGCTGGGGCTCTGGAACACCGCACCCTATCTGCACGACGGTTCGGCCGTCACGTTGGAGGAGGCCGTCACCGCACACAACGGCGTCAGCCTGACGTGGCAGGAACTGGACGACCTGGTCGCCTTCCTCAACCAACTGGACGATGCAGGCATCGCACCGGATCCGGCGGTCGTCTCCTGGCAGGGGCCGTCGCCCATCACCTACGGCACGGCCTTGACCGCCGCCCAACTGAGCGCCACGGCAAACGTGCCCGGCACCTTCAGCTACAGCCCGGATTTCGGAACCGTGCTCCATGCGGGCAACGCCCGGCAAATTTCGGTGATTTTCACTCCGGACGATCCGTTGAGCTACGGCCCCGCATCTGCGACGGTGCTGATCGACGTCCATCCCGCGTCGCTGGCCGTGACGGCGCAGGATGCAACCAAGGTTTACGGGGCGTCCGTGCCCCCATTGGGCGCCAGCTACAGCGGGTTTGTGAACGGGGATACCCCGGCCTCGCTCGATTCACCGGCAGCAATCAGCACCAGCGCCACCTCCGCCAGTCCGGTCGGCGTCTATGCCATCAATGCGGGCGGCGCGGTCGATTCCAACTACCTCTTCACCTACGTCGCGGGCTCGTTGTCGGTGACTCCGGCGAGCCTGACAATTTCGGCGGACAACAAGGCGAAGTCTTACGGCGCGGCGGTTCCAACGCTGACGGCCAGCTACGCGGGGTTGGTCAACGGCGACACGGCGGCCAGTCTGGATTCGCCGGTTGTCCTCGCCACCGGCGCAACGGGAAGCAGCGATACCGGCACCTATTCAATCGACGTCTCCGGCGCCGCCGATGCCAACTACGCAATCAGCTTCGCTCCAGGCATCCTGACGGTGAATCCGGCAGCTCTGGTCATTCGCGCGGAGGACAAGGTCCGGATCGTCGGCGAAGCGAATCCGCCGCTGACGGCGGCCTACACCGGCTTCGTCAATGGGGACACGGCGGCAAGCCTCGATTCGCCGGTGACTTTGTCCACCACGGCCACCGCCGGCAGCCCTGAAGGCAGCTATCCGATCACGGCATCCGGAGCGGCAGACGGGAACTACAGCATTACGCACGTCAACGGCACGCTTACCGTCCAGCCCGATACCGCCCTGCCCCCGCCTTGGCAGGGTCAGGACGTGGGCGCGGTCGGAATTGCGGGCAATTCGGGCCATTCGGCAGGGACGTTCACCGTGTCCGGAAGCGGTACGGACATCTGGAACGGCGCGGACGGGTTCCATTACGTCTTTCAGACCTGGAACGGGAATGGGGAAGTCATCGCCCGCGTCGAAAGCGTCGAAAACACCAACCCATGGGCGAAGGCAGGAGTGATGATCCGGCAGTCGCTGGCGACGGGTTCACCGCACGCCATGATGGTGGTCACCCCCGGCAACGGCGCCGCCTTTCAACGGCGGCTGACGACGGACGGCACAAGCACGCACACCGCTGGGCCGGTGGTGACGGCGCCATACTGGGTGCGGCTGACAAGGATCGGGAACGTGCTGCAGGGCTTTGCCTCGCCGGACGGAGTCAACTGGACCCCGGTCGGAACCGACACTGTCAACATGACGGACCCGGTATACGTGGGACTGGCGGTGACAGCCCACAACAACGCCGCAATCAGCACCGCGCGCTTCTCAGACGTCCAGTTGCAGGTTCCAGTGGTGCCTCCGGCCGTTACACTGACCAGCCCGAGTGACGGGGCGACTTTCACCGCCCCCGCATCCATCAACCTGGCGGCAACGGTGGAGGCCAATGGCAACCCGATTTCCATGGTTGAGTTTCTCGATGGAACCCAGGTGATCGGGCAGGACGCCACGGAGCCCTACACGTTCAGCTGGGGCGGCGTGGATGCGGGCAGCTACACGCTGGGCGCCAGGGTGACGTATTCCGGAGGCTCGGAAAGTTCCCCGGCGGTGGTCATCACCGTAAATCCGGCGCCCACACCACCAGCCGCACCGGTTAACCTGGCCGCCAATGCGGTTTCGAGCAGTCAAATCAATCTCTCCTGGGCGGCTGGCTCGGCGAATCACGCAGGATTCAAGGTGGAACGTTCGTTGAATGGCTCCACGTTCACCCAGATCGCCGCAACCGCGGCGAACGTGACCACCTTCAGCGACACCGGCCTGGCCGCCTCCACCCTTCACCACTACCGGGTCTCAGCCACCAACGCGGAGGGCGATTCGCCCCACTCAAACGTGGCAAGCGCCACCACCGGCGCCGCCGTGGCGGTCATCCGCGTGAACTTCCAGCCCTCCGGCGCCACGGTACCGGCGGGCTATCTCGCCGACGTCGGTGCATCGTACGGCAACCGTGGCAACGGCCAGACCTACGGCTGGAACGCCTCAAACACCGCCCATGCCCGCGACCGCAATTCCTCGCGTTCGCCGGACCAGCGGTATGACACGCTGAATCACATGCAGAAGTCGGGCGGTGCCAGGACATGGGAGATCGCTGTTCCCAACGGTTCCTACTCGGTGTTCGTGGTGGCGGGCGATGCCGGCCATTTCGACAGCGTATTTCGCATCAATGTCGAGGGACAGCTGACCGTGACGGGCACACCGACCTCGGCCAACCGCTGGGTGTCCGGCACGCGCACGGTGGCGGTAAGTGACGGGCGATTGACGATCAGCAGCGGCAGCGGCGCGAGCAACAACAAGATCTGCTTCGTGGACATCAGCCCGGCGGGAGGTGGCGGTGCCGCCACCGTGGTCACGCCGGCCGTCGAACTCGATGCGCCGCCCGTCCTGAACTGGATCGAGCGGAGCGTCTCCGGTGAGGTGACCCTGCAGGTGCTCGGCATTGAAGGCTCCACCTATGCGGTAGAAGCGTCGTCCGACCTGGTGACCTGGCACGTTTTAGGGACGGCGGTCAGCGACGACAACCTGATCGTGTTTGCCGATGCCAATCCTGAACAGACGGCGCAGCGCTATTACCGGGCGCGGCTGATCTCCCTGCCGGACAAGGGATGGAAATAGGGGGCACACGGGAAGAGCCCCCGACCATCCTGGACTCCCGATCGGACAGGATCATCGCTGGAGCACGGTGAGCCGCGCGCGGCCGGGCCCATCCGGCTTGCGGACCACCGGCGATGATCGATTCCTGATCTCGTTGGCTACGTTGTTCAATCGGTTGCCAGTCCTTGCCGCGCCGCCAACTCGGCGGCCCTTGTCCTCGCGGGAGCGGGGCCGGCTCCGCACTTTCCCTTCACTGATCCCCCTGCGGTTCAGTCGCCCCAAACTGTCTCAAGCGAAACGGCCGTTGTCTGCAGTGCGGGCCGCCCCGATGCCTGCGGGCTTCCGCTCAGTCGACGCCGGAACGGAGGCGTCTGCTCTTCGTTCGGCGGCATGAGCGATCCGCACTGCGATGTCACGGACAGCCGAGAACTCCGCTGGACCAAACGGTCCAATGTGGGATCGCGGGTTGTGCAGTAGCGTCGCCCTCGATTGAACATGAATCTGACATTGCGATCCGGAAAAGAAAGTGACGCCCGGCCCTGCGGCGAGATCTGCTGGAAGGCGTTTTCCACCATCTCGAAGAAACACAACTATCCGCCCGACTTTCCCTCCACCGAGGTGGCCGCGGAAGTCATCGGCGCCATTCTGAAGCGGCCCGAAGTGTATTCGGTGGTGGCCGAGGTGGACGGCACCATCGTCGGCAGCAACTTCCTGTGGGAAGGCGATACAATCGCCGGGATCGGCCCCATCACGGTCGATCCGGGCACCCAGAACGGAGGTGTGGGACGGCAGCTCATGGAAAACGTGCTGGAGCGGACCGTCCGTCAAGGGTTCGCGGGCGTCCGGCTGGTTCAGGCCGCCTACCACAGCCGCTCGCTCTCCCTCTATGCGAAGCTCGGCTTCGTGGTCCGGGAACCGTTGGCCACGATGCAGGGCACGCCGTTGCGCGCCACGATGCCCGGACACAC
>DNDP01000028.1:12092-20791 GCA_003484235.1 Verrucomicrobiales bacterium
ACGATGCCCGGACACACGGTGCGTCGTGCCGTCGAGGCGGATCTCGGCGCAGCCAATCAGCTGTGTCGCTCCATTCACGGACACGATCGCGGACAGGAGCTGCTTGAAGCCATCCGGCGGGGAACCGCGACCGTGGTGGAACGGCATCGCAGAATCACCGGCTATGCGACCGCGATCGGTTTCTTCGCCCATGCCGTGGCCGAGAGCGACGACGATCTGAAGGCGCTCATTGCCGCCGCCACGGAGTTCACGGGGCCGGGCTTTCTCCTGCCAACGCGCAATGCGGAGGTCTTTCGCTGGTGCCTTGAGCAGGGCCTGCAGGTCGTCCAGCCGATGACCCTGATGAGCATCGGCCTCTACAATGATCCGCAGGGGGCCTTCCTGCCCTCCATTCTTTTTTAGGCCGGGACGAACCTGGTCTGCGCGGACAATCGAATCATCCGCCTCGACCGGTGCAATCGTCCGTTGAGGGGTGGGGAACGCGCTGCGGACCCCCGTCCGCACGGCTGGCGGCGTCCCCGTGTGCCTCGGGGGCGCCGCCAGAATGAACCAACCGGGTTTTCTCAAGGCTTGGCGCAAAACCAAACCGGCGGCAGTGTGTCTGACACTTCATCATGCACCGCTGCCCCTGCGCCCACTGCGCGCAACCCATCGAGTTCCCGCCCGAGATGGCCGATCAGGAAATCGCCTGCCCGAACTGCGGCGACCTGACCCGCCTCACCAAGGATGACGGCCCGATCATCCGCATTCCAAAGAAGCAGACGCGCGAGCACACGCCGGCCGCCGAATCCTCCACGGCCGTGCAGGCGCTCGGCCAGCGCATCCTCGACAACGTGGAGAAGGTCATCGTCGGCAAGGCGCCCTCGATTCAGCTCGCGCTCGTGGCTTGGCTGTCCGAGGGACACGTCCTGCTCGAAGACGTTCCCGGCACCGCCAAGACGATGCTCGCCCGGGCGCTGGCCCGCAGTGTCGGCTGCACGTTCAAACGCATCCAATGCACGCCCGACCTGTTGCCGGGCGAGATCACCGGCGTCTCGGTGTTCAATCCGCAGACGACGCAGTTCGAGTTCCGGCCGGGACCGGTCTTCGCGCAGATCGTCCTGGCCGATGAAGTGAATCGCGCAACGCCCCGCGCACAGTCGGCGTTCCTTGAAGCGATGGCCGAGCGCCGGGTGAGCGTCGATGGCGTCGATCATCCGCTGGAGCCGCCGTTCTTCGTGATCGCGACGCAGAACCCGATCGATCACGAAGGCACCTTTCCGCTGCCCGAGGCGCAGCTAGACCGGTTCCTCGTCAGGATGACCCTCGGCTACCCGGGTTTGAAGGACGAGGACGCGATGCTCGAACGGATTCAGAAGCAGCACCCGATCGACGAACTTGGACCGGTGGCGACCGCCGCCGAACTGCTCGCAGCGCAGGCGGCCGTGAAGGAGACGATGGTCCACCCGCTCGTGCGCGACTACATCGTGCGGCTCGTGCACGCGACGCGCGAGCATGCCTCGGTGCGGCTGGGTGCGAGCCCGCGGGCGTCGGCGGCGATCATGCGGGCGTCGCAGGCGTACGCGGCGTTGCAGGGTTTCGATTACGTGTTGCCGGACGACATCAAGGAAGTCGCGCCACACATCCTCGGCCATCGGCTGATCATCCAACCGGAGAGCCGCCTGCGAAAGATCACGGCCGGCGAAGTCATCCGCGAGATCCTGCATCGGGTCGAAGTGCCGGTCCTGCCGGAGAAACGGATTTGAAGCCGTGAAATGGTTCGTCATCGCGGTGCTGTTGCTGGGGTTGGGCCTGGTGCTCGACCTCGAACTGCTCGTGTTCGCGATGTACGTGCTCCTCGGCGTGTTGCTGGTCAGCCGCTGGCTGACGCGTGAATGGACCGGAAAGGTCGCCGCCACACGGACGTGTTCAATCGAGTCCACGCGCGTCGGCGGCAGGGCGACCATCACCATCACCCTCATCAACCGCAGCCGACTTGCAGTTCCGTGGCTGATCATCGAGGAGGCCTTTCCCAATGACGCGCTCAAGCCGCCGCTCCGGATGAAGCTCACCGGCCGCACGACGTTCATTGCCCGGCTCAAGCCCCGCGAGACGCGCGTCAATCGCTACACGGTCGAGTTCCTCTCGCGCGGTTACCACCAGTTCGGACCGCTGCTGATCGAGGGTGGCGATGTCTTCGGGCTGCACCGACGCTATCGCGTGCTCTCGGCGCCGGTGTATGTGCTCGTGCCGCCCGACGTCGTGCCGCTCAAGGGCTACGACATCGCCTCGCGCCGGCCGCTCGGCGAGATTCGCATGACGCACCGGCTCTTCGAGGACCCCACGCGCATCGCCGGCGTGCGGCCGTATCAACCCGGCGATCCGCTGAGCCGCATTCACTGGCGGGCGTATGCGCGGACCGGCTCGCTCCACAGCAAGGTCTTCGAGCCGTCGTGCGTGGCGGGCGCGACTCTGCTGCTCGATTTCCACCGGCGCAGTTTCACCGGGTCGGAGGCGTTCTGGGTCGAAGACCTCGCCATCACGGCGGCCGCCTCCCTGGCGAACGCTGTTTACGAACTCGGCCAGAAAGTTGGATTCGTCACAAACGGTCGCGACGCCGCCGAGCGCATCCGCAGCGAAGGCTGGCGGGCCGCGTGGACGACCCGCGCCGAGGCGATGGATAACCTGAATGCGCGCCCCGCCAACGAGCGCCTGGAGCCGATCGTGTTACCACCCCAGCGCGGTCCAGAGCAGTTGCAGCGCATTCACGAAACGCTTGCGCGGCTGGAGATGACGGATGGTTTCGACTTCGCCGAGATGGTGCGCGAGACGGCCAGCCGTCTGCCGCGCGACGCGAGCGTGGTCGCCATCCTGCCCGAAGTGACACGGGCCACGGCGACCACACTGGGCGAGCTGCGACGCTCGGGCTACGCGGTGTCGGCCGTGGTCGTGACGCGCGATGAACGCGAATTCCGCGACTGGGCCATGCCTCCGGACTGGGCCGCGATGCTGATCAAGGAAGGGATCGAGTTTCGACCGGTGAACAGCCGCGAAGCGCTGGCGGAACTGCAGGTGGAAAGAGTGGTGGCGGTGACATGAAGCGACGGCGGCGCGGCAACGCCGCCCTTCCTATCCCGGTAGGGCGGATCTGCCGGTCCGCCGTGACTTCCACGATGCGCAGCGGGACTGACAGATGAATCGACGACGCAAGAGTGACTTCGGTCTGGTGGATGAACTGCCAACGGCGGTGGATTACCTAGTTGGCGGAATCGCTCCGCTGATGATCATGGTGATGGTCGGGAGCCTCGTCTGGTTCCTGCAGGATCTCGTTTACGTCGGCACGCATTCAGGGCGGCTGCGGTGGATGATGTTCTGGTTCGTGATCGGGATGGTGGGGATCGCGCGGATCGCGATGGAGCGGTCACCGGCCTACGCCGGGATCTACGCACTCGGGCTGGGCTTCGCGGTGGCGGTCCTGATGCGGCAGTACTTCGTCATGCCGGCCGCCGGCTGGTTGCTGCTCGCCGTGGTCTGGTGGTGCACGCATAAGCTCGTGTGGGATTGCACGCTTGTCGACGACGAGAAGGACGCTTCCGGCGAGGGACTGCTCGAGATTGCCGGTCTCGACGAAACGGCTCCCGGCGGCGAACGCCCGCCAGCGCCCATCTCGCGCAGGCGACCGCCGTGGTGGCGACGCTTCCTCCTGCACGACACCTCGCCGACCACGAAGCCGCATCCGCACGGGTTGTGGGTGATCTGGTTCTCCCTCGCCGCGCTGCCGTTGTTTGGTTTCGGTCACGCGGCCCTGATCCGCATGGGCCGCGACAACGACGGGCTCGTGTTGATCGCGTTGTATCTCGTCGCGGCGATCGGTCTCTTGCTGACGACGAGTTTCCTCGGGCTGCGTCGTTACCTGCGGCAGCGCCGGCTCAAGATGCCCGGCGCCATGGCGGCCGGCTGGCTGAGCACCGGCGCGGTGATTCTCGCGGTTGTTGTGGTGTTGAGCTGGGTAATTCCACGCCCGGTGTCACTGGCCGCGAACGGCGAAGCGGCGAACACCCTGACCGGCAAGGTACGCGACGAAGCGTTCACCAAGGTCGATGAACGGGGCGAAGAACCCGGCAATCAATCGGCTGACGAAGCAGCGTCCAGCGAAGGTCAGAAGGCGGAGGAAGGCGCCGGCTCGCAGCAGGGCCAACGCGGCGAAGGCGGCGCCGATCAGGGCCGCGTTGATTCGGCGCTGGTGCAGGACCGGCCGCAGAACCTGTCGGGCACGAAGCAATCGCCGTCCGGCGCGACTCCACCCTGGGCGCGATGGCTCGGTTGGTTGATCGTCATCCTCGCCGTGCTCTACGTGTTGATCCGTTGCTGGCGCGACATCCTGACGGCACTCCGAGAATCATGGAAGTCCATCTGCGCAATCTTCGAGCCGAAGGAAACGCGACGGAGACGGCGTTCAACGACGGTGCGCAACGTCGAACCGGCCGAACCGCGGGCCCGTTTCGCAGATCTGACGAATCCATTTGCGGACGCATCGTCCGAACCGGACACCGCCGTGCGCGAGACGTTCGCCGCGCTCGAAGTCTGGGCCGCGGAGCGCGGTGCCGCGCGTCCGCCGGATGCGACGCCGATCGAGTTCGCGCAGGGTTTGGTCACCGCGTTTCCGTCGCTTGGCCCCGGCGTCCGGCAGCTCGCGCGGCTCTATGCCGGTCTCGCCTACGCGGAACGCCGTGTCCGTGCCGACGAACTGCCCGCCGTGCGGCAGTTGTGGGAGGCAATGGCGGCGGGCGGATGAAGTGGTGCTCACGCAAAGGCGCAATGAGCGCAAAGGAACTTTTCCCATGCGACGAGCTGTCGTCCAGGGGGGGTGATGCAACTCAGGGGAGCGCCCGCGTCGCGCGGGCTGTGTTCGGCGTCGCGCCGAGCACTCCTTGAGGCAAACGATAGTTCGCGCGGGGATGGTATGGCGATTCCAGGCCTCCCGAAAGCGTCGCCGGGACGGTCCGCTGCACGCGGGACGCGCGCGCTCCCCGGACCAATTGAACCGTTCCAAGTGCGCTCTGCGGGCGGAGTGCTTACGCGCTCGCGGCGCGGACGGCATCGAAGAAGGCGGCGAGTTTCGCCTCGTTCAACTGGCCATCGGTGCGGACGCCGCTGCACAGGTCGAGGCCGAAGGGTGCCACGGTGGCGATTGCCTCGGCGACGTTGGCGGGCCGCAGTCCGCCCGCGAGATACACCGGGAGATCCACCGTCTCGCGAATGCGCCGGCTGATGGTCCAATCGTGACGCCGGCCGGTGCCGCCCAGTTCCTTGACGGCCAGCGACGGGTTGCCGGAGTCCAGCAGCAACGCATCGACGAGCGGGGCGACGCGCCGGGCCTCCGCGATCGAGTTCTCACCGATGACGTGGATGACCTGCACAAGTTTGATTCCGGGCAGCGCCTTGCGCAGTTCGCGGAGATCGGTTTCCGGCACGTGATCGCAGAGCTGGATCGTGTTCACGCGCAGGCGACGTTGCTGGTCGATGATCGGCGCGGCGGTCTGATGGCTGGTCAGCAGAAACATCGCGACACCGGGAGGAACGGTCGCCGCGATCTCGGCGATCAGCGGTTCGCCGATGACGCCGGGGCCGCTGGGCATGGCGGAGACGAGCCCCAACGCCGCCGCGCCGTGGCGGATGGCGAGCCGGGCTTCGGCAACGCTGCCGATGCAGCAGACTTTCACGCGGATGGGCGGTCTCATGGCGCGGTCAGGATGACTATCGGACGGGAACGGATGCAACGGGCCTTTCGTTCGAATCTGCAGCGGAAGGCCGACGCGATCCTCCGGCCGACCTGATGCCCGCCTCCCGCAGCGAGGTCAGAGATTTGACCATGCCGGGGCGCAAGAGGTTGCCTTCCGGCATTTCGCCAAGAAGTTTCGGCTTCAATCCGGACGGGTCTTGAACCAGCCTTTTCCCAACCGGCAGCCGCTGCACGACGATGTTTGGCCGAAAGAAAAGCTCGAAGCGCGATCTCTACTACGTCTTCCCCGTGAGCGGGAAGGCGCTGAAGAAACGTTATCGCCGCCTGATCCTCGCCGGCATCAGTGTGGGACTGCTGGCCGGCGGGCTAATGGGGCTGCTGATCTGGCTGATCAACCGTTGAGGATCACCAGCGAATCCGGTCGGAGAGAAAAAGGTGTTCGGGCTTTTCCTCGTCGGCATTCTCGTTCTCCGGGCTCTGGGGCCAGAAGTAGCGGGGCGGCGCATACTTCAGCGGGAACTCCTTGGGAATTTCCTTTCGCGCGATGACGTCCACCAGAAAGGGCCGTCCCCATTCGGCGCCCGGGCCCTTGAGCAGCTGGCTGAGCAGACGGCGGTCGAGCGCGCCGGGGCTGAGATAAAGCGCGTTGATCGGCTTGTCGTAGTCGTAGATGGAGTAGAAATCCTCGTCAGGGTCGAGCGTCCACCGGATGCACTGCCGGCGGCCGTACCAGGCAACCGCCCAGGGAACGTCGCTCATCATCTGTTCGCCGTCCCGGAGCCAGTTCGAGGTCAGCTGGATCACCGGCGGGAAATAGGGCGGGTAGGCGACCGCGTAGGTGCGCGCCAGCAGGGTGAAGACCAGCGGCAGGCTGACCAGCCCGCACAGCATGCCGGTCAGCAGCACGCGAATGCCAAACTCCGGAATGTTCCACTGGTCCAGCAGGGTGAAGAAGAAGCTGACTCCGAAGATGATCATCGCGGGCGCCAGCAAGATCAGGAGGTTCTCCGTGTTGACGACCGGGGAATCCAGGCTGAGCTGCGTTTTCCCCAAAGCCTGCGCGACAAACAACACCCCCAGCATGACGAGGAGCAGGCCGCGAAACCGGTTCAGGGAAGGACGCCGGAACACGACCATCAGTCCCACGAAGAAGAAGGCGGTCATCCACGTGCCTCCGAGCCGGGGAAGGTCGTCCTGCAGCATTTCCCTCGCATGGTTGCGGAACTTGCGCGCGTAATCCGGGAAGCTCGCGCTCGACACATCCAGCTGCAGCGTCCGGGGAATCTCGTCGCCGGGAAACTTGTCCGTGAGCTGGTAGACGGCATAGCCGGCCGCCCCGAACGGCTTGCCGGAGACCTTGAGGTTCCGCTGCACCCACGGGGTCGCCAAAATCACGAAGGTCATCAGGGCGGTGAACACCACCGCAAAGCGGCGGGAACCGCCGGACAGGGCGAGAAACATCAGCACCGGCAGCAGCAGCCAGCCGAAGGCGTAGCGGGTCAGAAATCCCAGCGCCAGCAGCAGCCCGATGAGCAGGGCCATCCAGACCGGGCGCGATCCCGTCCAGCCGTCGAGGCTGGTTCCCTGTTCGAACCTCAGGAGACTCCACATGAGGGCGAGCGTGATGCACATCAGCAGGAGGGTGGACTGACCGGACACGCTGACCTGCCAGAACAAGCTGGTGCCCACGAACAGCACCAGGGACGTCCAGGCCACGGCGCCATCAAAAAGCCGCCGTGCCAGCGCGAAGACCAGGCCCGCGCAGGCGACCAGCAGCAGCTGGTTGAAGATCGCGATGAGCAAATCCGGGCGGTAGCGCTCGAAAACGGCGGTGGGGTTGATCGAGTATTCGAGCGGCACCACCCGCAGGTAGAGCGAAAGCAGCCAGGGATAGAGCGGCGGGTTGTTCAGGTCAGGATGGTTGTTCCGCAGCCTCGCCTGATCCATGAAGTCCTGCGGCACAATGACGGCACCGGCGGCCTCCCGCGCGGCGATCCGTTCCGCCTGCCGCTGCTTCACCAGGTGGATGCTCAGCGGCGAGATGTTGTCGGTCACGAAGCCCCGCCCCTCTGCGAGGTTGCGGGCGAGCTGCGCCGCATCCATCCCTTCCTGCGTGGAAAGGTTCTTGAAGGCGCGCAGGTTGTAGGCAAACGCGATGGCGGCAATCGCCAGCCCGACGGCCGCCAGCTGAACGAAACGGCTGAAGGCGCCCTGTTCGAGGCGGTGAATGAACTCCTGGGGAAGGAACATGAATCAGAAATTTTCTAGATGGTAGGCGTGCAGCTTGCGGTGCAACGTGCGCCGGGCGATGCCCAGCTTCTTCGCCGCGGCGGTGCGGTTGCCGCCGGTTTCCTCCAAAGCGCGGATGATGAGCTGCCTTTCCGCCTCCTTGACGGAAAGCTCGGGGATCGGTTCGCCGTCAGGGTCGGCCACGGATGATGGAGGCGCGAGCACCGATTCGCGCACCGTGTCGGGCAGGTCCCGCAGTCCGATGAGTTCGCCGCGGCACATGACCACCGCGCTTTCGATCGCCCAGCGAAGCTCGCGGACATTGCCGGGCCACGGACAGCGCTGGAGCGCCTGCATGGCTTCGGGCGTGAAACCGGTCACGGTCTTGTCGTTCTCGCGGGCCGATTCCCGGACGAAGGCCTGCGCCAGCAGCGGAACGTCACCGAGACGCTCGCGCAGCGGCGGCAGCTCGATTGTCACCACCCGCAGGCGGTAGTAGAGGTCCTCGCGAAACTTGCCGGCCTTGACCATGTCCTCGAGGCGGCGGTTGGTGGCGGAGATCAGGCGCACGTCGGCGGTGAGAGTCTTGTTGGAGCCGAGACGCTCAAAGGTGCGTTCGCCCAGAAAGCGGAGCAGCTTCACCTGGGTGGTGGGATCGATCTCGCCGATCTCGTCGAGGAACAGGCTTCCGCCCTGGGCCTGCTCGACCCGGCCGAGGCGCCGCTCGTGGGCGCCGGTGAAGGCGCCC
>DNDP01000385.1:0-793 GCA_003484235.1 Verrucomicrobiales bacterium
GCAACAACCTTGAACTTCGAGTAAGTGCCGCCGCGCACAATCGAGTCCTTGATGAACGCGACCGGCACGTGGGTGTGGCCGAAAAAGCAGATGGGTGTCTCCTGTCGGTTGAAGCTCGCAGCGGCGGCAAACTTGTCGAATGCGTAACCCCAGTCCTTCGGTCGATCGAGCACCGCATGGACGATTGTGAAGCCATCCAGCCGTTCAACGAAGGGCAGTTTGCGAAGCCACTTTCGGTCGTCATCGGTCAACTGGTTGCGAGTCCACTCGATTGACTTCATAACACCGGGATTGAAGCCTTCCAAATGCCGGTCGGTCGCGGCGTATTCGTCGTGATTGCCCTTCACGGTCGGCATGCCGAGCGCGCGGATGATGTCCAGACACTCCTTGGGATCAGCGCCATAGCAGACGATGTCGCCTAGGCAGGCCATGTGGGTGCAGCCCTGCGCCTTCTGGTCGCGCAACACCACGTCCAGCGCCTCCAGGTTCGCGTGAATGTCCGCCAGCAGGGCGTATTTCATGACGCCTGATCACCGGGGAGGGAGCTCGTTGAGCGTGGCCAGATCCTCGTTCAGCTCGGAGACGCCATAGTGGATCGAGATTCCCCGTCGGCCCAATTCGTGGAGGAACTGGGTCTGGTTCAGTCCGGCAACAGCCGCCGCCTGCCCGAGGGTGGCGTCCTCGGTGGCGTAGAGACCGATCGCAGTCGCCAGGCGCATCCGATCGGAAGGCACGTTCAGTCCAGCCAAGTTCGCGTCAGGGAGTTCGATCACCATGGCGGGACGCTAGCATG
>DNDP01000385.1:1159-4252 GCA_003484235.1 Verrucomicrobiales bacterium
ACCCGGGCTAAATCGTCTTCGAAAACCGCGCTTCCTTGCGTTCGGTGGCGTAGGCGTCGAATACCTCAGATCATACTCTTGAACTTCGCGTCCTTCGCCTGAACGCCTTGATATACCTGCTACTCGAAAAACCATAGTCCATCAACAATGGGCGGTCCCGGTGTCCAGCTTTGCGTTCGAGGGAAACAAAAGCCGTGGCCAACCTGCTCCATTCCCGACACAATCCCTCGATGTCTCGCTTCTCCGTCAATTCCAAGTAACGCTGCACGGCTTCGTTGTCGGTGCCAATGAAGTTGAAGTATTCCGTTAGATCCTCAAAGGCTACTTTCGCGAGCTCATCGTCAGTGAGAGATCTGATTTCCCTTCTGATTCTTAAGTCCAACCAAGTGAACAGAGTCACGAATAGCAAGCCGACGAAAACCAAGACAGCTATTGGTGCCAGCCATCCACTATCAAGGATTCCTATCGCTATAAACTTCGCAGGACCGTTCATATTGGCAGCTCAGAATGAGGCGGCCTTCTTCATGCCGCAGTTCAAATCGTCTTCGAGAATCGCGCTTCTTTGCGCCCAGCCGCGTAGGCGTCGAAGCGCATGGCGATATTGCGGATCAACAGGCGGCCGAGGCCGGTGACCTTCAGTCCGTTTTCGTCGCGCTCGACCAGACCATCGGCCTCCATGTCGTCGAGCGACGCGATGTCCGCGGCGAAGTGATCGGCGAAGTCCAGGCCGAGCAGCTCCGACATCTGGGCGTAGTCGAGTTCGAGGTCGCACATCAGGCGCATGATCGTGGTGCGGCGCAGCTTGTCCTCGGTGGTCATCACGTAGCCGCGATGATACGGCCAGTCGCCGTCCTTCACCGACTTCTGGTAGGCCGGCAGCTCCTTGAGGTTCTGCCAGTACACGCCGCCCGCCTGCGAGATCGACGACATGCCGAACGCATAGATGTCCGCCTGGCCGCGCGTGCTGTAGCCCTGGAAATTCCGTTGCAGCGTCTTGTTCCTCTGGGCGACCGCCAGTTCATCGGTGACCTTCGCAAAGTGGTCCATCCCGATGTACACGTAACCGCTGGAGGTCAGCTTCTCGATGGTGAGCTTGAGCAGCTGCAGCTTCACCTCCGGCGTCGGCAGGATCTTTTGCTGAAGGATCTTCTGCGCCGGCTTGATCCATGGCACATGCGCGTAGCTGAAGATGGCAAACCGGTCGGGCGACAGCGTCAGCACCTCGTCAATCGTCCGATCGAACGATTCCACCGTCTGAAACGGCAGGCCGTAGATGAGGTCGATGTTCAGCGACTGAAATTCCATTTCCCGCAGCCATTCGACGGCCTGCTGCGTCATTTCAAAGGGCTGGATGCGGTGGATGGCTTCCTGCACCTGCGGATTGTTGTCCTGCACGCCCATCGACGCGCGGTTGAACCCGGCCTCCTGCAGCGCTTCGATGTGGAAACGGGTCAGGCGCCGTGGGTCCAGCTCCGAACCGGCTTCGACGTCCGCCGCTACGAGGAACCGTTTCTTGATCAGCCTGCCGAGGCGGAGGAGCTCCTCCGGTTGCAGAAACGTTGGAGTGCCGCCCCCGAGGTGCATCTGCACTACCGGCCTGTCCGCGTGCATATGCTTGCGCATGGTGTCCACCTCGTGCTCGATGAGGTCGAGGTAGGGATGGCTTTGCTTGTGATCGGTGGTGATGACGGTCGTACAGCCGCAGAACCAGCAGAGCGTCTCGCAGAAGGGCAGGTGGAAGTAGAGCGAAAGATCGCGGGGTTCGACGTTGTTCGCCCGGATGGCGGCGGCGATGTCGTCGCGCTTCGTTTCCTCCGTGAAATGGGTGGCCGGCGGATACGACGTGTACCGCGGCCCGGGGACGTTGTACTTCTCGATCAGATCCAGATCGACTTTCAGCGTTTCGGTCATGCTCGTTGCAAATGGTAGGGCGAGGCTCCTGCCGAGCCCAAGCTAAGACTTATTCGGCGCCTTAACAACCAGCGTGGCGCCGTTTGTGGTGCCGACGGTGAAATGGGTCGAGTTTGTTGCCCAAGTAATGAATGTCTGGCTGCGATCACCATAGTCTGGAGCCTGATCGTGCCTGCCGTAACGCACTTCATGTCTAGCCAGCTGAACTCCGGAGGAGGCATTGACCAGACGAATCTCCAGGTAGGAAATGCGATCTCCTCGAATCGTCCCACGTGACAAGTTTGAGGCGTGGGCGGTCCATTTTCCGTCGGGAGAGGTCCGATATTCTCCGGGGCCATTCGGGCGGGTCCACAACCAGATCACGACTGCCAGCGTCAAGGCCACGGTCATTAACATCAGCAGCAACCTTGAGCGGGATTCTAGATGCTTGGATTGTGCGCTCATCGTCCGGGTGTGTGTTTGATCTCGTGTGCTTGGCCCGACACCTGTCGCGCTTCCGATTGTTTCGCCACTTCGGGGCTTTGAACAGGGCTCAGCGGGAGCTTCGCCCTACCGACCGGGGCGACGGCACAGCGGTCGGGTTGATGGTAGGGTGAGGCTCCTGCCGAGCCCCATACTACGATTGCGTTATGACCAACGTATCTCATGGATCATCCCTTGATATGGCCAGTCCTCGGCGCTTTCCACCAATCCATGCCGCACCGGATTGTTTCGGACGTAGTTCCATTTCTCGGTGTAGCTCTCACCGTTGCGGAGCCGATGGTGGAACTCGTCGGTTTGCCAGCGCCAGTCAGGGTGGGCGTGGGACTTGGTAAGCTGGCTCTTCCAGTAGGTGACCCAGTTGTCGAACTTGAAGTCGATGACGTGCGGTGCGACCAGGCAGTGCAGATGGTCCGGCATCAACACATAGTGGCCGACCAGCCATTTGTCGGCCTGTCGCCAAATCGAACGAAGGTGATCATGCGCTTCGTCGCAGGCCAGCCATGGGCGACGATAACGGGTGCAGACGGTCAGCAGGACGAACGTTGATCGCCCAACCTCGATGTTGACCCCGGCCGAAGGATGCTTGCGGCCTGGCTCAGTCATCGCCGGGTTGGGCTGCTGCTTGTGCATTTGCGTCAACGTTCGCGGTGTCGCCCCTTTGAGCCTTCGAATGGGGCTCGGCGGGAGCCTCGCCCTACC
>DNDP01000385.1:4411-4681 GCA_003484235.1 Verrucomicrobiales bacterium
CGGCGGGAGCCTCGCCCTACCGTGTTTTTCATTTGAAGTTCTTCACTGTCTCGACCACTGCTTCCATGCACGCGATCTTGGAACTCGGGCGCACGCCGTGGCCCAGGTTGAACACGTGGCCATGCAGGCCGCGCATCTCTTCGAGGATACGCCGCGTTTCGGCGGCGGCAACTTCCGGGTTGGTCTCAAGCACGGCCGGATCGAGATTGCCCTGCACGCCGATGTCGGGTTTTTCCGGGCCCCACGCATCGCGCAGATATTTCAGGTTCC
>DNDP01000385.1:4921-5474 GCA_003484235.1 Verrucomicrobiales bacterium
GCGCACTTGTGCGAGGTTCACCGTCCAATCGACGCCCAGCACGCTGGCACCCGCGGCCGCCAGGGTTTTCCAGTCGGTGGCGCCGCGGGAAAACACGACTACCGGCACCTTGCCGCCCAGGTCGGCCACGATCCGTTTGATCCACTTCGCCGAGGCGTCGTTGAACGCGTTGTCCGCCAGCGTGCCGCCGAGCGTGTCGAAGATCTGCACACCATCGACGCCGCACTCGATCTGCATCCTGAGATAGGCGGTGACCGCCGTGGTGAGCTTCCCGCAGATCCGGTCGAAGGTGCTGCGCTCGGAGTAGAACAGCTCCTTGGCGCGGGTGAATTCCCGTGAGCTGCCACCTTCGAGCATGAAACAGGCGAGCGTCCACGGCGACCCGGCAAATCCCAGCAGGCCTGTCTGATCGCCGAGCTCCCTGCGAATGAGCTTCAGCGCGTCGCCGACGTAGGCAAGCCGTTCCGTCGCGCCGGCGACGTTCAGTTTTTCCACATCCGTCGCCGAGTCGATCTTCACCTCCATCTCGATGCCGCCTTCTTCACGGAACCGA
>DNDP01000385.1:5647-11107 GCA_003484235.1 Verrucomicrobiales bacterium
TGTCGGAGAACAGGATCGCGGCGTCGAAGCCGAACCGGCGGATCGGTTGGAGCGTCACTTCGCAGGCGAGTTCGGGTGTCTGAACCAGTTCCAGGAAGGTGTGCTTCTCCTTGAGCGCGCGGTATTCGGGCAGGGCACGGCCGGCCTGGCGCATCATCCAGACGGGCGGCCGGTCGAGCGGCTGGCAGCGCAACGCGGCAGCGAGGCGGGCGCGGGACGTGGCAGGTTCAGGAGCGGTGGTCATTATCTCGGGCGGCGGTGAGTGAACCAGCAGACCGGGAGATTGGCCAGCGGGGAGAGGCAGAAAATTTCCGTCGGCCTGCCCTGCCAGGCGGGGGGCTTGGTGTCTTCATGGGCAGGGAGCGTGTGGATCCTCCGTGGTTGCGCATTGCACTGCGATGGTTCGAAGTAACAGGCTTCCCGTGAGAATTTTCGTTGGCAGGCCGGTTCGCCGGCGACAAGGCTTGCGCATGGCAATCCAATACTGGCTGGTGAAGCAGGAGCCCGAGGCCTACTCGTGGAGCGATTTTGTCGCTGAGAAGGGGACGTCCTGGACTGGCATCCGGAATTTCCAGGCCCGCAACAATCTGCGGGCGATGAAGAAGGGCGACGTCGTCTTTTTCTACCACAGCGTGAGTGAGAAGCAGGTGGTGGGACTGGCCACGGTCTCGAGGGAGCATTTCCCCGATCCCACGGCCGAGGAAGGTGACTGGTCGGCGGTGGAGTTGAAACCGTTCAAACCGCTGAAAACCCCGGTCTCACTGGACCAGATCAAGGCGGACAAGGTGCTTTCCGCCATGCTTCTGGTACGGCATACCCGGCTCTCGACCATGCCGGTGGAGGCGGCACAGGCAAAACGGCTCCTCGAACTGGCCGAAACCCGGCTGTGAGCCCGTGCCCGGCCGCGTTGGCGGGCGAAGCTTGCTGGCGATTTGCCTGAGCCGGACGGTGCGGTTTCCTAGCGGCGGTCGGAGTCGCCGCGCGGACTCTTCCCGCGCACCCAGTGTTCGAGCTCGGAAACGCGCTTGAGCAGGCGGGGCAGCTGGTTGATGGCGAGGAGCACCCGCTTGGTCTTGCGGTCGGGTTGGGCCGGCGAGCCAAACCACTTTTCGCCGTCGGGGATGTCGTGCATGACGCCGGACTGGGCCGCAATCTGCGCGTGGTCCCCGATCTTCAGATGGCCGGCTATCCCCACCTGGCCGCCGATCTGCGTGTGGTTTCCGACGCGCGTGCTGCCCGCCACCCCCACCTGCGCGATGATGATGACGTGCTCGCCGATCTGCACGTTGTGCGCGACCTGCACCAGGTTGTCGATCTTGCTCCCCCGGCCAATGACTGTCGGTCCCAGGGTGCCACGATCAATAGTCACGTTGGCGCCGATCTCGACGTCGTCATGGATGATGACGTTGCCAACCTGGGGGACTTTTCGGTGCTCCGTCTTGTCGAACACGTAGCCGAACCCGTCGGATCCGATGACCGTTCCGGCATGGACGGCCACGCGATTCCCCAACTGGCAGCGGTGATACACCGTGACTCCAGGATGAAGCACACATTCCTCGCCGAGCACGGCATTGGGTCCCAGGGTGACCCGTGGGTGAAGGATGGAGCGGGGCCCGATGACGCATTGGTCGCCAATGACGCAGTGCGCCCCGACATGCACCGAGGAATCCACCCGGGCTGACTTGGCAATCACTGCCGTAGGATGAATGCCCGGTTCGACCGTCGGCTCGGGAAAGAAAAGGGGGAGCGCTTGTGCAAAGGCGATCCGGGAATTCTGCACTCGGATCAAGGTTTTCCTGGCGGACGGATATTCCTGGTCCACCAGCACGGCGGCGGCCTCCGTGGCTTCAGCCTTGGCGAAAAAGGAGGCGTTTTCGGCGAAGGTCAAATCTCCGGGCTTTGCGGTCGTGGCCGGGGCGAACCCCGTGAGGACGAGTTTGCCGTCTCCGATGACTTCGCCATTGAGGTGGCGGGCGATGGTTTCCGCGGTCAGTTCCATAACGAGCTCCAAGCTAATTGGATTGCCGAGTCACGACGCCAAAGCGCCGGAACGCCGCCCTGCCCGCCGTCAGATGCCGCGTTCGTTGACGATCGCATTCTTGTCTCCGAGCACGATCACCCGGGGCTGCCAATGGGCGACGACGGCCTGGTCGACCAGCGTGTAGCTCATGATGGTCAACCGGTCGCCGATCTTGCCCAGCAGTGCGGCCGCTCCGTTCAGTTCGATGGCTCGGGAACCTCGCGGTCCCGGAATGGCATAGGTCTCGAAACGCTGACCGTTTGCCATGTTGCTGCACAGGATCCGTTCGTAGGGCAGCAGGCCCACCCGGTCCATCAGGTCGAGGTCGATGGTCAGGCTTCCTTCGTAATCCACGCTGCCGGCCGTAATGGCGGCCCGGTGGATCTTGGACTTGAGCAGATGCACTTGCATGGAGACAAAAAAACGCGTGCCGCGGTCGGCGTCAGCGGGTTTGGCATCGCCGTGGCGGGCACACGTGCGGTGGAATATAGGCCCGGGGAGGGGTAATTCAATATTGGAATTCAGCCTGGAATTCGGCGGATTCCTGCGGCTGGCGGACTTGGGTCGGACGGTGGAGCCGGCCAGAATCCCCCGTCGAGCCGGGGTGATGTGCGTAGGGCTGCGGGTAAAATTACGCATTGTCGGATGAGGTCCCTTGCCCAAGACTCGCCCGATCATGAAAGCCCCGGTTCCTGCGGTCTTCGTTCTGCTTGCCCCCTTCCTTGCGGCCTCCCAAACGATTGAGATCAAGCCCGCCGTGATGGTGGGTTTCGATCCGTCCCCTGGCAAAACCTACGCCATCGAAACCACGTCAAACTTCTCGGAGTGGTCGGCAGCGACCCCGGCGTTGGTGGGGCAGAGCGAGCGCGTTGGACGCTTCTTTGTCAGCGACGCGGCGCAACGGTTCTTCCGGGTTGCGCAGTCGGACGTGATTGATCTGGCCGCCGACCTCACGCCGATCCGGTCCACCCACAACCTGCCTGCGCTCGGGTGCGCGGTCGTCATGTCCAACCGCATTGTCGGCCTGGGGGTCGTCGGTGTTCGCAAGCATGGCGTGACCGAAGCGGCGACCGTTCACGACCACTGGCACCACGGCTCGATGACCAAATCGATGACCGCGGCACTGGCCGCCCTGCTGGTGGACGAGGGGTTGATCACCTGGACCGCGAAGCTGGTGGATCTGTTTCCCGAACACGCCGCCACCCGCCACGCCGGTTGGGGCACCGTGACGCTCGAGATGCTGCTGACCAACAGCGGCGGCGCTCCCGGGGACCTTGGACCGAGCGGCATTTGGACGCAGCTTTGGAATCATCCAGGAACCCCGCACGAGCAAAGGCTCTTTCTGACGCAGGAGGTGACGAAACTTGCACCGCGCTTCACGCCCGGCACCGGCTACGAATACTCGAACGCCGGTTTCGCCATGGCGGGAGCGATGCTGGAGAAAGTGACGGGCAGGACATGGGAGCAGCTGTTGTCCGAGCGGCTGTTCGCGCCGCTCGGCATGGCCACGGGCGGCTTCGGTGTGCCGGCCACGCCCCGGCACATCGATCATCCCTGGGGACACACCTTCTCGGGAGCCACGCCGTCGCCGATTGCGCCCGGCACTTCCGCTGACAACCCGCCCGGCATCGGGCCGGCGGGAACCGTCAACTGCAGCCTGATCGATTTCGCCCGATATGCCGCCTTTCAGCTGGCTGGCGCGCGGGGCGAGAACACCTTGTTGCAGCCGGCCTCGCATCAGAAGCTCTTCACGCCGGCAAATGCCAGCTACGCCATGGGATGGATCGTCGCGGACCGGTCTTGGGGTGGCGGCACGGTCTACAATCACACCGGTTCCAACACCCAGTGGTTTACCAATGTCTGGATCGCACCGAACAGGAACTGGGCGGTCGTGGTCGTCACCAACATCGGCGGCAATGCTGCCTTCACCGCCACCGACGCCGTCGTCGGCGCGATGATCGCGAAGTTTATTCCGTAGCATGTGTGGTTGCGGCGGCGCTCCGAATCGTCCTCGTCGTCGTCCTCGTTCTCGAATGTCGCCGGGGCGAGGGTTTCATCGATATTGAGGCGGAAGTTTGTGCCGAATACGAGGACGGCGAATGCTGTGCGCGCGTGGAGGCCAACCGGGTGTTCGCCGCCATTGACCACGACCATCGTGCTTCCTATCATCCCGGCGTTACCGACCTCACACATTTGATCCTCAACTCACGTACACCCTTATGAGCAGAAAAATTCGCTACGGCATGGTGGGCGGCGGACGCGGCGCGTTCATCGGCGCGGTCCATCGCATCGCCGCCGCCATGGACCAGCAGATCGAACTCGTCTGCGGCGCGTTCTCGTCCGATCCCCGGAAATCCCGCGCCAGCGGCAAGGATCTCTTTCTTCCGCCGAAGCGCTGTTACGGCAGCTTCGAGGAGATGATCGAGAAGGAGGCCGCGCTGCCCGAGAGCGAGCGGATGGACTTCGTTTCGATCGTCACGCCGAACCACATGCACTTTCCGCCGGCCAAGATGGCGCTCGAACACGGCTTCCACGTGTTGAGCGACAAGCCGGCGACCTTCAATCTCGCCGAGGCCAAGGCGCTGGAAAAGGTCATCAAGCAGTCCAAGTGTCTCTACGGGCTCACGCACAACTACACCGGTTACCCGCTGGTGAAGCAGGCCCGCGACATGATCAAGGACGGCAAGCTCGGCAAGATCCGCAAGGTCGTCGTCGAGTATCCGCAGGGCTGGCTGGCGACGCGCCTCGAGGAATCCGGCCAGAAGCAGGCCTCGTGGCGCACCGACCCGAAACGCTCCGGCGCGGCCGGCAGCATCGGCGACATCGGCACCCACGCCGAGAACCTCGCCGAATACATCACCGGCCTGAAGATCAAGGAACTTGCCGCCGACATCACCGCCTTCGTCAAGGGTCGCAAGCTCGACGACGACGGCAACGTGCTGCTGCGTTTCCAGGGCGGCGCCAAGGGCATCCTGCATTGTTCGCAGATTTCCGTCGGCGAGGAGAACAACCTGAACATCCGCGTCTACGGCGAACTCGGCGGACTCGAATGGCACCAGAACGAACCGAACACCATGCTCGTGAAGTGGCTCGACCAGCCGATGCAAGTCTATCGCACGGCCAATGGCTACCTCGGCGCCAACGCCGCCGCCGCGACCCGCACGCCGCCGTCGCATCCGGAGGGGTACTTGGAGGCGTTTGCGAACATCTACAAGAACTTCGCCAACCACATCCGCGCCAAGCATGAGCGCCGGAAGCTCGACAAGAACGATCCCGCGCTCGATTACCCGAAGATCGCCGACGGCATCCGCGGCATGGCTTTCATCGAGGCGGTGGTGAAATCCTCCAAGGCCAACGCCCGCTGGACGACGCTGAAGTAGGACTGGCGTTTTGCCCCGCACCGATCAGATCGGGGCCAGCCTGTCCCCGCGAGCGTCAGC
>DNDP01000447.1:0-2419 GCA_003484235.1 Verrucomicrobiales bacterium
CTCCAGCGGCATCGGCTCGTCATCCGTCTGCTGGTAACCGGGATGATAGCCACCGCCGCCGGCATGGGCCGTCCGTTGCACGGCCTCGACCGGATGGAACCGAACCTGGTCGGTGGTCAGGTAAAGGAACGTGCCCGTTTCGTTGGTGTCGCGGCCATATTCGTCGCCGGCGCCTTCGATCCAGTACTCAGCCCGAAGTCCCCATTGCGGGAGCAGCTTCGAGGCGGGCGGAAAATCGGCGTCCACCATCAACCGCAGCTTGTTCTTCCAGCCCCGCGCGGCGCACAGGGCGTTGAACTGATGCTGCTTGATCACGTGCCCGGCAAAGCGGTTCGAGTACGTGCGCGTGTTCCGCTCGGCATCGGTCAGCAGATAAACCTGGCGGTGGGCCTGCTTGAAAGGTTGTTGAATCTGTTGCGCGTCCAGCCAGCCGCGCCAGCCCATGATTTCGGCGAGATCGCGGCCGATGGGGTGCCAGAGTTCCACGGTGGTTTCCTGTGACGCGGCAACGGGCTGCAAATCGACATCGACAAGGCGACCGTCAAACCAGATGCCGGTCACCGCCTTGCCGCCAGTGGTGAAGACCCACAGCAACCGCCGGGAGATCACGCCGACGAGCGGATGATCGAGGTAACGCTCCCGCCAGATCGCGAACGGCCAGGACTTCTGCTGGAGAAAGAGGTTGTCGATCCGCTCCTTCTGAGCCGGCAGCATGCGTTCAATGTCCTTGGCCGCCGCCTTGAGTTCCTTCAGTTCCTCGGCAAACTCCTTTTTCACCGCCGCCGGAACCCCCTTCTGCACCTTGCCGTCCGCCTTGACCCAGGCAATCTCGGTGCCGCCGCCGGTCACGGTCAGGCGCGCGGTGAACTCACCCATTGGCTCCTCGCAGACACCGACCTCGGTCAGGCCGTAGGCCGGCACGGCCATTTCTTCAATTTCTTCAACTGGAAGCCCAAGCTTTGCGGCAGCGAAAGCATACGCTTTGTCGATCTCCTTGAGCGCGGAACCAAATTTCGTTCGCGCCTTCAACATCGAGAGCTGGCCAACCGCCTCTCTCGTTCCAATATCGCTCAAAGCGAACACTGCGGCGTTTCCTACCTTCACTGCCCTCGGACCGAGACCCCGAATCTTCCGATAAAAGGAAACTGCAGATCTTCCGATTGCCCGCTCCAGTTCACTGCACGTCTCACACGGAGAGAGCCAGAGGAGGCCCCGCAATACCGTCGCGTTCATCTCATGCATTCTCTGCCGCTGATCGATATTCTCCCAACTCAGGCTGATCATTGGACCAATCCGTCCCTTATCGACGAGTTCAAGGGCCAGGAGCACCAACGCCATGAAGGCATCCCTCCCCAAATCCTCAACGAGCGCCTCTCCCGATTTCAGCCATCTTGCTGACGGACGTGCACTCTTCGCGGCATGGCAATGCTTGAGCAGACGCCAGAAACGATCTTGAGAATCGCCTTTCATCTCAAGGATGTGGTTGGTAGCGGCGCGGGACCATGCCTCGCAAGGGGCGATGATGCGCCACGGTCCGTCGCCGAGGATGGCTTCCAGTTGTACTTTAATTCGGTCAGCTGGTGCGTAATCGCCATCACGCACCTGGCCGTCCAACGCCACGAGTCGTTCTCTCAAATCGGCAGGAAGCGTCGCAGGCGAGTGTATTGATGAAATCCACGAAAGAGCACACTCGATCAGTGGAACCCCATAGTAGTTGAATCTGTATGTGTTAAACCAATCAAGAGTCGGCAGCAGAACCTTGTTTTGATCAATCCCTTTCTGGAACAAGGCCACAAGCACCATGGTCGCAGCACCATAATCAAAAAAGCCCGAATGGGAGAAATCTTCGGGATGGGCCCTGAGCTTCGCATCGTAGGAGAAGGTGCGCTCCAACAATGCAAGGTAAACTCGAGTTCGGTCGCCTGAGCCACCTTCAAGCATGCGCGGATAAATCGGATTCTCGACTACACTATCCGGGTTGTACTGTCGCTCGCTTTTCCTCAGTAGCTGTCCAAGCACCTCGTGCTCAGTCTTTAGGTCCGAGGATTGGAGCATCGCAAATCCATCCGGCTCCAAATGAATCGTAGCTCCAAGTGCATCAAGAGGCTGCCCGTTGCGAAACGCATACATCTGTTCCAGCGCCATAGGTCAATTGTCGGTTGAATGCTATCTGTCGCTTCCCCAACTCTTCACTCCATACTCCGCATCAAAAAAACAACTGATCGAAGCAACGATGCAGCGCTTTCCGCTCACCCACCTACAAGCGGGGTCAGCTTCACAAAGCTGATCTCCGTGTCTACCTTGACCGGGAATGTCTCGTCCAGGCTCTCCGCCTGCCGGTCGCCGACCAGCACGAAGAAGCCGTTTCGCTCGAAGGCTTCCACCGCCTTCTTGAACTGCTCCTCCCAATCGATCTTGC
>DNDP01000447.1:2651-3397 GCA_003484235.1 Verrucomicrobiales bacterium
TCCGGCTCGCGCAGGTTGTAGTCCCGCACCTCCTGATAGATGCGCGCCTGGATCAATTCGCGGACAGTCATCGTCTCCGTCAAGCAATCGAGCGTGAAGCTGTTGGTCCTCGCCCCGGAGGCGCTCCCGTCGTGGATGATCAGTGTCGTTGCCATGGTTTCCTTTTCCTTCAGCTGCTGGAACAAGATTGAAAAGCAGCCCCCGACCGTTTGCCAGCGCAAACTCAGGCCCCGACAAAGTCCCTCAAGTGCATGGCCGTACCCGGAAACTCCCGGATGATCGGCCCGTCTGTGGTAACCAGCTTCAGTCCCAGGTCCAGGGCGAGCGCCACGAACTCGCAATCATACGCCGAGCGATTGGACTTGGCGACGCAGTCGAAAACCGTGGACGACCGCACCGTAAGTTCACGCCCCCAAAGCAGCTTCTCGGCGTTCTCCATCCGCTCGCGTGCCTGTGATATCGAAAGCAATCCCCTGCGGACATGATTCGCCAGCACGTTGCGGAATTCCGAACGCCAAAGCACCGGGCTGCACCATTCCTCCTTCAACCGCGCCGCTTCCGCAAGGTCGGAGAAAGGACCGGGCAGGTGCAGGTAGGCAATCAGGTTCGTGTCGATCACGATCACGGGCGCCCCCACTCCTTCGATTCACGCAGGAACTCCTCAGTCAATGGTGGGAGATCCACGCCCTCCCGCAGCCGTCGGGCGACCGCCAATGCCGCCTCGACCTCCATCGGGCTTGGATCCA
>DNDP01000377.1:0-1700 GCA_003484235.1 Verrucomicrobiales bacterium
CGCCATGTAGTGCGGCGTGCCGGCGGCGGTTTGCTGGGTGGGCTCTCCCGCGGCGGGTGAAACGGCTGCCGGCGGAAGGGCCGATTCATCGGTGCCGGATGAATCCGCCGTTCCCGGTGCCAGCATCTTGGCGATGCCGAAGTCGGCGATTTTCACGCGGCCGTCTTTGTCGAGCAGCAGGTTCTCCGGTTTGATGTCGCGATGGACGATCCCGCGGTCGTGGGCAAACTGCAGCGCCTCGCACACGGGCGGCACGATCGCCAGCGCCTGCTCGGACGTGAACCGGCCGGCCTGCATCGCCTGACGCAGGTTCACGCCGTCCACGAACTCCATCAGCAGATAATAAAATGGGGTCTGGGGTTCGGCTTCCCGGGTCTCGGGAGGAGTGGCGACGCCGAAGTCGTGGATGGTGACAATGTGGGATGGCTCAGCGCGGCAAGGGCGCGGGCCTCGCGCTGGAAACGATCGGCAAAACGCGGGTCTTCGCCGCGACCGGGCGCGAGCAGCTTCAACGCGACGTGGCGGTTCAGTGATCTCTGAAGGGCCTTGTAGACGACACCCATGCCGCCCTGACCGATCAGTCCGATCAGCTCCAGTTGCGGAAACGCCGCGGCGATCTCCTCGAGCGAAGGTGGAGGAATCCGGCCGGCCGGATTCTGCGCTTCGACTTCCCCGGTGGGGACAGCCGCTCCGGCCATCAGGCATCGCGGGCAAAGACCCTGGGGCGCCCCGCCCGGTATTCCAGCGCCGCACCTTGGGCACTTGTCCGTTTCAGTGTTCATCGTGCCGTTTCCTGAGAGATCCGGCGGGCGAAGTTACAGAAAAAGTGCGGCGACTGGCGACGCTGCTAAATGGGGTGGACCGCGATTTCGCCTGACCGACCTCCGGCGCCGTGCCGACTGCCTTCGGTCGCCGCAGGCGCACCCGGAACGACGAGAACCAGGTCTGCCGTGACACCGGCTGTTCCGACGCCCGACCGTTTCGCAGCAATGATCAGGCGCGGTTTACCGGGGTGCCGGTGGATCTCCCGGCCGGATAATGCAGGTCACCACTCGATCTTCTGAGAGAAGCTGCTGGGCGGCCCGGCGCACTTCGGCGGCCGAGATCGAGCGCAAGCGTTCGGCGAGCTGGTCGCGCTGGATTCCATACCGGTGCACGCCCATCGCCCACTGCAGGCCCAGGTTGCCCTCGATCATTGCGTCGGTCATCCCACCCGGCGCGTTCGCCTTCGCGATGCGCGGGTCGCGCACCCGCATCAGCCCGAACGCCAGCTGCTGGCCAAGCAGGGGTGTGGTCGACAACTCGCCCTCATCCGTGCGCAGCGTCTTCAGCTGGACCTTGATCCGCTGCCGAACCGCCTCGAAGGATGCGTCGGGTTTGAGCGAAGCGCTCACGTAAAACCAGGGCCCTTCCGGAGTGTCGAGATCCACTCCGGCCAGCACCATGCCCGACATCCGCTTCAGCTCCGCATCGCCGAACAGGCGCATGTTCAACCAGTTCGCAGCGGTCATCAGCGCGGCGTGCTCGCCCGTTGCCGGTCCCGTCACCGGCCAGCTCAGCAGCAGATGCCGCGCTTCGAGATCCCAGGTGACCGTCACTTCGCCGGTCGCCGGCTTGACGACAGCGGGCGGACGGTTCGTCGAATCCAGGGCACCCAGTTTTGCCGACAGCACGCTCAATGCTTCCTTCGCCGCGACTCC
>DNDP01000377.1:1751-2578 GCA_003484235.1 Verrucomicrobiales bacterium
GACCATCACTTCGCCGGTTGCGGGCTCGACGGCCGCCGGTGGACGGCTGGTGGAACTTAGGGCGCCAAGTTTGGCGGTCAGCACCGGCAACGCCTCGTCTGCGGCCACTCCGCCGACCAGACACACCGTCGTTGCACCTGGGATGAAGAGCCGCCGGTCGCGGTATTCGCGGACTTCTTCCATGCCGGCGCGGAGCACATCCGACCGGACGGCCGCATGGCTCCGGCCGTGGCGCACGCGCTGGTTCCAGGCGGCCAGCGCAAACTTGTGGGTGGCGAGCTGGCGCACGGTGAAATCGCATTCCAGCATCACCTTGGGCTTCTCGGCCTCCAGCACCTCGGCGTTGAACGGCGCCCCCTCCATCCAGCGGACATGGTGGGCAAGGTGTTCGCGCCAGTTCGCGGTGTCGCCGTAGGCATCGAGCCGCATGTGATCGGGCAGCGTTTCGGCGTTCGACCAGCCGGCATTCGCCGGGACCGTCGAGCGGATCACGAGATGCTCGATCAGGTGCGACCACTGGGTCTGGCCTGGTCCGTCATGGACCAGACCCATCGGCAGAAAGGTGAAGATCGAAACATTGGTGCTTCCGGGAAAATGAACCACGGCCAGTCGGATGCCATTGGGCAGCGTATCGATGGTGGTCGCGGGAGCGGCGTGCGACGGGGGAGCGCAGCCGACCAACAGCAGGCCTGAAGCGAGCAGGATCGCAGCTGACCGGGGCGACTCCCTCGCGTCGTGGTTGCGGACACTCTGGCAGATCGTTTTCATGCTGCCGGTACTGACCGAATCGGCGGCCAAGGTTGCCGGAATCGTGCCGCCGCGGCGGC
>DNDP01000377.1:2804-4003 GCA_003484235.1 Verrucomicrobiales bacterium
CATTCATCGGCGGTGTGGGCCTGGGCGATGTCGCCGGGGCCGAACACGACGCTGGGGATGCCGGCCTGGGCCAGGATCGCGGCGTCGCAGAAGAAGTCGACCCCCTCCGGACGGTGCTGCCGGGTCTCGGTCATGAGTTCCTTGACGATCTCGTTCTCGGGATCGGTCTCCAGCGGCGGGCTTTCGAGCCCCTTGAAGTCCAGCAGGTCGGCCCGGAGCTTGTGCTTGTTGAGCAGTTCGCGGATCTCCTGGAAGACGGTCTTCTCGGTTTCCCCCGGCAGGGTCCGGCGGTCGGCGGTGATCTCGCAATGATCCGGAACGATGTTCGGCTGGTGGCCGCCCCAGATGCTGCCGACGCTGATGGTGGGACTGCCGAGGAGATCGTGTTTCCTGTTCTTGAGCTGCTTGGAGTAGGTGGTTTCCAGCAACTCGACGATGCGGGCCATTTCCAGCACGGCGTTGCGGCCGAGTTCGGGCTTCGACCCGTGCGCGGCGCGGCCCTTGGTCTGCATCCGCAGCCAGATGTCGCCCTTGTGCGCGGTGACCACGCGCAGCTTGGTCGGCTCGCCGACAATCGCCAGGTCCGCCCGGATGCCGCTGCCGGCGAGCACGCGCGAACCGCCCTGGGCGTTCTCCTCGTCAACCAGTCCGGCGAAAATGATCTCGGTGGACTTGGGCCGGTTCTGACCGTCGGCCAGCTGCATGAGCGTGTCGAAGAAGACGGCGACCGACCCCTTGGTGTCGCAGGCGCCCCGGCCGGAAAGCTTGCCATTGCGAAACTCCGGCTTCAGCTGCTTCTCATCGGCGACCGGCACCGTGTCCAGGTGCGGTGCCAGCAGGATGCGCCGGCGCACCTGACCCTGGGGCGTCATGCGGATGACCACGTTGGCGCGTTCGCCGATGACAGTCTGCTGTTCCACCTCAAGGCCGGCCTTCTTCGCGTGATCGGCCAGCAGTTCCGCCACCTTTTGTTCGCCGCCATGGGGATGGTTGGCGGGCAGAAAGGCGGGATTTACGCTGGGCAGCGCGATCAGTTCACGAAGCAGTGTTTCAACAGGCGTCATAGAAGTCGCGGCGAGGATAGCCGTCAGCTCGGCGGCAGGTCGAGGCTGGAATCCCAAGCGTCCCGCGGTTCCGGACCTTCGCCATCGGGTTTTCCGGGGCGAAAGGGGTCGGATTGAATAAGCCCGAGCGCGCGG
>DNDP01000021.1:0-5288 GCA_003484235.1 Verrucomicrobiales bacterium
CGTGAACCTTCAGGCGGCAGATAGGGCTGCGGAAGCTTCCGGCTCCTTGGGCCAGTCTCACTTTGTCGGCCAGTCCGGCAGCCTGTTGATCGCCGGCAACCGGAGGCTCGACATCGAGAAGGTTCTGGGCCTGCTCGCGGGTGGTCCGGTCATCGCCCTGGGTGAGAGTGCCCTGTTCGAAGCCGATCACCGGTCCACGCTCCGCGATGCGACGGCCTTTGGCTGGCTCAACGTCGGCGCCGTCTTCGGCTCCGCGACCCGCGGTCTGCCCGACTCGGTTCCCGGCACGCCCTTTCCCCTCAACCCCCAGCGGATCGTCGCCGCGCTCGGTCTGGACGGTTTGAAGTCGGTCGCCGCGGCGACATCGCTCCGTGCCGATGGAGAGTTTGCCGAACTGCGATTGCGAATTCCCGCAAATGGACGGAGGGGTTTTTTCCGGCTGATCCAGATCGATCCGGGTGAGTCCGGTCCACCGCCGTTCGTGCCGGCGGATGCGGTGAGCTTCTCGCGCACCCGGCTCGACCTGTTCCTGGCGTGGCAATCGCTGGAAAACATGCTGGTGGAGATTTCACCCCAGATCGGAGGACTGGTCCGGCTTTCCCTGGACTCAATCGGCAAGGACCAGGATCCGAGTTTTGACTTCCGCAGGGAGTTTCTCGCCAACTTGGGCAACGACGTGATCTCGTGGCGCAAGACCCCGCCTGCCGGACATCCGCCGGGTGCCTCCTACGAAATCGCGCTCATCCAGTCGCCGGAACCGGAGAAGCTGACGGGCGCCATCCGCATGTTCCTCCGCATGGTGCCGCCCGATCTTGCGAAGGTGGAAGAGAGCACGGTCTCCGGCCGGCGCGTCTCCTCGCTGACGATTCAAACGGGCATGGCGACGGCCGAAGGCGGTGCCGCTCCGACGCAGACCGTCGCCTTTGCGGCCACCGACGGCTACCTGGTGATGGCTGCCGGCAAGCGGCTCATCGAGGAGTACCTGAATGCGGCGGGCGGCGCCGGCGAATCCTTGAGCGCGCGCCGCGGACTGGCCGTGGCCGCGGGAAAGGTCGGCGGTTTCAGCACGGGGCTTTTCGGCTATTCAAATGACCTGGAAGCGTCCCGGCAGTCGTACGAGGACATCCGGTCGGGCAAGGCGGTGGACAGCGGATTGAAGACTGCCGGGCAGATGCTTTCCGCGCTGGGCATGGCCCGAAACCTCGACAACGTGGGCGGCTGGTTCGATCCCACCCTGCTGCCGCCGTTCGCGGACGTGGAGAAGTATTTCCACTTCTCGGTCTATTCGGGTGCGGTGGACCCGGAGGGATTCACGCTGAAATTCTTCGCACCGGTGCCGCCCGGGCTCGAGTAGGACTCCACCGGCTTCAGGCCTTCAGCAATCTGGGCTGCCTTTCCTGCAGGGGCAGCCAGATGCGAAACGTCGTGCCGCTGCCCACGTGGCTCTCCAGCTCGATGCGGCCCCCGTGGTCGCGGACGATGCGCTGGACAATCATGAGCCCGAGGCCGGTCCCCTTCTTCTTGGTGGTGAAGTAGGGCTGAAAGATCTGGTTGATCGTCTCCTGCGGAATGCCGCCACCGGTGTCCGCCACACTGACCCACACGCCTTCGCCGGAGGTTCCGGTGGCGAGGGTGAGCACTCCGCCGCCGGTCATCGAATGCATCGCGTTCTTGATGAGGTTCACAAGCACCTGCTTGAGCTGGCCAAAATCGAACGGCACCTTCGGCAGCCGCCGGGCCAGATCCTGCCGCACCTGCAGGTCCCGGTTGTCGAGTTCCGGCTGCAGCAGCTCCACCGTCTCGACCACCGCGCTGTTCAGCGAGGCGGGTTCCATCTTGGGCTTGGTTGGCCGGATCGCCTGGAGGAACTGGGTGACGATGTAGTCCAGCCGCGTGATCTCGCCCTTGCAGACGTCGAGGTAGCGGTCGAGCCGTTCGTTGATGTCGGCTATGTCCTTGGCAATCGTCGCGGGGCTGGCCCCGGCCCGCTTCAACGCCGCGCCGCCGGTGCGCAGCTTCTTCAGCTCCCGCTCCATCAGCTGGAGATGAATGTGCAGGGCGTTCAGCGGATTGCCGATCTCATGCGCCACGCTGGCGGCGAGCAGCGTGAGCGCCTCGATCCGCTCGGTCTCGATCGCGTCGGCCGTCGCCTGCCGCGCCTCGGTGTCGTCGTGAAGAATCAGGGCCATGCCGGCGCCGGCCTCCTCGTCGAGCGCCGCCGAATACATCCGGATGAAGCGCTGCCGCGGGTAGAACACCTCGAATTCCTGGCGGGTCACCTGCGGTCCTTCGCCGGGGCGGCCTCTGGACAGCCGGTCCCAGTCAAGCTCGGGCAGGTAGCGCCGGATGTTCTGGCCTTCGGTCTCCTGTTCCTTGACGCCGATCAGCTGCGTCACCGCCTGATTGAAGTAGAGGATGCGGCCGTTGCCGTCGATCACCAGCACGCCGTCCTCGATGGCGTTGAACAGCGTCTCCAGGAAGGAACGCTCGCGGGCCAGCCGCTCGATGATCGTCTGCAGACCCTGCTTGTCCAGGCGGCCGATGCGGCCGAGTACGCGGTCGAGAAAGTTGTTCTTGCCGGAATTCATCTCGCGTCAGCGGGGGCGTCAGAACCAGTTCTTGCGTTTGAAATACCAGTAGGTGGCCAGCGTGGCGAGACCCGTGACGCCGGCGACCATCGCGTAGGCGCCTCGCTGGGAGAGCTCGGGCATGCCCTCGAAGTTCATGCCGTACCAGGTGCCCACGATCATCAGCGGCGTCGTGATGATCGTGATCAGCGTCAGCAGCTTGACCACCTCGCCGGTCTGGTTGGAGGTCATGCTCAAATAGACCTGGAGGATGGCGGTGAGGGAGTCGGTGTAGGCCTGTGCAAGTTCATGGATCCGGAACAGTCCGTCATAGACGTCACGGTAGTAGGGTACCAGGTGGGCGCGGATCAGCTTGAACTCGCCGCGCGCGAACCGCGCCAGCACCTCGCGCTGCGGGCCGATGATCTGGCGCAGGTGCAGCACCTCCTTTTTGATCTGGATCAGCCGGTTCAACACCCGCTTGTGCGGCGACTCGAGCACCTGCTGCTCAAGTTCGGCGATCTCGAACGAAAGCTCCTCCAGCGCCGGCTTGTAGCCGTCCACAATGCCGTCGAGCAACGTGTGCGCGACGCGGTCGGGCGCCCGTGCGATCGCCATGGTTCCCTTCATCGCCCGTTCAGCCGTCTGACTGACGCTGCGCACCGTCTCCTCGTGGTAGGTCACCAGGAAGTTCTTCCCGAGAAACAGGTTCAGCTCGTTGGTCGCGAAGACGCCGTCGGTGCGGTTGTAGTTCACCGCATGGATCACAATGAACAGGTAGGGCGGGAAATGGTCCCCTTCCTTCGGCGTGTACTCGTCCACCTTGGGCGAGGAGGTTTCCTGAATGCAGTCCTCGACCGACAGCGGGTGGAAGTGGAAGACGCCTTCCAGGATCGCCTTGCTCTCCTCGGCGGTCGCCTGCTCCAGGTCCACCCACAGAAACAGGTTGGTGTCCGCCAGCAGGGTGGGCATCAGGAAGATGTCGATGTCCTTGCTGTGGAGCCGGCCTTGGGTGGTGAAAACCAGTGAGCGGATCATGCGCGATGGCCGAAAGTCTAGGCAGGGTGGCCCCCAACGCAAGAACGCCGTTGAACCAGCGGTTGCATTTGCGCGGGAATCGGCCCAAGAATTTCCACCATGAAAACGTCAACCCTGCTGGTCGCTTTGTTGTCCCTGCCAGTCGTCCTCCCCGCCCCGGCTGAGACGGTGAAGGACCGCAAGGGCGCCGTCCTGAACGACAAGGCAAACCTGGAGAACGATCCCCGCTGGATCTACAACGACATCGACAAGGGGTTCGCCGAGGGCAGCCGCACCGGCAAGCCGGTGCTGGTGGTCCTGCGCTGCGTGCCGTGCCTTGCGTGCGCGGGGATCGACGCCAAGGTGCTGCTGGAGGATGCCGAGCTCACGCCGCTGCTCGACCAGTTTGTCTGCGTGCGGGTCATCAACGCAAACGCTCTGGACCTTTCGCGCTTCCAGTTCGACTTCGATCTCTCCTTCTCCACGCTCATCTTCAACGGCGACGGCACGCTTTATGGCCGCTACGGTTCTTGGACCCACCAGAAGAATCCCCGCGAGGAAACCACCGCCGGCTTCCGGGCATCCCTTGAGGCGGCGCTGGCGCTTCATCAGGGATATCCCGCCAACAAGGACCAGCTTGCTGGCAAGCAGGGAAAACCCTCGCCCTACGCGACGCCGGTGGACATGCCGACCCTGAACGGGAAATACAACCGCAGCCTCGACTGGGATGGGGAAGTCCTGAAGAGCTGCGTGCACTGTCACCAGATCGGCGACGCGCTCCGGGTGGCCCATCGCGAGCGCAAGGAGGCGATCCCGGCCAACCTCATCTACCCGTTCCCGGGGCCGGAGACGCTGGGCCTGGAGCTGGCCCAGGACAGCATCGCGCGCATCGCCTCGGTGGCGGCGGATTCGGCGGCGAAGGCAGCCGGACTTCGCGCGGGCGACGAGTTGGTGCGGTTAAACGGACAGCCGCTCATTTCGAGCGCCGACGTGAGCTGGGTCCTGCATCACGCCCCCGCCACGGGCTCGTTGGCTGCCGAACTCCGGCGTGGCGGGCAGATGATGAGCGTCGCCGTGCCCTTGGCCGAGGACTGGCGCCGGCAGTCGGACATCTCACGCCGGGTCGGCACCTGGCCGATGCGGGCCATGGCGCTGGGCGGCATGTTTCTCGAGGACCTGTCCGATGAGAGCCGCAGTGAGCGCGGCCTTGGAACCGATGGCCTCGCCCTTTTTGCCAAACACGTCGGCCAATACGGCGAACATGCCGCCGCGAAGAAGGCGGGCTTCCAAAAGGATGATGTGATCGTTGCGCTTGATGGAATTACCCGGCGTACCAGCGAAAGCGAATTGATCGGCTACCTGCTGACCAAGCGGCAGCCCGGGGAGAGGGTGAAAGCCACCGTGCTCCGCGACGGCCAACGGCTCGAATTCTCCTTCCCGATGCAGTGATCCGGGAGCCGGCTGTCCGCAGCGTGTTTCATCAGGAGCCCACGGCTGAACCAAAACAGAAAGGCGCGGGCTGTCGAAACAGTCGCGCCTTTTGGTTGTAGTCCGTCGCTCAGTCACGATCGCGACCCCTGCCGTGGTGATCGTGGCGGTGGTGACGATGTTCGTCGTGGTGCTTCCAGTGGCCATGACCGTGCCGCCGGGCGTGACCGGGCGGGACGAACACCGGCCGGCCAATCACGACCGGCGCGCACGGCA
>DNDP01000021.1:5463-8657 GCA_003484235.1 Verrucomicrobiales bacterium
CCCTGGGAGGCACCACCACGACCGGAGGCCGGACGATGACCGGAGCGCAGACCGGCGGCGGGGGCCGGACCACGACCACCGGTGCGGGACACGGCGGGGGAATGCGGGGAGCCACGATCACCCGTGGTCGCGGCACCGGGAGTCCCAGCTGGATGTTGATGGAGAACTGCGCCTCCGCCGGGGTGGCGAAGACGGTGGTGAGTCCGATAATTGCGAGTCCGGTCAGCAATGTGGTTTTCATAACTGCACGGTTCGACGGCGGCCTTCGGCGGTGCTTCAGGATTGGGCCATCGAAAGAATTCAATGCGTCATCGAATGCTTCGATGGACCGTGAGCCGGCTTGTTGAATCGGTTCGAATGCCGGTTGCGCTCCCGTAGGTTGGCCGTTGCAAGGCGGTCAGAGGCTTGGGTCAGTCGGTCTCCGAAGCGAATACATCATTGACTCCCCCGCACTGGCTCGGACACTGGCGCCGCCCGCTGTCCGGATGAAGACTCTGCACTGGTATCTCATGCGCCAGATCGTCGCCACGTTGGTGATGACGGTGGGCGTGTTTGCCGGCGTGCTGCTCCTGGCGTCGGTCATCAAGGAGGTCCTCGGGGTGCTGCTCAACCAGGATGCCGACCTGTTGCTCGTCGCCCGCGCCATCGGCATGCTGATCCCCTTCATCCTGGTTTTCGCGCTGCCGATCGGAATGCTGACGGCCGCTCTGCTCGTGTTCGGCCGTTTGAGCGCGGATCAGGAACTCACCGCCATGCGCGCCAGCGGCGTGAGCCTGCTTTCGCTCGCCTCCCCCGTGCTGCTGCTGAGCGCGCTGATGTGCATCGTGTGCGCCCTGGTGAATCTCGATTTCGCCCCGCGCGCCCGCCAGGCCTTTCACCGGCTGATGTTCGATCTGGGCCGGAGCAACATCGGCCTGATTCTGCCGCCCGGTGTGTTTCACGATTTTTCGCAGGCCGGCCTGACCGTTTACATTGGTGGCGCCTCGGGCAACGAGCTCTCCGACGTGTCGATCTACGAGATGGACGGTGGCCGGGCGGTGCGCGTGTCGCGGGCGGCCCGGGCGACGCTGGAGATCGATCCGGAGAATCAGGTCGTCAATGTGACGCTCTTTGACGGTCACGTCATGGACTTCAGCGAGGAACTGCCCTTTTACTTCGGTGAAGGTCCCAGGCTGGAGCTGCCATATGGGAGTCAGGCCCGGGAACGGCGGGTGGCGCTGGCCAACATGTCGCTCGGCGAACTGTTCAATCAACGCAATGATCGGCTGGCGCAGGGGCTCGACGTGACTCCGGTCAATTTTCAGATTCACTCGAAGGTGTCATTTTCCTTCGCCTGCATCGGGTTCACCTTGATTGGGATTCCGCTGGGCCTGCAGACGCACAGGCGCGAGACACGCATCGGCCTGTTCGTTGCGCTGCTCCTGATGAGCGTTTACTACGGATTCTTCATTCTGGGTGAGGCGTGGGAAACCAGGCCGGAGATGTTCCCCCATCTGATCGTCTGGGTGCCGAACTTCCTCTTCCAGGCAATCGGCGCCTGGCTGCTCTTCCGGGCCGATCACCGGGTGCGTTGAATCGCAGATTGACCGGTGCGGTCGGTCGGGCACAATCGCGGGCATGAACCACCCTTCGCCCGACGTGTCCCGGGGCCCACGCGCTCCCGGTCTTGCTTCCCTGATCCTGATCTCCTCCCTGTTCGCCGGTGCCGTTCAGGCGGATGTCAAGCTGCCCGCTCTTTTCACCGACCACATGGTCGTTCAACAGGGCCGCCCGGTGCCGGTCTGGGGCTGGGCCGACAACGGCGAGGAAGTGACCGTCGAGTTCGGCAACCAGAAGCTCAAGACCACCGCCCGCGACGGCAAATGGATGATAAAGCTGCGGCCGCTCAAGGCCACCTACGAGGGCGCGACCCTCACCGTCACCGGCCGGAACAAGGTCGCCGTGCAGGATGTCGTGGTCGGCGAGGTGTGGCTCGCCAGCGGCCAGTCGAACATGCAGTGGTCGATGGCGCAGTCGGCCGGCACCGCGGATGAGATCGCCAAGGCCGACAGCAAGAACCTCCGGCTGTTCTATGTGCCGCGCGTGAAGGCCAACGAACCGGCTGCCGATGTGAACGCCTCGTGGACCTACTGCGATCCCAAAACGGTCCGAGAATTCTCCGCCGTCGCTTACTACTTCGGACGGGACCTGGAGAAGGCATTGGGCGTGCCGGTCGGCATGATCCACACTTCATGGGGCGGCAGCCCGGCCGAGGTCTGGATCAATGAGCAGGTGCTGAACGGCAGCCCCGACTACCGGCGCGACATCATGGAGAAATTCGCGGAACAGAAGGCCAATTACGAAACGGCGCTGGCGGCCTATCAGAAGGAGAAGGAGGCTGCGGAGAAGGCGGGCGAGAAGTTCGACAAGCGTCCGCCCGGCCTTGGCTGGAAACCGGCCGAACTCTACAACGGCATGATCGCCCCGCTGATCCCCTACGCGGTCAACGGCGCAATCTGGTATCAGGGCGAGTCCAATGCCGGCCGCGCCTACCAGTACCGCTCGCTCATGGCCGACCTGATCAAGAACTGGCGTCGCGACTGGGGACAGGGCGATTTCACCTTCCTGCAGGTCCAACTCGCGCCCTGGGATCGCAACAAGAAACGCAGCCTCGGGGAGATCACCAGGGAACCGGTCGAAAGCGACTGGGCCGAACTGCGTGAGGCGCAGGTGCACGTCGCGAAAACCCTGCCCAATGCCGGCTTTGTGGTGATCACGGACGTGGGCGACAAGGATGACATCCATCCGGGCCAGAAGGAACCGGTGGGCGCCCGGCTTGCGCTGGCGGCACAGGCGATCACCTATGGGAAGAAGATCGACCACTCCGGGCCGACTTACAAGAGCGTGAAGTTTGACGATGGCAAGGCGGTGATCAGCTTCAATCACACCGCCCGCGGGCTCACCGCCGGCAAGCCGGCAACCGTCAAGCTGACAGCCGGAGACGTCGCGGCCGTTACCAGCCCGGTCACTCCGACGGTCGAGAAGGGGCAGGGCGCTGTCGAGGAAATCGCGGTTGGCAGCGATGCCAAACTCACGGGATTTGCCATCGCCGGTGAGGACCGGAAGTTTGTCTGGGCCGACGCCGTGATCCGGGGCAAGACGGTCGTGGTGAGCAGCCCCCGGGGGGGCCCCCCCCCCCGCGCGGGGGCCCCCCC
>DNDP01000021.1:8932-9148 GCA_003484235.1 Verrucomicrobiales bacterium
TCACTACTTGGCGATGGCGGCGATCATTTCCGCGACCGGCTTGGCGGCGGGCGAACTCGAATCGCAGCCGGGATACGTGCATTCCGGATTCATCTACGAAACGGCTCCCTTCCCCGAGTGTCATGCCTCGACGATCGAGCAGGCAACCGATGGCACCCTGGTCGCCGCGTGGTTCGGCGGCACGCGCGAGAAACATCCGGATGTCGGCATCTGGGT
>DNDP01000104.1 GCA_003484235.1 Verrucomicrobiales bacterium
GCTGGCGGCTAGGGCGGGCCCGCCATCGCCACCAAAGGCAGCCCGGCCGTTGCCGACGATTGTGCCGACCGAACCTCCGCGGTCGATCCGCCGGACCGTGTGCCCGTCGTACTCGCAAAACCAGAGCGCGTCATCCGGACCACGGACCACGCCAAACGGATTGTTGAGGCGGGCTTCGACTGCGGGTCCATCCTGGGTGCCGGCCACACCGCTCCCGGCGATGGTGCTGATGGTGGCGGCTGGCAGAAGACCGGGACTGAACAACAGCGAGGCAAGCAGAAGACCACATTGGCCGGCCGTTCTGCAGCTGATGGTCGCGCGGGGCACGGGTGGTTGCGCCGGTCCGTCCGGCAGGCGCCTACAGCTCGCGGATCTTGAGATTGCGGAACCAGCAGGCGTCCTGGTGATCGGTCAACATGATGTGCCCGGCGATCTTGTCACCGAAGCCGGGAGAGTTGCGGAACTTGCTGTCGGCGATGCCGGCCTTCACCTCCGCGGAACCGAGCGTGTAGCGGAGGACCAGGCGGCCGTTCAGCCAATGCTCCACGTCGTTGCCCTTGACCACGATCTTCGAATGGTTCCATTCGCCCGGCGGTTTCAGCGGCTTGTCCGTGGCTGGAGGCAGGACCTCGTAGAACGAGGCCGTCTGGCGGTCAGGTCCCACCTTGCCGTCGGGATGGCCGGCATCGTCCAGCATCTGGTATTCGTGACCGGGCGCGCCTGGCCGCGCTTCCGTGACGAAATACTTCACCCCGTTGTTGCCCTTCGGTTCGAGGCGCCACTCCCACGAGAACTCGAAGTCGTTGAACTTTTTCTCGGTGATCAGGTTGCCACCGGGCACTCCCTTCTGTTTGAGGAGCAGGCCATTCTCGACGACCCAGCCCTTGGACGGTTTCTCCTGCTTGCCGTAGAGGCGCCAGCCGTCGAGTGATATTCCGTCGAACAGGAGCTTCCAGCCGGCGGACTTCTCCTCGGCGGTCAGGGTGTTGAGAGCCGCGCCGTGATGATCGGCCGTGAGCGTCACCGCGCCGCCCAAGAGTGCGGCGAGGGCCAGTGAAAGGGAGAACCGTAGGATGGGTTTCATGGAGCTGTGGAAATGGACGTTCTCAGAGCCGGCGAATTCGAATGTTCCGGAGCCACGCCTCCTCGCCGTGGTGCTGAAAAACCACGTAGCCGGTGCGTTCCTTCATGAAGCGCGGCAGGCTGGCAAACTTGCTCTGCGCGATCAGCGCCTGCACCGGCGGCGAACCCCACTGATACTCGACGACGCGCTGGCCGTTGAGCCAGTGCTCGACGTGTCCGCGGTTCACGACGATCCGGCCGCGATTGAACTGCCCGACCGGCACCAGCATTTTTGCCACATCCGGCGCGATCAGCGCGTAAAGGCCGCCGGCGGAGGTCTTGGGGTTTTTGCCGTCGGCATGCCCCGCATCATCCAGCAGCTGATACTCCGGCCCCGTCTGCCATGCCTCTTCACCGGATTCCGCGACGTAGTACATCACGCCGCTGTTGCCCCCGGGGGACACCGCCCACTCAAACTCGAGCTCGAAGTTGGCGTACATCTGCCGGGTCATGATGTCGGCTCCACCGTGGCCGGGCACGGTCTTCAATGCTTCACCGTCCATCGCCCAGCCCTCGGGGAAGCCGGTCTTGCGGTAGCCGCGGAAGTTTCTGGTCGCCTGTTCCATGGACGTGCCGTCGAACAGCACCTCCCAGCTGGTGGCGCTGGGCGAATAGGACTGGCAACCGGAGGTCACGAGCGCAACCAGAAGCGCTCCGAGGGCGAAATGCAATGTCGCTTTCATCAATTGAAGTGGCGCCGAGCCTAGCCAGCCCGGCGGCCGAGGTCAGCCTTTTCTTCAGGCCCGGTCCGCGGACACCGGACCGGCGGGCATCCGGGATCCGGTTCGCAATCCGGGATTTGGCTTCCGTCGGGCGGACCGCCCCGCTACATCTCACCCATGCCTGAGACATTGAGCATCGGCTTTATCGGCGCCGGCAAGATGGCCACCGCGCTGGCCCGGGGACTGATCGCCCAGGGTCTGACGACGCCGGACCGGCTCTGCGCCAGCGACGTCTTCGAACCGGCACGGGAAGCCTTTGCCCGCGAAACGGGCGGCAAGGGACTCGCCGGCAACAGCGAGGTGGTGCGGCAGGCGCAGATCGTCTTTCTCGCCGTGAAACCGGCGCAGGTCCGGGAGGCACTGGTTGCCGTGCGCGACGTCTGGACGCCGCAAAACCTGCTGGTCTCGATCGCGGCCGGGATCTCGATCGAGCAGCTGCAGTCCGCGCTGAAGCCGGATGCGCGCGTGGTTCGCGTGATGCCGAACACGCCCGCGCTGGTCGGCGCTTCCGCCTCCGCGTTTGCCTGCGGGCCCGCCTGCCGGACTGATGACGCCGCGCTTGTGCAGAAGCTGCTGGGAGCCGTGGGGCTTGCCTGCGAGGTGAAGGAGAACCTGCTCGATGCGGTGACCGGCCTCAGCGGCAGCGGTCCCGCCTATGCCTATCAGTTCATCGAAGCCCTGAGCGACGGCGGCGTCGCGGCCGGGTTGCCCCGCGATCTGGCGACGCGGCTCGCAGCCCAGACGGTGCTGGGTGCCGCCCGGATGGTCCTCGAAACCGGCCAACACCCCGGCGCACTCAAGGACATGGTCACCAGCCCGGGAGGCACGACCATCGAAGGCGTGCACGAACTGGAAAAGGGCGGCCTGCGCGCCGCGGTGATGAACGCCGTCCGCGCCGCCAGCGAGAAGTCAAAGGCACTGGGGAGATAGCTGCAGCAGTTTGCAGTTCCAATGAAGCGAAAGCCCTCACAAGCAGACCGCTGCGAGCACCTGCCGACTGAAATTACAAACGGTTCAAATTGAATCAGCTGGCGAGGACAGATTTCATAGGAAACACGCTCCATCTAAAAATGATCCAAGTAACCATTATGCCGCCGGAGGATTTGTGTGACATGCAGCCAGTCGAATGCTTCATACCAGTTCTGCCTCGAGTTGGAGATTACTTTAATTGCGGGCTTCCGGATTGGGTGCCAGTGAAGGCAGTGGTCTTTACCGCACCCGGTCGGGACGGTGACGTTTGCAAGATTCAGATTTGGCTGTAGCTCAAGTGCGACGAGGCGCCACTTTTAATCCGAGCTTAACCGATTCGGGGAAACCAGGATTCAAGGTTTGTTGAACAAGCAATGATTTCGTGGGTGCGTCGATTCATACTATCTTTAGCGCGTAGTAAACTTCCCCGCGACACTGGCGCCGCGGTGATGAACGCTGTCCGCGCCGCCACCGAGAAATCCAAGGCGCTGGGGAAATAGCTTTGGCCAAGGGCGCCTCTGGAGCCGTTGCAGCCAGATCCTTGAAAGGGTGCAACAAGATGGCGAGGGCCTGGGCTGGGCAGCCACCACTTCGCTCCAACCGCTTTTTCTCTTCGATCACACCACTTGGAGGTCGTGACACGCCGCCTCCCGACTCGGCCTGAATGCCGACTTGTCGTCGTTCGGCCCGCCGCCGCAAACTGAACCGGTGAACAG
>DNDP01000197.1:0-171 GCA_003484235.1 Verrucomicrobiales bacterium
GGTTGATTGTCCCGGCGGTCGAGCGGCTGGAGCAACTGCTCAAGTAGCGCCGGCGCCCTACGCTGGGAGGGATGGCGTGTCGCCGTCCCCAACATTTCAGGGACCGCGATACGCGGTCCCTCCCGGGTTGGATTCTTTCCGAACGCCCACGCCGCCATTGCCAGCGCAACC
>DNDP01000197.1:403-2638 GCA_003484235.1 Verrucomicrobiales bacterium
CAACCGGGTTCTGCTAGGAGAGAATGAAGAGTAAACCCAAACCTATGTTGCGACTTCGATTCGCGGCGCTGCTCTCCCTCCTCTGCCTGCCCCATGCCGCCCAGGCCCAAACCACCGCCTTCACCTACCAAGGTCGCTTGAATGACTCAAGCGGACCCGTCAACGGTCCCACAGATTTCGAGTTCCGGCTCTTCACCGCCAGCGCGAAGGGCGAACAGATCGGGTCCACCGTTACGGTGGACGATGCCGACGTTGCCGATGGATTGTTCGCGGTCACGCTGGACTTTGGGGCCAGGTATTTCGACGGCTCGGAGCGATGGCTGGCCATCGCGGTGCGCCGGGGAGACGACACCGAAGAGTACACGAGTCTGGCTCCGCTCCAGCCGATCACTTCGGCACCGTATGCTTTGCGGGCGGGAAGCGCCGCCCACGCGAGTTCGGTGGCGGCGGCCGACATTGCGGGCATCGTTCCTCTAAACAAGCTTCCCGCGGCGGTGCTGACCAATGGTGCCTCCACCTTGAACCTTTCCGGCTCGTTTGCGGGCAACGGCGCGGGCCTGACCAACGTGAATCTGCTGTCCCTCAATTCGCAGGGTGCCGTCCATCAATTCGGGGTCATCAACCTGGCGACCAATCTGCAGACAGAAGCAGATGCCGTGGCGGCTTTGGACATCGATGGCGACGGCGATCCCGATCTTTGCGCCGGAGGCAATTCGTTCAGCGGAGCTGTCTTTTTGTTCATGAACGACGGAACGGGGCATTTCTCGCCCGCCGGCTTCTTCCATGCCGGTTTTGAGGCCGGAACAGAAATCACCTCCATCGCGACGGCGGACGTAAATGGAGACGGCCGGGCGGACATCATTACAGGCAACGGACGCGCCGCCACCGTGGGGATCTACACGAATAACGGCACCGGAAACTTCGTTCGCTCCGCACTCCAGCCGATCGGAGCACCCAGTCTGTCGGAATCGCTGCTCGTCCGGGTTGCGGCTGAAGATTTGAACGAAGACGGGCAGCCGGACATCGCCGCCTTCAGAAACAAAGCGGAGCACTTTCTGGTGCTCACCAACAACGGCACCGGTCAGTTCAGCGTGACCACCTCCGAGCCATATTTAACCGGCGGTGCCTTCACGCTGATGGTGGTCGATTTGGATGGCAGCGGCCCGCCGGAGATCGTTGTTGGAGGAGCAGACACCGTATTCTACAACAGCGATGGCAATGGCGAGTATCTGGCCTATGACGTCAAGCAGGCGGTTTGGTTCAGCGGCAGCGGTGATGTGAACCAGGATGGACGGATGGATCTGTTGGGCCTTGAGTTTATCACCGGCACCATTCGCGCCTACACCAACAATGGACTCGGCGGGTTGACTGCGGGGTTCTCGCTGCCGTTCGCCGCCGCGCCCACTTCCGCTGTCATCGTCGACATCAACGGCGACGGCGCGGTGGACATCGCCAGTGTGAGTGGCACCGGCGTCCTCACCGTCCTAACCAACAATGGGCAGAACGCCTACAGCCCCATGGTGACTCCGGCCCCCAACGGAGTGCCGTATCTCCTGACCGCGGCAGATTTGGATGGGAACGAGGGTTTCGAGCTTGTTACCGCGAACAGCCACTCCTACGGGCTGAGCATCTTCAGGCACAGGTGGAAGATCGGGTTGGCGGCCGACGGTTCGCAGTTGACCGGAATCACTGCAGCCCAGCTTACCGGTCTCATTCCTGACGAGAAGCTCTCGGCCAATGTCGCATTGCGAAGTGGCGGCAACACCTTTTCCGGCAACCAACAGGTCTCCTCCGGAAGTCTGAGCTTCGGCTCCCAGACCCGGCAGATGATCAACCTCTGGGGCACTCAGTATGGAGTGGGCATCCAAAACGGTGGCTTCTATTTCCGCACTGATGGCGGCTCACCCGGAGGCAACTTCTACTGGTACCGGGGAGGAACGCACAATGACACCACCGGCAACGGCGGCGGCGGGAGCACCATGATGGCGCTCACCCCGTCCGGGTTGACGGTCAACGGCACGTTCGTCAGCGCCAGCGACCGCAACGTAAAGGAAAACTTCCGGACCGTGGACGCCGAGGCCGTGCTGGAAAAAGTCGCCGCACTCCCCCTCTCGGAGTGGAACTACAAGCAGGACACCGGCAGCCGCCACCTCGGCCCAATGGCCCAGGACTTCGCCACCGCCTTCGGCCTGGGCGCCGACGACAAGACCATCGCCACCGTGGACGCCGACGGCG
>DNDP01000409.1 GCA_003484235.1 Verrucomicrobiales bacterium
GGCGACTTGCCGCCGAGCTCGAGTGAAATGCGTTTCAAATCCCGGGAAGCCAGCGACATGATCTGGCGCCCGACCTCAGTTGAGCCGGTGAAGGACACCTTGCGGATCAGCGGATGGGTTACCAGTGCGTCGCCGATCGCCGACCCGGGGCCGGGCAGCACCTGCAGCACCCCCGGCGGCAGGCCGGCGGCATGCGCAAGTTCACCCAGCTTCAGTGCGGTCAACGGCGAGAGGGTGGCCGGCTTGAGCACGACGCAGTTGCCCGCCGCCAGCGCGGGGGCGACCTTCCAGCAGGCGATCGGAAACGGAAAGTTCCATGGCACGATCGCAGCCACCACCCCCATCGGTTCCCGCAGGGTGAAATCGAAACCTCCCCGCGCCACGGGAATGGTCTGGCCAAAGAACTTGGTGACCGCGCCCGCGTAATACTCGAAGACCCGGGCGCCCAGCCCGGCTTCGTCGCGGGCGTCGCTGACGGGCTTGCCGATCTGCTGCATTTCCAACTGGGCGATCTCCTCCACGTGCGCGCGCAGCTTACGCGCGACGTTGAAGAGGATCTCCGTCCGTTTGCCCGGCGCAAGGTCGCGCCAGCCGCTCTCCCAGGCGCGGTGGGCCGATTCGACCGCCGTCCCGACGAGTGATGGGTCGGCTCCGGCGACCTCGACCAGGGGCTGTTCGGTGGCCGGATTGATCAGCGTCGCAGGCTTGCCGGCACCCGCGCGGAAAGCGCCGTCGACAAAGGGTTGGTCGGGAAGGGTCATAGCACTTCGAGGTAAAGGGCACGGAGATCGTCCGGGGTGACGGGCACGGCATTGGTCTTGTGGCAGGGATCGGCCCAGGCCTGCTCCACCAGCGCGTCCAGCTGGTCGCGCTTCACGCCGAGCTCGGCGAGCCGCTGGTTCAGGTTCAGGCCGGCGAGGAACCCGGCGACGAAGTCAATGGTGCGCCGGTCCGCGTCGGTGTCGGAACACTTGAGCACGTCCAGGCCGCAGGCGACTCCCACGCGCCGGTAGAGGCCCGGCTTGCGAGCGGCGCAGAATTTCATGCAGGCAACCAGGCACAGGGCGTTTGCGGTGCCGTGATGCATGCCGCAGATGGTTGAAAGGGGATGGGCGAGCGAATGCACCACGCCCAAGTCCTTTTGAAAGGCGATGGCCCCCATCCCGGCGGCGATCAGCATCTTGCCGCGGGCATCGAGATCCCCGCCATCGCGGAACGCCCGCGGCAGGGCGTCCACGATCAGATGGATGCCTTCCAGCGCGATGCCGTCGCACATGGGGTGAAACACGGGGCAGGTGTAGCTCTCGATGCAGTGGGTCAGGGCGTCGGCACCGGTGGCGGCGGTGAGCTTCGGCGGCAGGCCGATGGTGAGCTCGGGATCGAGCAGGACGAGCTTCGCCATCAGTTCGGGGTGAAACAGCACGGCCTTGCGCCTGGTGGCGTCGAGCGTGATCACGCTGCTGCGCCCCATTTCGCTGCCGGTGCCCGCTGTCGTCGGGATCGCAATGAAGGGCGCGAGCCCTGACCAGTCCTTCTCGTCGTAGAACTTCGCCAGATCGAAACCGGGCCGCTTCACCAGCAGCCGCGCGGCCTTGCCGGCGTCCAGGGCGCTGCCGCCGCCGATCGCGATCACGCCATCACACTGCTCACGGCGAAAGAGCTCCGCCGGCTCGCGGACGTCCGCCTCGATCGGATTGGGATGCACGCCGGCGTAGAGATGCCAGCGAACACCGCGGCCGTCTTCGCCCAGGGCCGACTCGAGCCGGCGAAAGGCGTCCGTCGGCACCAGGCCGGGATCGGTCACGACCAGCGGCCGACGGATGCCCAGTTTGTTGAGATGTTCCGGCAGTTCCGTGGTGACCCCGGCGCCAAACCGGCTGGTGGTGGGAAACGCAAACGTCGCGTGACTCATGATACGTAGTGTTGAATAAAGTTTCGAAATATTTGCGAGGCGGCCGGCGTGGGCTGCAACCCGGCGAGCCGTTCATCCAGGTTGAAGTTCAGCCTCGGACGCCACGCCGCCCGCCGGGGTTCGCCCCAGACAAACTGCAGGACGTCTGGCGTCATCTCCGGGTGAAACTGGACGCCCAGCAGCCGGCCCTCGAAATCAAATGCCTGGACGGCGGTGTGTTCTCCAGTGGCCAGCAGCTTTGCACCCCGGGGCAGCTCGAACACGGCGTCCTGATGGCTCTCGATCACGTTCAGCCCGGCCGGCAGTCCGGCCAAAAGCGGGCAAGCGGTGCCGTCGTCGGTCAGTTGCACTTCAACGTTGCCCAGCTCGTAGCCGGCTGGATGACGGCCCACCTTCGCCCCCAGCGCACGGCCCAGGACCTGATGCCCGTAGCAGACGCCCAGCAGCGGCTTGCCGGCGGAGCGGCAATGTTCGATGACGCCGAGCACGGCATCGTTGACCGGATCATCGATCCAGGCATCCCGCGGTGAACCGCTGATGATCACGGCAGCCGCCTGCCGCGCCGCCGCCGGCATGTCGTCCTTCACGCCCGCGGTCTTCAGTTCGATGGAGCC
>DNDP01000368.1:0-515 GCA_003484235.1 Verrucomicrobiales bacterium
AGCAGCTTGATCTGGCTCTGTTCGCCGGCGAGTTCGCCCGAGAGTCCGTGGGTCCGGCGCTTGCGGTTCTCCATGATCTGCTTGTCCAGCAACGGATCGAACGGCACCGGGTAGCGGCCGTCGTAGCAGGCCATGCAGAAGTGTTCCTTCGGCCGGCCGGTGGCCTTCACCATCCCATCCAGCGAGAGGTAGCCGAGCGAATCGGCGTTCAGGTAGCGGCGGATCTCGTCAAGGGTGTGGTTCGCCGCCATGAGCTTGCTGCGGTCGGGGAAGTCGATGCCGTACACGCACGGGTTCATGTGCGGCGGACAGCTCACGAGCACGTGGACTTCCTTTGCGCCGGCTTCCTTGAGGTTGTTCACCCGCGTCTTGCTGGTCGTGCCCCGCACGATCGAATCGTCCACGATGATCACCCGTTTCCCCTTCACCAGTTCGGCGATGAGGTTGAGCTTCACCCGGACGTTGAAGTCGCGGATGAGCTGCGAGGGCTGGAGAAAGCTGCGGCCGACGTAGTG
>DNDP01000368.1:793-1092 GCA_003484235.1 Verrucomicrobiales bacterium
TGGCGGCCCATCTCGACGCGGACGCCGTAGACGTTGCGGTTGGCGATCGTGCTGTCGGGGCGTGCGAAATAGACGTACTCGAAGATGCAGAAGGCCCGTTCCTTCTGCTCGGGGAAGGCGGGAATGCTCGTGATGCCGTTTTCGTTGATGATCACGATCTCGCCCGGCTCGACGTCGCGGACGAACTTGGCCTGGATCAGGTCCAGCGCGCAGGTCTCGCTCGAGAGCACGTAGGCATCGCCAAGCTTGCCGATGCAGAGCGGCCGGAAGCCGTGGGGATCGCGGACGCCGATCAGCTC
>DNDP01000368.1:1337-4892 GCA_003484235.1 Verrucomicrobiales bacterium
CCCTTGGCCTCGAGTTCGTCGCGGAGCGGGGCGGCGTTGGTGAGGTTGCCGTTGTGCGCGATGGCGATCTGGCCCTTGGCGCAGTCGATCGTCATCGGCTGGGCGTTGCGCAGATGGGACGCGCCGGTGGTCGAGTAGCGCGTGTGTCCGATGGCGGTTTTGCCGACGAGGTTGTGCAGCACGTCACCCGTGAACACCTGCGGCACGAGTCCCATGCCCTTGTGCTCGCGAAAGGCCTTGCCGTCGGTGGTGACGATTCCGGCGCTCTCCTGGCCGCGGTGTTGCAGGGCGTAGAGCCCGTAGTAGGTGAGCTCCGCGGCGTTCGGATGGCCGTAAATGCCGAAGACACCGCAGTAATGTTTGGGATACGGCTGCATGGGTTGTGGCGACGCGCGGGGCGATTCCAACAAGGCCACGCGGGGAAGGCAAGGGCCGAGTCCGGGAAGATCGGCAACGGCGGGAATCGCCTTGTTTTCGGCGGCTTCCGGCGCCTTTCGAGTACTTCCGATGAATGTACAATTCATCCGCCGGGCTGCGCCGACATGATCCCGCCGATGTCAGCCTCCTCGCCCGGGAAGGAGGTTGCCAGGCGGAGACCCGACAATTCGGCCGTTTCCCACAGCGAAGAAGTTTCCCCGATGTGCTGTGCCAGGCTCGGGCTGTGCATGTAGTAGTCGAGATCAGCCTTCTGGCACCAGTAGCCCACGACCGCATCCTGATCGGCCCGGCCCTGTTTGGGGCCGCGGCTGCGGTGATTCACCACGTCCGCGTGCCGCAGCAGCGCCCGGGCGGAAGCGTTGGGGAACAGATAGGCCTGCGCCCCCCAGCTGGCCAGGCCATGACGGGTCGGAAAGAAACCCTGCCCGTGTTGTGGGTCCTGATAGCCTGAAGTGAACAGCGAAACGACGCCGAGGCGGTTCGCCGGCCAGAGAGTCTGTTCGAGATAGGCGCGCAGACCGCGGCAATAGACCACATCATCCTCGCACAGCAGATAGGCGTCGGCGTGGGGCTGGCGCAGGTGCAGTTCCGTGAGAGCCAGCAGGAAGTTGGGCCAGGCCTGGATCCGCTCCGAACGACGGGTGATCAGCCGGTCGGGCACCGAGTCCGGAATAACCACGCCCGGCTCGGCGAAGACCCGGACCTCGTCCCAACCCGCAGCCGCCAGGCTCTTCAATGATCGATACAGAGTTGGCTGTCGCCTTGGCGCCGTGAGGACGCCGACCGACCAGACAGCCACCGCGTTGCCGACTTTCAACCGCGGGTCGTAGTAGCGGCAATGCAAACACTGTTCAGCATTCGTGACCCTGAGCAACTCGTGCCGGCAGCGATGGGTGAAGCCGTCGGCGGCGTCGGCGCTTTCCGGCGGCGTCGGCTCACCCAGATGAAAGCACGGCCGGTCAAACGGCGGAACATAGGTCCAAGGGTCGGGGTCCCTGACTTCGACGACTGGAATAAACTCGCGGGCGAACTCGATCAGGTGCGTGACCCGGTCGGCATCGCAACCTGGCGTGCCGCCGCGGGCGCCAATGCTGAACGCACGGACATAGAGCTGGGAGGCCACTGCATGGTTCAGCCGTTCGGGCGTCGGCGGGGATTGTTCGCAGCAATCCCTGCAAACGGCATCGTCCACCTGCAGGTCGGTGTCCCTGCCCGTCCGGAGCAGCTGGCCAAGCAGCTCGCAACCGCTCCCGGCGACGCCTTCACGCCCGGTCAGAAGCCTCCGGTAGGGACAAGAGTCTGGGGAGCGATACATTTCGGATGGGCCGCACATCGGAGGGCGGAAAACCCTGCGCTTTGGATGAACGGCTCTGCCGCCGGCGGGCGCATGGGCCGGCGACCAACCGAACGACCTCCGATCCACGTTCAACCGTCGGATCAGGCGGACTTGGCCGAACTGCTCTGGCTCGCGGCGAAGGCGGAGTCAGTTCCCGGAACACAGGCCGCCGTGCGGACGGTGCCATTGGTGGTGCAGGGAGGCAGGTTCGGATTCTGCGGAGGAACATATCCGCCGGTGCAGCGGACCGTGAGGATTTCCCATTGGCCGGCATGGCAGACATAGTCAACGGTGCCTGCCCCGGTCAACACGGCCCGGTGCCCGGGCACAACGGATTCGGGATTGGTGATGGTGGGAAGTGGCAGGTTTTCATTCATAGGCTTGGATCGGTGGGGTTGGGGTTGCCTTTCAGGTCGGAACGGGAAGTTGCGGGGAAGGGGATGCTGCGCACCAGACGCACGGTGATGTACTGGTGGATGACCCGCGGACCGCTGGCGTCCCGGAGGGTGGAACCGAGGAACCTGGGATGCGTCAGCACTGATCCGCCGCGATGCGCCCAATCGACCAGCAACGGTGTGGACAGTTCGTCACCGGTGGCGGTGCGCAGGGCCGCAAATCGCGTGGCTTCCGCCCCTGCGGCATACTCGTATCCATCGATGGCGGGGGCCGCAGCGGTGGTGTTGGTCGGATACGGCACGAACGGCACGTCGCACCATTGGTCGGCATTGCCAAGGGTGTCGAACAGCCCCAGAGCATTGGGCCGCAGCAGCGCGGCGTGCTGAAGGCCCTCCGAGTTCAGGTCGTGCCAGACATACTTGGCGAGGTGGGTCTCCGTCTCGCCGAAGTGAAAACGGTTGGTGCTGCCGGCGCGCGCGGTGAATTCCCATTCGGCCTCCGTCGGCAGCCGGTAACCGGAAAGGTTGAGGTGGTTTGCCTTGGGCATCGGATGCCCGCCTTCCGCATCGAGGTAGCACAGTTGATCCTCCGCAATTCCCTCCCGCCGCGAGAGCCAATTGCAGAATCGCCGGGCATCCGCCTGGGAAAGAAGCAGCGCCGGCGTCTCGGGCGCCAGATTGGGGGCCCAGTTGGGACTTGCCGAGACGCCCGGAAACTCGGCGGCTTCGCGCAGCAACACCGGCCGGGTGGCAATCCAGAAGCTCCGGGGAATGCGACGATGATGCGGCGGCGACAGAAAGCCCGAATAGTTTGGGTCCGTCGTGCCCATCTGAAAATCGACCGGCCCCGTGATCTGGATCATCGTGATCCCGGAGGGAGTAACGTGCCATTCCCGGCCAGGCACCTGTCCGGCAACCGCCAATTCCTGCAGCACCGCGTCGACGGTCTCTCCATATCCCCAGTGCCGCAACAGCCACTCGACCATCGAGCGGGTGCCGGCATCGGGCTCATTGCGCAGCAGCTCCAACAAGACCGGCTGCCAGATGTCTCGCGTCGATTGCGGCAGCATCACCGGATCGTATTCGCCCAGCGCGGAGAAGATCGCCGGCCGGATGGCGGAGTCGGTTTCCGCTGTCAGACGATCAAGCAGAACCCGGGCAGGGGTGCCCACCGCTGGCAGCCCGTGGATCAGATGCGTGCGAAACGATGGGTCCGCCGGAGCGGCTTCAGCCAGTGCCGTCCAGACCGGTTCGCCGTTGTCCAGCTGGAGCAGTGCAGCACCCACCCGGACTCGGCGTTCGTGATCCCGCTCACTTTCCTCCGGTGTTCCGGTCGCGTTGCTGGTCTGGGAGAACCGCTCGACCAGCCGGCCTGCCGCATCCGCC
>DNDP01000368.1:5027-5700 GCA_003484235.1 Verrucomicrobiales bacterium
CGGCCTGCCGCATCCGCCGCGTTGTCACGCAGCGCCTCAATCAAGGGCGGCAGCTGTGCCGGCCGGGCCGTTTCAACCAGGCTGACAAGTTCGTCCGGTGTTGAACGAAGAAAATGAGCGAGGATCTGAGCCGCCGCCAAGGCGTGGAGTTCATTGTCGGTCTGATGAAAGATGGCCTCGAGTTCGGGCTGCAGCTGGCCAGCCACCGGCTCGAACCGGACAAGCCAATGGGAGAGCTCAAAAGGGGACGTCTGCACCAGTTGACGGGCGGCAATCGGCCCGAGCGTCATCCAGTTTGTGGAAGACGAGTCATGGCGGGCCAGTATGGCCGCCGCCCGCAGCATCTCCGGACCGGGCAACGTCGCGCGATTGACGCTGGCCCACGCCCAGTCGACTGCCTCCGCTGAACGGCCGGACAGACGTTCCACGGCAGCTGCCATTTCCACCGCCGGCATCCTCGCAAGTTGGTCCAGCAAGTTGACGATATTGGTTTCTTCCGCGATGAGCGCCAGACCGGCACGAAAGGCGACCGTTGCATCCTCACTGTCCCTCGCTGCCGCGAGTTTCCCCCGGACCAGCCGCGGCTGTTGATCCACGGCATCCAGCAACGCGCCGACGGCCTCCGGCCGCGCAGTGAGCAGGCTTTCGACCAGCGCATTGGCCTGCAGTTGGC
>DNDP01000368.1:5903-6148 GCA_003484235.1 Verrucomicrobiales bacterium
AGCGCATTGGCCTGCAGTTGGCTTCGCTGCAGGGCGCCCGCCACCACCGCCATAAGGAGCACGGCAATCGCCACGCCCGCCGTCACCATGCGGGTGCGGTGGCGCTGTGCGAACTTCCGCGCCCGATACCACGCGCTGGGCGGCCGCGCGCTGATCGTCTGGTTGCCGAGATACCGTTCAATGTCGTGCCGGAAATCGTGCACCGACTGGTAGCGACGGGCGCGGTCCTTCTCCAGCGCCTTCAT
>DNDP01000368.1:6339-15076 GCA_003484235.1 Verrucomicrobiales bacterium
GCGCCTTCATCACGATCCAGTCAATGTCACCCTGCACCTCGCGGCAGAGCGTGCGCACTTCGGTCTTCACCGGCGGCTCGCTGTCGCTGCTTCCATCCAGCACCGCCAGCAAACGCATGGATGGGCGGGGTGGTTCCAGTTCCTGGATTGTCCGCAGCGCCTGGAGCAGCGTGGCATTGCCGAGTTCCTTGCGGGTGAGCGGCGTCAGGCCGGTCAGCAGTTCGTAGAGCACGGTGCCGAGAGAGTAAACGTCCGCCCGGACATCGATCGCCGGGTGGTCGGAGGAGGCCTGCTCGGGCGACATGTAGAACAGCGTGCCGATGATTTGAAACGATTCGGTCAGCGACTCCGCCTCGATGATCGAGGTGTCCAGCGCCTTGGCGACGCCGAAATCGATCACCTTGCACACCGGCGATCCGTCCACCTCGGTGACGAGGATGTTGGTCGGCTTCAGGTCGCGGTGGATGATTCCCTTCATGTGCGCGTGCTGAACCGCCATGCACACCTGCTGGAAGAGGTTCAAGACGCTCCGAAGATCCAGCTCATGCTTGCGGCAGTAGGTCGTGATGGGACTTCCGCTGACCAGTTCCATCACAAAGAAGGGCAGTCCTTCATCGGTCTGTCCCGCGTCATAGAGCTTCGCTATGTTGGGGTGATCCATCAAGGTGAGGACCTGCAGTTCGCCCTCAAAACGGCGGATGACCTGCTGGTTGTCCTTTCCCTTGCGGATGACCTTCAAAGCGACATTGCGGAACACCGGCTGACGTTGGACGGCCAGGTAGACCTCACCAAAGCCGCCCTGGCCGATGGAACGAATGACTTCGTAGCGGCCGATGGTCGCACCGGGTTGGAAATGGGGCGGGGTAAGGTGCGACCCTCCTTCGGACGCAGCCAGCGTGCTGTTGCCGGTGTGGACGCTCGATTCCTCGGGAAACACTGCAGGGGCATGTCTTGCCGCTTCCAGCAGTTCCTCCACCCGCTTCCTCAAAACCTCATCGCCGGCACACGCCCTGTCGAGATACGCACTTCTCTCGGCGGCATCGGTGATTTCCTGAGCCCGGTCGAAGATCTCGAACAGATTTGGCGGCACCGGTTCCATGCGGCTGGGTTTCCAGAGTCATATAGCGCCAAAAGTCGGTGAAAGGGGACACAAAAATCGTAGCAATCTGGTGCGGAACCACATTGCCGGATGCAGCGCAGTCATACAGCGGAGAATGCACTCCGCGTGCGACGGGGATTGGATTGGGGGATCGCCGAACTGTGCGCTTTCAGGAATCTGCCTGCGGGCGGCGAAGGAACGCCAGCATCGCCGATCCGATGGCGAACGTTCCCACCACCCAGCAGCCGAACGCGTAATTGGCGCTCATCGGTTCCCGCAGCGAGATCGTGCGGGCCTCGGGTGAGGAGAGAGTCTCCAACAACCGCTGGTTCTGCAGATGATCGACTGTCGGGGGCGTCAGGATCAGCGCCGTTCCTGCAAAGATCAGCGAGATGGCAACGGAAGTCTTCATGATCGACTGCGCGTGTATTGCGAGATTCAGGCCCCGGTCATGAGCTGGTGCCGGATGATCGACCGGTCCAGCTCGAAGAAGTTCGTGTCACCCCAGGCGGTCGTCTCCGCCGCACGGAGGGCCCGAAGATGGACGCGGTCACCGCGAAGCTTCAGCCGCGGACTGATTTCTTGCCGGCGCGCATCGCCGGTACGCTGCTGATGCCGCAGCAGGGCCACCTGTTGCCAGGGCGCCATTGCTTCGATCGGTGCCGCTCCGTCAGCCGGTTCGCTGACGTTCAACAGGGCCGGTGCGAGTCGGGAGTTTTTGCTCTTCATGGCGGCATGTTTGTCACACGTTGCGGGGCCGGTAAATGGGACCAAAGTGGCAGCCGCCGTAGCCGTTGGATGCCGGCCGCGGGTTGAGCCGTACGAAGGGCTCGCCGCGCCGGCGGAGATTGGCTATTGCTTGGCGCATGAAACTCCTGACCTCGGCCATCGCCGCCATTGCGGCCGTGGCAGCGGCCGTTTGCCTTCCACTGGGCGCCGCTGAGAACCCTGTCTTTGCGCCGGTGGAGGACCGGCCCGACCGCCCGAACGTGCTGCTCATCGGCGACTCGATCTCGATCGGCTATACGTTGCCCGTGCGCGAACTGCTCGCCGGCAAGGCGGATCTCTTCCGCATTCCGGAGAATGGCGGGCCCACCGCCAATGGTCTGGCCAAGCTCAACTCCTGGCTCGGCACGAACCAATGGGATGTCATCCACTTCAACTGGGGGCTGCACGACCTGAAGTTCATGCCGGGCGGCCGCCGCCAGGTGCCTCTCGATGACTACGAGCAGAACCTTGAGAAACTGGTCGCGCGCCTGAAGAAGACCGGCGCCACGCTGATCTGGTGCAGCACCACGCCCGTGCCGCCCGGACGTCTGAATCCGCCGAGACTCGTGGGCGACGACGTGATCTACAATCTCGCGGCCCGGCGGATCATGGAACGTCACGGCATCGCCATCAACGACCTGTATTCCTTCGCGCTGGCGCGGCAGGCGGAGATCCAGAATCCGGCCGACGTGCATTTTTCCAGGGAAGGTTCGGCAATACTCGGCAGGGCGGTCGCGTTCAGCATTCGGAACGCCTTGAGCGAGCGGCCGAAGGAATAGCCCCGGAAGGAAGGCAGCATTGCGGTTGTGAACCGTTTTCCCATTGCCGGACGTGAACTGCGCGTCGCCGCCCGCCGGCCCGCGACCTGGTGGCTGCGGTTGAGCGCGACGCTGCTGGCGCTGGCCTTTCTGGCGACGCTGCTCGCGGCCGGCAGCTTCAACCCGCCTTCCGGCGGACTGCACGGACTGCGTGGAATTGGGATCATCATGCTGACCCTGGCATCGCTTAGCGGCTGCTTCCTGACGGCGGATTCCATCAGCGCGGAACGGCGCGAAGGCACGCTGGGCCTGCTCTTCCTCACGCCACTGCGCGCACTCGACGTCGTGCTCGGCAAGCTGGTGGTGTCCGGTCTGACCATGACGCTGTGCCTGGTCGCGCTGCTGCCATTGCTGTTCATCACGATGCTGGTGGGCGGTGTCACCCCGGTGCAGGCCGTCAATCTTGCCATCACGATCCTGACGGCCCTGCTGCTCTCGCTCGGAGTCGGGTTGCTGGTGTCGGCGTTGAGCGTCGATTCCACCCGGGCAGCCATGACCACCCTCGCGGTCATGGTGCTGGTCACGCTTCTGCCCCTCCTGCTGTTCGAGGTGTCGCGGGAACTTTTCGGTGGACCGATGTCGTTCAATCCGCTGGCGGCCGTTTCGCCGGTGTTCACGCTGGTGTTCGGACTCGAACCCCGCTGGACCGGCTCGAACGTCCTCTACTTTTGGTTCTGCGTCGGCAGCCAGGGATCGCTGGGTGTGGCGCTTGTCGCTGCGGCGGCAGTGGTCCTGTCCCGCAACTGGCGACTGGCAATGGACCCTCCGGTGGTCCGGCCGCGGATCGACGAAGTGGCCAGCACATCGCCCGGGGGTGCTTTCAGCCGATGGCGCAATCCGTACGAGGAGCTGGTTTACCGGCAGGTGCGGGATCCCGGTTGGGCGCGGTGGTTCCGGCGGTTCGTCTGGAGTGTGCTGCTGGCGATGTGTGCCTGCATTCTGCTGCTTCGGAATCCCGACCTGGATGTCTTTCTTACCAGCGCCATGCTTGCCGTTCTGACGCTGCACCTGCTGGTTGGGCTGGCGCTGGCCCTCGAGTCCTCCCGGCTGGTGCACCAGCATCTGCGTTCGGGAGCGTATGAGCTGCTGCTGGCCACCCCTTTGCCCGGCGGAATGATTCCGTTCGGACTAACGGAGGCGTTTCAACGGCGCTTTCGCAGAGCCATGCTGACGACCGCGCTGGGAAACGTCCTGGTGCTCCTCACCGTGATGTACCGGGGAAGCGACATTCACATGTACCGGGATGGGATCATGCTGGTGGCCGCGTTCTTGATGGGCGGGCTGGTGACATCGCTCGTCAACTTCGGCGCGATTCCGTGGGCCGGCGTCGTTCACGGGCTCCGCGCCCGCACGCCGTTGCGTGGCGCCTTCCGCGCGCTGCTGTTGGTTCATGGATTCCCGTGGGCCGCCTTCTGCGTGGTATTCATCATCTTGGTGAATGGCAACTTCCGCAGCGAACTGTTTGTCGCGGCCTGGTTTCTGGGGTACTACCTCGCCGCCACAGTCTTCGGCGTTCGGCTGGGAATTGCGCTGCGCCTCAACCTGCGGCGCCGGTTCCGTGAGCTGGTGACTGCCGCTTGTTGAACCATGGAACTGAACGAAAAACGGGACCGATTGATCCGCGACCTGCAATTCTTCGATGATCCGCAGGAACGCCTGGCGTTCGTGATTGACCGGGTGAAGAAGGCGCCGCCGTTGCCGGACGAGTTCAGGACCGACGACTACAAGGTCGAGGGCTGTCTCTCGAACCTGTGGTTCGTGCCGGAGTATCGAGATGGCGCCTGCTGGTTCCGTTCGGACGGAGACTCGATGATCGTCAAAGGCATCGCCGCATTGCTCTGCGACTTCTACAGCGGTGCCGCGCCGGCCGAGATTCTGAGTGTGGATCCATCATTTCTGGCCAAGGCGGGAATCACCCAGCACCTCTCGCAAAATCGGAAGAACGGCCTCGGCCGCGTCTGGCAGAAGATCCAGAAATTCGCCGCCGGGCACGTCGGAAACGATGCCCTGCAGGCGTGAGCCGGAAGATCTTTGCCCGAGTCCAATCCGAGATGCACTTCTACGACGCCCACAATCACCTGCAGGACGAGCGGTTGCTGGCGCAGCTGGACGATGTGCTGGCGGCGTGCGCAAGCGAAGGCGTCCGGCGGATGGTGGTCAACGGCTCATGCGAGGAGGATTGGCCGCGGGTGCTCGAACTGGCACGGCGTCATCCGGTGGTGCTCCCGGCTTTCGGATACCATCCGTGGTACGTGCGCGAGCGGACTTCCGGTTGGCTGGATCTGCTTCGAACTTTTCTCGACGCAATGCCGTCGGCAGTAGGCGAGATTGGGTTGGATCGTTGGATCGAAAATCCCGACCTCGAGGGACAGGAGGAAATGTTCCGGGCGCAACTACGCCTCGCGGCCGGGCGCAATCTCCCCGCCACGATCCATTGTCTCAAGGCTTGGGGCTGGCTCGACCAGATCCTGCGCGAGGAGCCGCTTCCGGCTCGCGGGTTCCTGCTGCACTCCTATGGCGGCCCCGCGGAGATGGTGGACGGTTTCGTGAAGCTCGGCGCCTACTTCAGCCTGTCGGGCTACTTTGCGCATGAGCGCAAGGCCAGACAGCGGGAGGTGTTCGGGCGGGTACCGCCGGAGCGCCTCCTGATCGAGACGGACGCGCCCGAAATGTGGCCCCCAGACGGGTGGAATCGTCATCCGATGACCGATTCCGAAACCGGCGAGCCGATGAATCATCCCGCGAATCTCGGTGCGGTATACGATTTCGCGGCCGGCCTGCTGGGGATTTCCCGGGAGATGCTGGCTGAACAGGTTGAACAGAACTTTCAGCGGCTGTTTGGCGGTCTGGTGCCGGAACCTACTGCAGCTGGTTGAGCTGCTGGAGAAGTTGTTGCGCCCGATTCTTCTGGGCTTCGGTGAGCGGGAGGGACAGCGAGCGATCGAGAGCCTGCCTGGCGTCGGCCACCTGCCGGGTGGCGACGCGGGCTTCGCCGAGTAGCAGAAATGCCTCACCGTCGCCCGCGAGCGTGCGGGTGGCCTCCTGCAGCATCGTGCCGGCATAGCCAAAGTCCTTGCGGGCCATTGCCGCCTGCCCGAGCACCTTCGCCAGGGTGCCATCGTTCGGAGTGATGTCGCGCGCCTGTCGGGCCCATTTCTCCGCTTCGTCCAATTGACCGGTTGCGGCCAGCGCCACGGCGAGCGACCGCATGGCCGGAGTAAACTGCGGATAGGCGGCAAGGATCTGCTCGAACGCCTTGATCGCCGCCGGGAATTGACCGGTCGCCGCGACCAGACGGGCGCGGACGAAGTCGGGGAGCAGTTCCCCCTTGGGCTGCGAATCCACAAACTGACGCACGTCGGCCGGCGGCGTGGAGATGGCGTCGGCTGAGGCGAGAGCGATGAGCCTGAGTTGTGTGTTCGCACGGTTTGCGAGGGAAGCTTCGTCCTTCGCCAGTTCCAATGCGGTTCGCGCCGGGTCCAATCTGCCAACTGCGATGGCCGACTGGGCAAAGGCAAACTGAACCTGGGCATCGTTGCTCGAGGCGGTGACCGCTTCCTGCAACAGTGAATGGGACCACGGATAGTCCCCGGCCTGCCTGGCAATCTGGCCGAGCTCGAAGGCTGTGCCTGAATCGTTGCGTGCCAGATCACGGACCCGACGGGCGATCGCCAGCGCCTGCTGGCTGTCACCTTTCGCGAGTTTTATCCGGGCTTGTCCCATCATGGGGCCGATCGCCGCGGCGTTGATCTGGGCGGCGCGCTCATAGTTGTCCAGCGCGTCGTCAAGCCGCCCGGCTGCTTCGTAGGCCCTGCCGATGCGGGTCATCAACAGCATGTCCCGGGGCCGTTGCTTGAGCGTCTGCTCAAGCCGCTTCAACGTCTCCGAATCCATCGCTCCGCTGCCGGTGGATTCCAGCACCAGCAGGGTGTCCCGGATGAGCGGATTCCAGGTGGCGTCCTGGTCGAGCGCGAGCGCCGCCTCGAGCGCGGCCCGGGCCGGTGCCTCGTGGCCCATGGCATAGTGAGCCATGCCGAGGTGGTACTGCACTTCGCCATTGGTCGCCATGCGTTGCACGCTTTCCTGGAGATAAATCAGCGCCTCGGGATACTCCCCGCGGAGATACATGATCCAGCCCAGCGTGTCTGCAATTCGCGGATCGTTCGGCAGCAGTTCGCGCGACTTCCGCGCCAGTTCGTAGGCGCGGTCGAGGTTCTTGAGCTTCTCCGAATAGAGGTAGGCGAGATTGTTCAGCGCGGGGCTGAAATTTGGACTGGTCTTGAGCAGCGCCTCGTAGTCATCCGCCGCCTGCAGGAAATTGCCCTTCTCCGTATGGAGCAGTCCCAGCATCATCAACGCGCGAAAGTCGGTCGGTTTCCGGCCAAGCAGCTCCTTGAGCTGAAGAATCGCTTCATCCTGGCGTTGGGAACTGCGGTAGACTTCCGCCAGCAGCAGATAAGCCCTCTCCAGTTCCGGCAGCTCCTCGATGATCTGCTCCAGTTCCTGCTCGGCCCGTTCGAGCTGTCCGCTGCTGACGTGCACGGATGCGAGCAACAGGCGCGCATCCGTGGCCGCCGGATTTGCCGACAGGAAAGCGACAAGCCGCGCTTCGGCGCCGGCGTTGTTCCCGGAGTTCAGATCAAGCTCAACCAGCCGTTCCAACGACGGGAAGTGGGTCGGACGCCGCTGGAGCGCGCGCTCGAAGGCCTCCCGCGCAGGGCCCGGCTGCCCCTGCCGCAGCAACGTGGCACCGACGAGATGGGGCCCGGCCGGATCCTCGGCGAAACGGCGTTCCAGCTCCTGGTAGGTTGCGAGAGCGCCGGAGGCATCGCCGGCGGCCATCTGCGCATCGCCCAGCAGGAGATAGGCGGCGTGCAGTTGCGGGTTGGTGGTGATGAGATTCTGGGCGGACGCGGTCACGGCTCCCACTTCGCCGCGTGCCAGCTTCAGGCGGCCAAGCAGCAGCACCACTTCCGGCAGCGCGGGATTCAACTCGTTGGCACGTTCAAGCTGGGTGACGGCCTGGGCGGTTTTTTGATTGGCAAGGTGGGCGATTGCGGCCTGGTAATGCAGCTGTGCGACATTCGGAAACAGCTTGATCAGTTCGCCCATCACCAGCTCGGCCTTGGCCGGCTCGCTGGTCGCCAGATACATCTGAGCCTCAAGCTGCCGCGCTTCGACGTTGATCTGGTCACGGTTCAGAATCGCGCTGATCTCGCTCTTGGTCGTTTCGAAGTCCTTGGCGGCAAACGCCAGCTGGGCCTTCCGCAGACGTGCCGGCACAAAATCCGGTGCCGCCGAGATGATGCCGTCCAGATGTGCCCGGCCCTCGTTGGTGGCGCCGGTCTGCAACAGGAGATTGGCGTAGCGAATCTGCCGGCCAGACCGCGGAGGGGAGAGTTCGGCGGACTTGGCAAAGGCCGACCGCGCCTCGGTGAGGTTGGTGCGGCTGAGATGAACGCCACCCAGGATGAAGTGGGCGGCAGCGGCGACGTCATCGGACTGCAGCGCGGGCTGGAGAATTCTGAGGGCGCCGTCGGCATCCTGCTCGCGCAGGAGTACGGCAGCCTCGGCGGCATCATACAGGGCAAGTCTTCCGTGTGCAGCGCGAAGCTTCGCCAGCAGCGTGCGAAACTCCGCCCTGGCGGCGGCGTCAGCGGCCAGATCGGACAGCAGCAGCAGCGCCTCCTGATGGGCGGGGTCGGTGTCGAGAGCCTTGAGGATCGCATTGCGCGCGGCTCCAACATTGCCCCGGGCGGCATGGATCGCACCCAGCCGGGCGTGCAGCTCCGGTGCGTTCGCACCCAGTTTGGCCGCCTGATCCAGCAGTGAGGCCGCCTGCAAGAGTGCGCCGCCCTCAAAGAAAATTGTGCCCAACCTCAAAACGGCATGGGCATTGGTCGGCTGCAGTTGGGCGGCATTCAGATACTCGATGCGTGCCTTGTCATAGTCCCCCGCGACAAAGTATTCGTCCGCGCGGCTCAGGTGCCGGGCCGCTTTGCCCTCCTTTGAGCATCCCGGCGCCAACAACACCAGAGCCAGGAGGGCAGCC
>DNDP01000368.1:15268-32943 GCA_003484235.1 Verrucomicrobiales bacterium
AGAGCCAGGAGGGCAGCCGTGGACACGGCTCCGGACAGTTTCTGAAGCAACCGGCTCCGGCCAATCAGCGGGAGCAACTCGCGAAGAAAGGACATAATGGGGTATGTCAGCACCGAATGGGCAATCATGCAAAGGGGGAAACCGGACTTCTCGAGGATCATGAACCTGCCTCCATCGGTTTCGGCGGCGGCATCACCCTTGTGACGTCTGACGCGGCGCGTTTGTTGTTCAGACGGCGAAACAACCACAGCAGCGCAAACAAGGGAACCAACGACAAGGCGAAGAAGAACGGGCCGCCACGCCGATGAATGGCCGAATGGATCATTTCGGGTCCGTATTCGATGCACAGCCAACCGATGGTGACGATGCGGAGGGCGTTGCGGGCGATGCCAAGCGGGATCACCAGCAGGGTGAACACCCACCGTTGCCAGCCCCGCTCCAGAAAGAGGTGTCCGGCTATCAGGCTCGTCATGAACAGCACCAGGGTCGACCGGATGCCACTGCACTCGGGCGCAACTTCGAGCGTGATGCCGGGCAGCTGGAAGACCAGGCCGTTGCGAAAATACGCGGCTCCGGTGAGTGAAAAAAGCCACGCCGAAGCCTCGGCCGACGCGTGCTGAAGGCCGATTTCAATTGAATGAACCAGGCCCGGCGGCAACGGAGCCATGAACATGAGAAAGGCCGCCGGAAAAGCGATCTGTCGCATCACAGCCCGGCCAAGAAACCAGAAGGACCCCGCGTTCAAGAGTGCGACGAACCCCAAAATGCTGAGAGACAGCCTGGCAGTTGCATGTTCCGGGCTGGTCATCATCAGCGCGAGGCCGCTAAGGCCGGCTCCGACAATCGTGAGCGTCAGGCTGGCGCCCGGAGCGGGGACGAATTCCCAGCTCAATCGCTGACGGTCCTGCCAGACCAGCCATCCGCAAACCACCGGAATGATCAGAATGTAGGAGAACAGATCGTCGTGGAGGGCGAACTGGCCCAGGCGAAACAGGGGCAGCGAAAACGCCACCGCGAGGACCAGGGAGAACCCGCCCAATTGATTCAACCGTTTGCTGATAGCCGAAGGGATCATGACCACGCCAAAGTGAGGTGCCCAATGCCGCAACATTCAGACCATTCGCATTTCTGCGGCAACGGTAGTAGGCCTCTTCACTCGAACCGCCAGCATTTATTCGCATTTCCTTCGAGCGGGACAATTCAAATCGAAGCGCCTGATCCGGCTGCCTGGCAGAATGGTCACGTGGCTGGTTCCCGGCTCCAATCCGTTCTGCCACGCCCTTTTTGTTAGATGTGTCTAAGATTTATACTTGACCCAATATTCACCTGGTCTAGTTTCCGCGGCGATGGCCGGTGCTTCGAAGCATATGACGCCCCTCCCCAAATCCCAGATTGAGCCCGAGATCGTGCCGTTCAAGGCGCCAAATCCTTCTGTGCCCGGTGCGTCGTGCCCGCTTGAGATCCATGATCTGACCGTCGCCTATCACCAGAAACCGGTGCTGTGGGGGATCGATCTCCAGGTGCCGCCGGGCCGGTTGGTGGGCATCATCGGCCCCAACGGCGCCGGCAAGTCCACCCTGATCAAGGCGGTCATGGGTCTGCTCCCGCTGAGCAGCGGTTGGGTCAAGATCTTCGGGCAGCCCTATCAGAAACAGCTGAGGCGGGTGGGCTACGTGCCCCAGCGCGAATCGGTGGACTGGGACTTTCCGGTAAATGTTATGGATGTGGTGCTGATGGGCCGCTTCGGCCACCTTGGGTTGTTTAGGCGCCCTTCGAAGGCGGATCGCGAGATCGCACGTGAATGTCTCGAGAAAGTCCGGATGCTGCCCTACGCCAACCGCCAGATCGCCAACCTGAGCGGCGGCCAGCAGCAAAGGGTGTTTCTGGCGCGGGCATTGGCCCAGGAGAGCGATCTCTACCTGATGGATGAGCCGTTCGCCGGCGTGGATGCCGCCACAGAGGCCGCCATTGTCGAGATCATGCATGAGCTGAAGGAGCGTGGAAAGACCCTCCTGGTGGTGCATCATGATCTCCCAACCGCACGAAACTATTTCGACATGCTGCTGCTTCTGAACATGCGGCTGGTGGCGTTCGGCCCCACCGAGGAGGTCTTTGAGTATGAACTTCTGCAGAAGACCTACGGAGGACGCCTGACGATTCTTTCCGAGGTCGCCGATGCGGTTCGTCAGAAAACCAGCTGAGCCATGGGCGCACGACGCAAACTTGGTCTCCTGACGGTGGCGATCGCGTTGCTGGCAGGCGACGCCAGCGCCGCCCGCATCGGTGAACTCACCGAGACCGGAGTCTGGGACCAGATGGTGCGGTTTTTCAGCCTGCGGGATCCGGCCCTGCGTGCCGTTCTGCTGGGATCGGGCCTTCTGGGGATCAGCTGCGGGTTGCTGGGCAGCTTCATCGTCGTGCGCAAGATGTCGCTCATGGGCGATGCCCTCTCACATGCGGTGCTTCCCGGAGTGGCGCTTGGATTCCTCTGGAACCTGACCAAGGATCCGCTGGCGATTTTTGTTGGTGCCACGCTCGCGGGGCTGCTCGGAACACTGACCGTCCACGCCATCACGCACACCACGAGGTTGAAGGAGGACACCGCACTCGGTTTGGTGCTGGCATCGTTTTTTGCCGTTGGCATCTGCCTGGTCAAGATGATCGAGCGGCTGCCCACGGGCGCCAAGAGCGGCATCGACAAATTTCTGTTTGGCCAGGCGGCCGCCCTGAACAGCCAGGATCTGCAGCTGATGACGGTGGTGACCTTGCTGGCGGTGGTGCTGATCTCGGTCTTTTACAAGGAACTGCTGGTCTGCAGCTTTGATCCCGGGTTTGCCCGCGCCGCCGGGTTGCCCACCCGGATGTTGCACCATGGATTGATGCTGCTGCTCGCCTTCGCGGTGGTCATCGCGCTGCAGGCTGTTGGGGTGGTGCTGGTGTCGGCGATGTTGATCACTCCCGCGGCCGCCGCCTATCTCCTGACGGACAGGATGCATCGGATGCTGTTTCTGGCGGCCACTTTCGGCGTCGCTGCAGGCATTCTGGGTGCGTTCATGTCGTTTCTTGGAAACAATCTGCCAACCGGGCCGTTCATGGTGCTGGCGGCGAGCATGGTGTTCGCGGGCGCCTTCCTTTTTGGACCAAGGCACGGAACCTTGGCGCGCTGGTGGAGGCAGCGGTCACGCAGCCGGCGGGTGGAGCGGGAGAACACCCTCAAGGCGCTGTTTCATGTCCTCGAAGGCCGTGGGTTCGTGGGGGAGGGCATCACCCTGCAGGAGCTTGCCAGCCGCCGCCACGAGACGCTGGAGGAAAGCCGGGAGAGATTGCACGCCCTTTGCCGGAATGGTTTGGCAACCTTTGACGAACCGGGTGAGGCGATCTATCTGACTCCGGAAGGCTGGCAGCGGGCGCGGGCCATCGTCCGCAACCATCGGTTGTGGGAGTTGTATCTTACCAACCAGGTGAATTTCGCCGCCGATCATGTGCACGACGAGGCCGAGGAGATCGAGCATGTGCTGGGTGAGGAGGTGGTCCGACAACTGGAACGGGGGCTCGACTATGCCACCCGGGATCCGCACGGGAAGGTCATTCCCAGTACGGCGGACATCATGCATGACGACGGCGGCGGACCCAGGCCGCCAAAGGACCTGGTCGGCTACGGCAAGACAACATGAACGAGCTGATTCCAGCATTCAGTTTTCGACAGGTCTTCATCGAACCGTGGAGCGAGACCGGCGGCGACTATCTGTGGGTCGTGCTGATGGGCTTTTTCGTGACGGCGGCCTGCGGCATGACCGGCGTCTATCTGATCCTCCGGCGAATGGCCCTGGTCGGGGATGCGATCAGTCACAGCGTGCTTCCGGGTCTGGCGGTGGCGTTTCTTGCCGGCAGTCTGATCGCCGGAGGAGACGCTTCGACCGGGCACTTGGCAGAAACCGGGATTGCCGGCGGGCATTACGATTTCCGCAATCCCACGCTCATGTTCATCGGGGCGCTGGTGGCCGGAGTGCTGACCACGCTTTTGATCGAGCTGATCCACAAGAAATCGCGCGTCAAACAGGACGCCGCCATCGGCATCACCTTCTCCAGTTTGTTTGCGATCGGAGTCATTTTGGTGAGCTTGTTTGCCGGCAAGGTCGACTTGGACGCAGACTGCGTGCTCTACGGCGAGATTGGGTTTGTGGCGTTTCAACCGTTTGCGACCATTGCGGGCCACGAACTGACGCCCTGGCCCGTGCTGCGCATGGGTGTTGTCTTCCTCCTGACCGCCGGTTTGATCGGCGTGTTCTACAAGGAACTGCTCGTCAGTTCGTTCGATGCCGGCCTCGCGTCATCGCTCGGGATCAATCCGACCTGGGTTCACTATTCGCTGATGTGCTGGTTGTCGGTGGTGGTGGTCAGTGCGTTTGAGGCCGTGGGCGCCATCCTGGTGATCGCGATGCTCATACTTCCCGGTGCCACCGCCGCGCTGCTGACCCACCGGTTGCCGGTGGTTTTCATCCTGGTGCTGATACATTCGGCCATCTCTTCACTGGCGGGATTGCACCTCGCACTCTGGTTGGAATGTCCGACGGCCGGCGCAATGGTCGTGGTCGGGGCGATGCAGTTTTGTCTGGCCTGGATGTTCAGTCCGGAGCAGGGCCTGTTGACCCGAGGACGGAGGAGTCGGGTTGAGGGTGACCTGGTTGACCGGCACAAGGCCGAAGCCGCCGCCGGGTGATCCCGCGCACGGTTCGGCCGAATTCTGCCCGGGTGCTGTACCGTAACAGGACATCGTTCGATCGCGGGCACAGCCATCAAACTTCTTCCTGCCGAGGAATTCTCCCAATCGTGCCGTTGGAGGCGGCTTTATGTTAGGAAGTTGCCTCCGCTGCAGTGCACACGTCGTCCCGGCAAGACATCTGCTAAATCGCGGATCGGTGTGGATCAGCCGGCCTGCGGGCCGATCACGTGCGTCTGGTCCACCCTCGTCAAGACCGGTAGTACCGGACCAACTGTCAACCTGGATCAAATATGCCTTCCTTCGCTTACGCGGCTCGAGAAGCGGCCACCGGCCGTGAAATCCGCAGCTCGATCGACGCCGCCACCGAGCAGGCCGCGATCGCGGCGCTGCTCAACCGCAATCTGCTCGTGGTCTCCATCCAGGAGAAGATCGGCAAGAAGGGCAAGAATTTCGGCGGCAAGGTCGGGCTGCAGGACATGGTCGTCTTCACCCGCCAGCTCGCCACGATGATCGATGCGGGTCTGGCGATGGTGCAGTGCCTGCAAGCGCTGGCGGAGCAGACTCCCAACCGCGTCATGCGCGAGGTGATCAAGGACGTCTGCACCCGCGTCGAGGGGGGCGACAGTTTCTCCGACGCGCTGAAGAAGCATCCAAAGAGTTTCGATCGGCTCTACACCTGCATGGTTGCCGCGGGCGAGCGGGGCGGTCTGTTGGCTGAAATCCTGGCCCGGCTGGCCACCTACCTCGAAAACACCGCGCGCCTGCGGAAGAAGGTCAAGTCGGCCATGATGTACCCCACCGCGGTCACCGTCATCGCGATCGGCATCACCGTCTTCCTGCTGGTCAAGGTGGTGCCCGTTTTCGGCGAGATCTACTCGGGTTTCGGCGCCAAGCTTCCCGGACCGACTCAATGGCTCATCAATATCAGCGAGGTGTTGCGCAACAATCTGCTCTACATCATCCCGTTGATTGGCGCGATGATTTATGGCTGGTTCGCCTACATCAAGACGAAGGGCGGCCGGGAGTTCTGGGATCGAACCCGCATCCGGCTGCCGATCTTTGGCCAGATCGCGCACAAGATCTGTCTGGCGCGGTTCACCCGAACCCTCGCTTCGCTGGTGCGCAGCGGCGTGCCCATCCTCGAGGTCCTCAGCATCGTGGGCCAGACGTGTGGCAACGTGATCATGGAGAAGGCCATCCGCGTGTCCGCCACGGACATCGAAAAGGGTGACAGCATCGCCAGCGCGTTGAGCAAGCATCCCATCTTTCCGTCAATGATCATCCGGATGGTGACCGCCGGAGAGCAGACCGGCAAGATCGACGCAATGCTGGAAAGGATCGCCGACTTCCTGGACGAGGAGATCGAAACCACGCTCTCCGGATTGACCTCGTTGATCGAGCCGATCCTGATCGTGTTCCTCGGCGTCACCGTCGGCGGCATCGCCATCTGCATGTTCCTGCCCATCTTCAAGATGACGGAGATCATCAACGGCGCGAAGTAGTTTTCCGGGTTGGTTGGTTGAATTGGTTGGTTGGTATGGTGAACGGGCGGCCGGTTTTCCGGCCGCCCGATCTCTTTGCCCCATCGCCGGGGTCATGTCTTCCCGTTCTTCCCGTCGCAGCCAATCCCGGCTTGCTGTTTGTCCGGTCGCTGCCTAGCCTCGCGCGATGGCAAAGGTCCTTCTCGCGGATGATGAAATCACCATGGTGCAGATGGTGGCGGAGCTGTTGCGCGCGGAGGGGCATGAGGTGTATCCGTTCACCAGCGGATATGCGGCGCTGGAAGCGCTGGAAGAGCACCAGCCGGAGCTCGTCATCACCGATCTGTATCTGGACAAGAACAAGGCCATCGGCCTCGACATCCTGCAGAAGGCCCGTTCCCTCAATCCACCGCCCACCGTCATCGTGATCACCGGCTTCGGCACCATCGAGACGGCGGTCGAAGCGATGAAGAAGGGGGCGTACGATTATCTGGAGAAGCCGTTCAAGGTGGACGACCTCCGGCTCACGATTCAGCGGGCCCTCTCCTACAACGATGCGGTTTCCGAAAACGCCTATCTCAAGAAGCAGCTCAAACGGAAGTACCAGTTCGACCAGATCGTCGGCAACTCACTGGCGATGCAGGGCGTGTTCAAGATGGTCGAGCGGGTGGCGGACACTGACAGCACCATCCTGATCCTTGGCGAGAGCGGCACGGGAAAGGAGCTCATCGCCCGCGCGCTGCACTTCAACAGCCGCCGGCAGTTCGCACCGTTCATTCCCATCAACTGCAGCGCCCTGCCGGAAAACCTGCTGGAGTCCGAGCTGTTCGGCCACCGCAAGGGCGCCTTCACCGGTGCCGTCAACGACAAGAAGGGTCTCTTCCAGGAGGCCGACGGCGGCACCATTTTTCTCGACGAGGTGGGCACGATGCCGCCCGTCCTGCAGAGCCGCCTGCTGCGTGTCCTGCAGGAGAAGGAAGTGCGACGCGTCGGCGACAACACCCCCGTCTACGTCAATGTCCGGGTGCTGGCCGCCACCAACGAGTCGCTTGAGGAGAAGGTGAAGGACGGCAGCTTCCGCGAAGATCTCTTCTACCGTCTCAATGTCATTGCCATCACGCTGCCCAGCCTGCGCGAAAGGATGGATGACATTCCGCTCCTGGTTGGACACTTCCTCCGTCACCGCGTCGACAGCCGCAATGGGCGTGGGTTCCGGATCAGCCGCGGAGCGATGGACGCCCTCTGCGCGCATGATTGGCCGGGCAACGTCCGTGAGCTCGAGAACGCCATCGAGCGTGCCTGCGCCATGTCGGAGGACAGCCTCATCAAACGGGGCGACCTGCCGCCGCTGGTCGTCAAGAGCGCCCAGGAAAAGGACGACGACACCCCCGCTTCCCTGCCCTCACTGCCGGCGGAGACCGCCATGCCGGCGCGTCACACGGCAGATCCCGCTGCGACCGCCGCTCCGGCCGCACCGACCAACCGGTTGGGACCGTTGAAGGATTTCATCCGCGAACAGGAGGTTGCCTACATCAACCGTATTCTCGCCCAGACACAGGGTGACAAGGAAGAGACCGCACGGGTGCTCGGCGTGAGCCTCGCGACGCTCTACCGCAAGCTCGCCGAAGAATCGGATGACTGAGGAACCCACTCCGTAGTTCTTTCCGGAGACGAACCGACTGGGACTTTCAGAAACTCGGTGTGCCGCTGAGTGTGTCATTTGGTCGCGAATTGCTGTCCGTGATCGTGGATTCCCCCACGTAAACCCTTCAAAAATCGAGTGCTGACCGATGGAACACGGACAGCTGAAGGAATGGCAACAATCGAAACGAAAGGTAAAACTATGTTGCTAACACGTTATTCATCCCCCCGGCTCCGCGCTTTGGGTTCGCTCGGCGCCTGCGACACCATCCAGCATGACATCAATCAGCTCTTTGGCTTGGGCTCCGACGGTGAGCGTTCCTGGTCACCACCCCTGGAGGTGGTCGAGGCGAAGGATCGCTTCGTCGTCACCTTGGAACTGCCCGGCGTTGCTGCGGCCAGCGTCAAGGTCTCCCTCGAAGACGACATCCTGACAATCAGCGGAGAACGGGCGTTCTCGGCTGGCGAAGGTGCCGAAGTGCGTTTCTCCGAACGTGCCTACGGCAGGTTCGAGCGCTCGGTGCGCCTGCCGGCGCCGGTTCAGACAGACCAAGTCTCGGCGAACAGCAAGGATGGCATTTTGACCGTCTCCCTGCCCAAGACCGAGGATGCAAAGCCGCGGGACATCAAGGTCACGGTTGCCTGAGCGCCGATCCGGAAAGTTGGAAATTGAAGCGGCCCGGTTGCGACCAGCAACCGGGCCTTTCAGTTCCGTGGCACGCCTCTGGCCGTATCGGAACCTTGCCGGCCGATTCGGTTCAATCGAATCGCAGCCGATTCGGAGCGAGCCAGCCCGTCACCTCGTTCGAAACCCGCTCATCGATGCTGGCCGGCTCCGGTGGCAGGGTTTCCGTGTGGCCATCGAGGAAAACCACCATGGAACGGCCGCGATGCCGGAAGTGGGTGGTGGCCTCGGTGGCGTTGACATAATAAAATTCCTCCAGCATCGGGCGGTCGGGCGAGGCGGGCGCCTGGAACGTGTTCACCTGCGCGGCATCGGCGAACAGCGCCACGCGATCGTGGAGCCTGATCTGGCCGGCCCGCAAGTTCGCCGGTCCCAGCGGCGGGGCAAGATGGAGGTTGTAGCCGTATCCGTAGGCGGCACCTGCGGCCTTTGGCTTGAAGAACCGGCTGCTGTAATTCAGCTCCGGACAGGTGCTGACACCCCGGCCGCGGAGATAGGGATGGAGCGCACCCTGCGTCGCGTCGAAGGCCCTTCCACCCTCCGATCCTTTCGCCAGCCACCCGAACCAGTAGCGCGTGCCTGAGCCATCGGAGTGATATCGATAGGGAAACAGCCGGTCGTCGTGGTCGGCCGTGTACATCAGCGTGGCTGCCGCAAGCTGCCGGCTGTTGTTGATGCACGTCGTCTGCCGGGCGGATTGCCGGGCGCGGGCCAGCGCCGGCACCAGCAGTGCCGCGAGCACGCCGATGACCGCAATCACCACCAGCAGCTCCACCAGCGTGAAGCCCGGACGCCGGTCGGAGGGCTTCGTTATTGGTCGGTGTCTCATGTCAGATGACGGCCGCCGAGTGTAAGGTGGGATTGCGAGCCTGCAACCCCGCACACCGTCACCGCAGCCAGCCGACGAGGTCGAAATTGAGGATCAACTGCACGCCGGCGAGGAACGTCAGCACATAGACGCACTTCAGGAAGAGCGCCTCGGGAATCCTGCGGTTCAACCAAACTCCCAGCAACACACCCAGCGGCACGAGCGGGAGATACAGCAGGCTGGTCTTCAGCGTGCCCCAGTTGATCAACGCCTCAGGCGCCAGCAGCGGCAGGTTCACCATCGACTGGTCCACCACGAAGAAGGGCATCTTGATCCAGTTCACCCAGAAAAAGATCAGGATGGTGGTCCCGACGAACAACTCCTTCGGCAGCCGCTGCGGGATCAGATACATCGCGCCGACCGGCCCGGCGCCGTGCGCGAAGGTCGAGGTCACGCCCATCGCCAGCCCGAACGGAATGCCCGTCTTGTGGCTCGGCCGGAACGTTCCCTCCGCCTTGAGGATCACGTGCTTGAACAGTTGAAACAGCACGAAGGTCACCGCCAGCGCGCCGATGACGATGTTGAACTGTCGTTTGGAAAACAGGCCGATCATCTGCACGCCGATGACCACGCCGACGGCGACCGCCGGCAGGAGGAACTTGAGGTTCCGCTTGTCCCATTTGCTCCAGTAGAAATACATGGAGAAGGCGTCGCCCGCGCACAGCAGCGGCAGCAGGATGCCGATGGCCTCCTTCGGCCCGAACGCGAGCGCGCACAACGGAGTGGTGAGCATGCCAAGCCCGCCGCCGAACCCGGCCTTGGACAACCCGATGAACAACACGCCGATGGCGGCGAAGATCCAGGTGTAGTTGTCCGGCACGCCCCTCGTGTACGGATTCGCGACCGGCGCGTCGAGGCGGGAGTACCGGGTTCACTCAGTTCGCAGCTTGCACCGGGAAGGCAGGCTGCGCTTCAACGATCTGGCGCAAAATGTCCCGCTGCGGTCCTTGACGCCTCAACATATGGTGTGTTAGCTCAGGTGCAGGCCCAATTAGTAGAACGGCACGGATCGCCTATGCGTTGCCCCAAGTGCGGCTGTCTCGAAGACAAAGTCATCGACTCCCGCTCCTCCAAGGAAGGAGCGACCATCCGGCGACGCCGCGAATGTGCCCAGTGCGGTCATCGATTTACCACCTATGAGGAGATTGAGCACGGGGAGCTCATGATCATCAAACGCGACGGCCGGAGGGAACCCTTCTCGCGTGACAAGCTGCTGATCGGCATTTCCAAGGCCTGCCAAAAGCGTCCGGTCAGCCCCGAGGAGATCGAGAATCTGGTGTCGGCGATCGTCGCGGACGTGAGCAACACGTATGACCGCGAAGTTCCGGGGCACGTCATCGGCGAGCAGGTGATGAACGGCCTGCGTGAGATCGATGACGTCGCCTACGTCCGGTACGCCAGCGTTTACCGCCGGTTCAACGAGGCGACGGAGTTCGTCAACGAAGTCAACAAACTGGAGAAAGGATCATGATCCAACTGCATCCCGACTACCTGCTGTTCGAACTGCCGAACGGCGACTCCGTGCCGTGCTCGGCCGAGACCGTGACCTTTGAGCTGATCGGCGAGGCGGCCGACAATCTCGATCCCGATCTCATCAAGAACGCCGCGGCCGCGGTCCTGCACTATTTTCAGCAGGACCTGAAACGCGAGTGTGTGTCGGTCGGGGAATTCTCCGAGGCGCTCGAGGAAGTGCTGCGGGGCTTTGGCCTGAACGTGCAGTCGGCGGCTGCCACGGAACCGGCAAAGACCGCCCCTTCTGCCGGGGCGGACCTGGCGCAGCTGGTCGAGGAGGCGGGCGAGGACGGCGATCTGTTTTTCTTCCAGCGCCTGCGGGCCGAAGTGCGCCGGCAGGTCACGAATTCGCCGGAGGGCGGAAGCGTGAACCTGACCGGGCTGCGACCCTGCGTGAAGCGGCTTCTGCGCGCCCGTCGCTGGTCCCGGCGGTGTGAGGGTTTGAGCGATCGGATCGTATCCTACGTGCGGGGCTGTCTTTGCCACGAGCCGCCGTCCCACGATTGTGCCGTCATCATTCGCTGATCGAACGGCAATTTCCCGTTTGAGACCGCGATCGCTGGCGATACACTGCAGGCAACAGACCGATCATGAGCCGCACATTGTTTGAAAAGATCATCGCGCGGGAAATTCCGGCGGAAATCGTCTACGAGGACTCGCAGCTGCTGGCCTTCAAGGACATCAAGCCCCAGGCGCCGGTGCACATCCTGATCGTGCCCAAAAAGCCGATCCCGCGGATCGCCGAAGCCGGTCAATGGGACTACCAGGTGCTCGGCCAGCTGCTGCTCCGGGCGGCGGAGGTGGCGCATGAGGCGGGGCTTGGGGAATCGGGCTACCGGCTGGTGATCAACAATGGTCCGGATGGCGGCGAAAGTGTGCCCCATCTGCATTGCCACATTCTCGGCGGCCGCAAACTCGCCTGGCCGCCGGGTTGACCGTTGATCCTCCCCGCAATTTTCTGATGACCTTCCGGCTTCCCGCAGTCCAAACCCCATGACATCCGCGCCGCCGTCCCAGATCGACCTGCCGGGAACGAGTTATGCGGAGGCTCAGGAGCCCGGCCCCTCCGTTCCCGTCACTCTGGACGGAAAGTTCTTCAGGCAGGGACGCCGCAAGTTCCTGGTCAAGGGAGTGACCTACGGACCTTTCGCGCCGGGACCCGGCGGTGAACCCTTTTTCGACGAGCGAAGGACACGGTCGGACTTCCGGCTGATCGAACAGCTTGGGGCCAACCTCATCCGCATCTACGAGCCGCCTCCGGTTGCCCTGCTGGATCTCGCGCTCGAGCACAACCTGAAGGTGTTCATCGATGCCCGGTGGAACAAGGATCAGTGCCTTCTGGATTCATATGCGGCCCAGCGCGAGGTTCGCGACCAGCTCCGCCAGCAGCTCCGTGCGGTGGTCGGGCACAAGGCGGTCTTCGGCTGCTCGGTGGTCAATGAACTGGCGCCGGACATCGTGCGATGGAGCGGCGCCCGCGCCGCGGAGGAGTTCATCGACTCGCTGATCGATGCGGTGAAATCGCTGGAAGCCGGCACCTTGTGCACGTTTGGGAACTTCCCGCCGACCGAGTTCCTGCGCCCGCGATTGATCGATTTCGTCTGCTGCAACGTTTATCTGCACAAGCCCGGCGTTTTTGAGAACTCCCTCGCCCGCCTGCAGATGCTGGCCGACAGCCTGCCCCTGGTGCTCGGAGAATTCGGCATGGATTCGCTGCGCGAGGGGGAGCAGGCCAAGTGCGCGCTGCTGGGAGCACAGATCGAGGCCGCCTTCCGGAACGGTCTTGCCGGCTGCATCGTCTATTCCTTTACCGACGACTGGTTCAAGGACGGCCGTCAGGTGGAGGACTGGCAGCTTGGCCTGACCACCGTCGCGCGGGAGCCCAAGCCGTCCTATTTCACCGTTCAGAGCCGGTTCCGCGAGGTGCCGGCGGCCGTCGTCGGTCAGCCTCCCAGGGTGTCCGTGGTGGTTGCCAGCTACAACGGTTCGCGCACGCTGGCGGCCTGTCTGAAGTCACTCACAATGCTGAACTATCCGCGGCTGGAGATCATCCTCGTGGACGATGGCTCCACCGACGACACGCATCGCATCACCTCCAGCTTTCCGGATGTCCGCTACGTTCATCAGCCGCATCAGGGCCTGTCCGTGGCACGCAACACGGGCATTGCCGTGGCACGGGGCGAGATCATCGCCTTCACCGACGCCGACTGCCGTGCGGATGAAGATTGGCTGAACTACACCGTTGGCGATCTGCTGCGGAGCGACTGCGTCGGAATGGGCGGGCACAACTTTCTGCCGCCGGAGGACGGTCCCGTGGCGGCGGCGGTGATGGCTTCGCCTGGAGGTCCGGCGCATGTAATGCTGACCGACCGGCTGGCCGAGCACATTCCCGGATGCAACATGGTTTTTTACAAATGGGCGCTGGAGGAGATTGGCGGGTTTGATCCGCTCTACCACCGGGCCGGGGACGACGTGGATGTCTGCTGGCGCCTGCAACAGCGCGGCTACCAGATTGGTTTCAGCCCGGGCGGATTTGTCTGGCACTACCGGCGCAACAACGTCCGCGCCTATCTCAGCCAGCAGCAGGGCTACGGCGAGGCGGAGGCGATGCTCGTGCGGCGGCACCCGGAGTATTTCAACGCCTTCGGGGCGAGCATGTGGCGGGGTCGGATCTACAGCCCGTCGCGGACGGCACCGACGTTCCGGCCGCCGATGATCTATCACGGCGTCTTCGGGGCGGCGGCCTTCCAGACACTGTATCAGGCCAATCCGGTCATGATGCTGATGTACAGCACGTCCATCGAATATCACGTGCTGGTCAATTTTCCCCTGCTGCTGTTTTCCGCCGCCTGGCCGGCGTTTGCACCGCTGGCGGTCACCAGCCTGATTGTCACCCTGGGGACGTCCCTCATCGCCGCGTCGCAGGCGACGCTTCCGCCGAGCAAGGAGCGGTTTTGGTCGCGTCCGCTGATCGCGCTGCTGTTTCTGTTGCAGCCGGTGGTGCGCGGCTGGGCACGCTACCGGGGCCGGCTGACACAACGGACCATGCCCGAGGCGGTGACGCAGTGGCTGCAATCCTTGGAATACCAGGCGTCGGAACCGCGGAGGGAAGTTCGCTATCTCACCCAGAACGGCCTGTCCCGGCTCGATTTTCTGAACCTCGTCCTGCAGCAGCTCGACCAGCAGCACTGGCAAAACAAGACGGATGCGGGTTGGAGCGCGTACGATGTGGAGATTTTCGGCAACCGGTGGTGCAGCCTCCAGCTCATCACGGCAAGCGAGCCGGCCGGGCAGGGCGCCTGGCGCATTCGCTGCCGGCTTACCACCGTCAGCTCGCTGCTCTCCAAGGTCACGCTCTGGGCGATGCTGGCGTTCGAGCTGATGCTGATCGGCTACCTCGCCTCCGTGTTCCCCTGGGTTTGGCTCAGCCTGCTGACGCTGCCGATGTTCGCGCTTTTCCTCGATCAGCAGCAGAAGAATCTCCGGCGGCTGGTGGCGTTGTTTCTCGACGACGCGGCCCGGCGTCAGGGACTGGTGAAGCTCGATGAGGCCGGCGAACCAGTGGAAGGCTGGGTGCACCCTTCCGATGTGGTGCCCGAGCCGGCCTGATCAACGCCGTGCGGCCAGCCGGCTGATGCGCTTGCGGAGGTCCGCAAGCGAAAAGTGCTTTCCGGGGCACTGCGTCGGCTTGGGATTGATGTGGGTATGGGTATCCACATCAGCCGGCTGCAATCCGCACCGGTCCATCAGGTATTCCACCAGCTGGGCGAGGGACTCCATCTGGCGGGAAGTGGGTTTCTCCTCGTTGAAGTTTCCGATCAGGCAGATGCCGATGCTCTCCTGATTGAGGCGCTCGCTGGCCACGTGTCCACCCTGAAGCTGCCCGCGCCAGCGGTCGCCGATGAAGATGTCGCCGTCCTTCATTCGTGGACCGCTTCCGCCGATGACGAAGTGGTAGGCCAGCCCGTTCTCCATGTGGCGCACCTGACGGTGGTGCCGGTCCATGATTGCCGGACTGTCCAATTTGGAGCTGCTGTGATGAATCACGATGTGTTTCCAGCGGCCAACCTTGATTTTAGCTTCATCAATCTCGTGTCGGACGGCCCGGGGCAGAGACCATTGGCCCTGGGCGCCCGGAATCAAAAGCGTTTGTCCGGGTTCGATATGGTCAGGTCGGTCGAGGCTGTTCAGACGGGTGAGCAACGCAATCGACTGACCGTGCCTTGCCGCCAAGGCCGCCAGGGAATCGCCCTTTTGCACGATGTATCGCAGCATCGGCTCCTTGGAATCGGGTATTTTCAGCCGGGTGCCTGCCCGCAGGTAGTCTGCGTCCTCCAGCGCGTTCCACTGGGCGAGCACCTTGGTGGACACGTCATATTTTCGGGAAATGCTGCTCAGAGTGTCGTTGCGCCGCACCAGGTGAATGCGATCCTCCGTCCACCCGGCGTCCGCAACAAACATCGCCAACAGGACGGGAATCCAGAGCTTTCGGGGCGTTCGAAGTTTGTTCATTTCGGCGTCGGCCGGCCATCCCAGCCGGTTGCAAGCCAACATCAATGCACAGTTTGAAGGCAACGATCAACCCCCTATCCCGGCAATTTCCGGCGGAAACCCCGCAAATCGGCGGTTGCCAAACACCCGCGAAAGAGTGATGCTCACCGCGTTTCCCGCCCTTAACCACCGTTGACTTATGTACTGTCCACAGGTCTGGAAACCCCGGCTGGGAGTTGCCCTGGTCGAGGTGCTGTGTGCCATCGCGATGGTCTTTCTGCTGGCGTCGGTGATGGTGGGCCACTTCAACGCCCGCGCCGCCGCCCACCAGACTCAGTGCCTCCTCAACCTCAAGGAAAGCAGCCTCGCTTTCCGAAGCTATGCAAATGACAACCGCGATCGGCTCCCGATGGTGGTTCCGATGGCACTGGGCGGGGCGCGGGAGGCCGCGGTCCGCGGTGACCTGGCCCGGGTGTTTCAGTCGCTCTCCGGCGAACTGGAGCGTCCGGGGCATTTGATCTGCCCGGCGGACAATCGGGAACCCGCCTCCGACCTGGGCAGTCTGGGCCGGGAGAACGTCAGCTATTTCCTCGGAGTCGATGCGCGGAAGGAGAAACCGGATTCAATGCTGCTGGGAGACCGAAACCTGTGGTCCAACGATCGCGCACGGCTGCTGACCGGAACGTATGTGGTCGGCAGCCCCGCCGAAGATGTCGGGTGGAGCGACGAACGTCACCGTCGAAGCGGGAATGTCGCCTTCTCCGATGGCAGCGCCGGAAACGTGGACCCGAACGAACTGCAGCGGCTGCTCGCCGACGCCGGCGGGTGTCACACCCGGCTGCTGTTTCCCAGCAGTTGTTCGGGGAACGGCGTAGCAAGATGAAACGATTCTTCACCGGGCCGGCCATCAACGCCGACCTGCTGGTGACCATGCTGGGTCGGCATCACATTCAAGCCGCGCAGGAGTTCGCCTACCGTGACCTTCGCGACCATGAGGATGAATTCAGCCGGGAGACGGTTGTCTGTGTGCCCGAGGCGGACTACGAACGGGCATGGCAGTTGTTCTACGCGGAAAAGGGCGACGAGCTTTAGTCGCCGTCAACCGGCATCGCCGCTGCCGGGTGTGCTCCGGTTTTGCATTTTCAGTCTTCACGAAGCATTCTCCGCCGACTCATGGCCCAACCTGATCCGATCGGTGAACCGGATGAACAGCAGACTCTCCGGGCGCTATGGCGCGCGGCGCTGATGCTGCTGATTGTGGTGGCGGCCGTATTGGGTGTGTTTTTTTGGCAGGCGCACCGGCAGGGATCGATTGCCGGACTGGATGCGGTGGGCTCCGGTGTTGGCCAGGAACGGGAGTTGTCAGCCGTTCCAGGCGTCGGATTCACGGACATCACGGAAGAAGCGGGAGTTCTTTTCATCCACCAGAATGGCGCTTCCGGGGAGAAACTGCTTCCCGAAACCATGGGCTCCGGTGTGGCCTTCTTCGACATGGACGGCGACGGCGACGCCGACCTGCTGTTCGTAAACGGTGCCCGGTCCGGCTGGGCTCTTCCGCCGCACGACGAGAACGGTGGGCCGTTGACGCTTTGTCGCAACGACACCCTTCCGGGTGGTGCGCCCCGCTTCGTGGACATCACCGGCGATTCCGGGCTGAGTGGACCACTGCGCGGAATGGGTGTGGCCGTTGGCGACCATGACGGAGACGGCTTGACCGACGTTTATGTGACGGCGGTAGGCGGCAATCGGCTGTATCGCAATCTCGGCTCGGGACGGTTTGTCGATGTCACCCAACCATCCGGAACCGCAGGCGGAAACGAGGACTGGAGCACAAGCGCCGCGTTCCTGGACTACGATCGCGACGGCGACCTGGATCTGTTCGTGTGCAACTACGTCCGCTGGAGCCGCGAGCTCGACCTGCGCATCGACTACCAGCTGGCGGGGGTGGGGCGTGCCTACGGTCCTCCATTGAACTTTCCCGGCACGGTGCCCTTTCTGTTCCGCAACGAAGGCAACGGCCGGTTCACCGAGGTGGCCGGCCAAGCCGGCCTGCACGTGCGCAGTCGGAGTTCCGGAGAGCCGCTCGCCAAATCGCTCGGTGTGGTCCCCGTCGATCTGGATCAGGATGGCTGGCTCGATCTCGTGGTGGCCAATGACACCGTGCAGAACTTTGTCTTTCGCAATCTGGGCAACGGCACATTCCGGGAGATCGGCGCCGCATCGGGTCTGGCGCTGGATGCCTTCGGCGGCACCCGCGGCGCGATGGGCATCGAC
>DNDP01000365.1:0-3249 GCA_003484235.1 Verrucomicrobiales bacterium
TCGGAACTCATGATCTTCATTGCCTCCCGCATGCTCGCCTGATGAAGGGTGATCCGCTCCTCAAGGTCCGGGCGCCGGCCACGGGCGAAGGCCCGCTCGACGACGGAGAGATCCTCCATCCTCCGCCCGCTCCGCGCATCGTCCGCCCGCGCGGTGACATCCGGAATTCGTCCCTGCGGATCGCCGATCTGAAAGGCGTCAAACTGCGCGCCCAGGTAACCGCCCCGGGCCGGCCACTGGTCAGGCAGGATGGATATGTGTCGGGGAATGTCGACGCCGGCATCCTGAAGCTCGTGGCAGATCACCGCACCGATCGAGGGATGCACCACCGTCGGGTTGGGCCGGTAACCGGTCTTCATGTTGTAGGCGGCCCGTTCATGATCCGCCTCCTTGCTGACCACCGAGCGGACGAGGGAAACGTCTCCCATCACCTCGGCCATGGCTTCCAATCCGGCCGCCAGCTGAATCCCGGCCGCCGCCGTCCTGATCGCCGTCGTGCCGTACGCGATCCGGCTCCCCGGATGCGGATCAAACGTCTCCAGCTGGCTTGGGCCGCCGCCCAGCCAGAGAATGATCACCGACCGGGCGGGTTTGCCCTTCGGCGCGAACTCCTCAGCCCGGGCCAGCAGCTGGGCGACGGGCGTCAACCAGGCGCCGACACCGGCGACGCCCACAGTTTTGAGCAGCGTGCGCCGGGAAAAATGATCCGCCGTGCCGCAGCCGCATTCGAGTGTCGTGTTCATGATAGCTGAGCCTTTCCGCCGGGACCCGGAGTCGCGGCTGCAGGACACCGACCAGAGGTCGGCCGGATTGCGGTGTTCCGTTCGCGGCGACAATGGCCTAGTGGTTCCATGAGAATTCGGTGGAGTTGAGCAGGGTCCAGAAGAGGTCCTCCATCAGGTCGGACTTCTTCTGCTCCACGTTGGTCTTCAGTCGGTTCACAAAATACTCGGACTCGTCGGTGCTCGGCCGGCGGGTGAGCGTGGCGAGGTAGGCAGTCTCCACTGCGGTCGCGTGATCCGGCGCCACCGCGCCGATGCGCGTCGCCGCGTTGAGGACGATGTTGTCGGACGTGCGCTCGTGCACCAGCTTGCCGTTCATCAGGATCAGCCGCTGTGGAATCGTGCCGCCCAGCTCATCAAACTCGTCCTCGCCAACGTCGCCGTAGCGCTTGATGAAGTCGTTCTGCTGGAAGAACCGGATGATCCGCACCAGCACGTGGGACTCGGCGTCGATCGTGCGCAGGTTGGAGGACTGCAACACGCTGCCCGCCATCTGCTCGGGCCGCAGCCGCGTCAAAGGAAAGGCCGCAAATAGCCGTTCCTGCTCATCGGTGACCGGTTCCGCCCCGTCGGCCGAACGGCTGTCCCGCTGAAACGCCTCCGTCGCCGCAATCACGCGGATCAGCCGCCGCAGATCGAAACGATGGGCGATCAGATCATCGGCCAGCTCCTCCATGCCCGCAGGAAACGGGCCCTCGAGTGGAATGTCGTCAATCGGCGAATGCAGCGGGCGGTTGAACAGCAGGGCCCAAGTCCGATTCACCAGCGTGCGGGCGAACGCGCGGTTGTCGGGATGCGTGACCCAGGCGGCGACGCGCTGGCGAGTTCCGCCCTCCGCCGGCAGCAGTTCCTCGAAGAACGGCACCGACTGGGGCACCGGCTCCGCCTCCCGTTTGCCGAGGAAGCGGTATTCATACTCCCTGGACTCGTTGTCACGCAGGCCGGTCAGCCCCATCTCGGCGCCGGCGAAGAACGCGGCCAGCCGGTGGAAGTCCCGCTGCTCCCACTTGTCATCGAGAAAATCGTCGTGGCACTGCACGCAGTCGAGGCGCACGCCGAGAAATGCCTTCGAAACCCTGCCCGCGAGCTTCATTTCATCCGGGCCCTCCTTGTCGTTGTTCGGATCAATCGTGACGGTGACGAAGTTGGCCTCCGGCCGCGTCGTCCAGATGCCTTCGGCCGCGATCAATTGGCGGACCATTTCATCGTAGGAGCGGTTGGCCATGAGCTCGTCGCTCAACCAGCTCCCCAGCCGGTGGCGCCGATAAACAATGAAGGGGCCGCCCTCCACGCCGACCGTCATCCGCGCGATGCGCTCGGCCAGGTAATCGCCATAACGCCGGTCCTCGAACAACCGTGACAGCCACCACTGTATGCGATCCAGTTCCTCAACCGTCTCCAGCGCCCTCACTTCCTCCAGGGACGGAATGGTGCCGGTCAAGGCGAGCGAAAGCCGACGGGCGAGCATCAGGTCGTCGGCCCGCGGCGTAGGCCGCACCCCCGCCTGCTGCCAGGCGTCCGCGAACGCTCGGTTGACAACCTGCACCGCCGCTTGAAATTCGACCGACGCAAAGGCGGCGGCGTCGTGGGACTGCGGACCCGGCATGGGCGCCCGCTGGAGCAGCCGGCCCGCAACCAACCCGGCGACGGCGATGCAGCCGCCCGCGAAGATCAGATTGCGAAGCCAGAGTTTCATGCAGTTGAATTTGGCGGGCTGCCTGTCCGGTGATCTTTTCCTGAAACAATCAGGCCAGCCATCAGGTCTTAAGAGTGTCCGCGGCCCTGCATTGTTTCAAATTTGTTTTGCCCGGACCGGAGCCATGAGCCACGCCGCAATGATCGAAATGCCACTGCCCGCCCGCGAAACGGCGGCCACCCCGCCGCTGTTGAATCCGCCCTCGCGGATCCGGCGGCTGGCGCGTGGTGTGGCCTCCTTACTCGACTGGGCGTTCGGCCTCGTGTCGCTGGTGATCGGACTGGCCCTGCTCTCGATCATGCCGGTCCTCAACTTCCTGAGCCTCGGCTATCTCGTCCACGCCAGCGGAAGGGTCGCGGCCACCGGCAAGCTGCGGCATGGCTTCGTCGGCGTTCGCAAGGCCTCCGTGCTGGGGAGCTTCTTTCTCGGCACGTGGCTGGTCTTCCTGCCCGTGCGCTTCGTTTCGGGAATGTGGCGCGACGCGGAACTGGTCGCCGCCGGCAGTCCAAACGCGCGGGCTTGGTACATCGCCCTGCTGATCCTGACGGTTTTGGCCGTCCTGCACGTCGTCTGGGCCTTCCTGCGGGGCGGGCGGCTGCGTCACTTTCTCTGGCCCGCACCGCTCCGGTTCCTTCGCTGGCTGCGCACCCCGGACAAGTTCGTGACGACCCGCAATCACGTGGTGGGCTACCTGACGAGTCTCCGCCTGCCCCACTTCTTCTGGCTCGGCGCACGGGCGTTCTTCGGTGCCTTCACGTGGCTGTTCGTGCC
>DNDP01000365.1:3565-10750 GCA_003484235.1 Verrucomicrobiales bacterium
ATGCTCATGTTTGTGGTGCTGTACCTTCCCTTCCTCCAGACGCGGTTCGCCGTGACCGGAAAGTTTCATGCGCTGTTCGAAGTGCGGGAAGTGCGCCGGCTTTTCCAGCGGGCGCCCATCGCCTTCTGGCTGGCGCTGCTGATCACGCTGCTGTTCGCCCTGCCGCTCTACCTGCTGAAGATCGAACTGCCGCCCCGCGAGATCGCCTGGCTGCCGAGCCTGCTGTTTGTGGTGTTCATCTTCCCCGCCCGCCTGCTGACCGGCTGGGCAATGGGGCGCGCCCTGCGGCGCGAGCAGCCGCGCCATTGGTTCCTTCGCTGGACCGCCCGGTTGGCGGTCGTCCCTCTGGTGTTTCTTTACGCGCTGGCCGTTTACCTCACGCAGTATCTTTCGTGGAACGGCACGCTCAGCCTGCTGGAGCAGCATGCCTTCATGGTGCCGGCACCATTGATGGGCCTGTGAGCGATCCTCTGCAATCTGCTGGCTGCGCATTCTGCCGCGACCGCCCGCGCGAAATTGCCGTTTGCCGCATCCGCCAACTGTGGCTTAATCATGGCCATCATCCAAAATCCTGATGCCCGACCAATCTGACCGCCCTTCGACCGACAACGCCGAGCGCGTTACCGGTGCGCTGACCCGTTTCTCTCTCGAGCGCCGGGTGACCATGCTGATGCTGTTCGTCACCATTCTCGTCGTCGGGTTCATCGCCACGCTGGGCATCCCGCTGGAGCTGGTGCCCAAGGGGTTCACCGGGCAATCCCTGTTCGTGAGCGTCCCCTGGCCGAACGCACCCGCCGAGGAGGTCATGGAGAAGATCACCCTTCCCCTGGAGGAGGAGCTGAGCACCGTCCGCGGACTCGACCAGATCAACAGCTACTCCTCGAGCAGCGGCGGCCGGGCGTTCATCCGCTTCAAGCAGGGCACCGACATGCAGATCGCCTACCGCGAGGTGCGGGACCGTCTCCAGCGGGCCAAGGCGCTGTTCCCCGAGGACGTCGAGCGGACCTACATCTTCAAGGAGGATTCCTCCGGCATTCCCGTGGCGGCGGTGGGACTGGCCATCGATCCCTCGCTCACCGACTACTACACGCTGGTGAACAAGGAGGTCATCGAGCGGCTGCAACGCATCGACGGCGTGGCGAAGGTCGAGGCGAACGGACTGGAGGAGAAGGCGATCATCATCGAACTCGACAAGCGACTGGCGGACGCGCACGGGCTCAACATCTACGAACTTGCCCAGGATCTGGGTGGGGACAACTTCACCCTGGCCAGCGGCGATGTCCGGGACGGCGGGAAGGAGATGCTCCTCCGCTCCGTGGCCACCTACAAGTCCCTCGAAGAAATCGAGAACCGCAGACTCACCCCCTCCACCCGGCTGCGGGACGTGGCACGCATCAAATACGAGGAGGAGGAAAAGCGCTACAGCGTCCGGGTCAACAGCCGGCCCGCCGTCGCGGCGATCGTCTTCAAGGAGGGCGAGGCCAACACCGTGGAGGTCTCCCGCGCGGTGCGCGCCGCGGTGGACGAGATGCGCCTGAACCCCCGCCTGTCCAACATCTACATCGAGGGCCTGTTCAACCAGGGCGAGGTGGTCGAGGAGTCCATCGACAGCCTGGTGCGGAGCGGCCAGATCGGCGGCATGCTCGCCGCGCTGGTGCTGTTCACTTTTTTGCGGCGCTTCCGGCTGACCGCCATCATCACGCTGAGCATCCCGCTCTCAATCGTCATCTCGCTCATCGTGATCTATTTCGCCGGGGAATCGCTCAACCTGCTCACGATGCTCGGCCTCATGATCTGCGTCGGCATGGTGGTGGACAACTCGGTGGTGGTGGCCGAGAACATCCACCGCTTTCACAAGGACGGGCTGCCGCGGCGCGAGGCGTGCATCCACGGCGCCGCCGAAATCGCGCTCGCCATTACGCTCTCCACCCTTACGACGGTGATCGTCTTTCTGCCGGCCGCGCTGGTGGAGGGCCAGGGCCAGTTCTTCCTGGTGCGCCTGGCGTTGCCCATCTGCGTGGCGCTGCTGGCGTCGCTGATGGTTGCGCTGGTCTTCGTGCCGCTGGCGGTCTATCTGACCCTGCCGCCCTCCAACGGCTCGCGGCAGCCGGGGGCCTGGCAACGGTTCCACCTCCGGCTGAACGAAGTCCTCCGCGGCTGGTATGAGGCCACCTTCGGCCGGTTGAACCGCGGCTACGTCTCGATGCTCGGCTGGTCGCTCAAGCGCCGGCTCGACCTGGTGCTCCTGCTTTCGCTGGTCTTCACCGCGACCACGATGATCGCGTTCAAGAAGATCGAGTTCGTCGAAAGCCAGGAGGAGGACCAGACCAGCTTCGAGATCGATGTCGATTCCTCCAACGAGTACTCGTTCGAGGACATGCGGGAGTACTTCGCCGCCTGCGAGAAGGTGATCGAGGAGCGACAGGATGAATTTGGGCTCAGGGGCTACTTCATCTTCTTCCGCTCGCGCGGCGGCAACATCCAGGGCTGGTTCGACGAAGACGCCGAGCGGACCGAGTCCGCGAAGGCCACCGCTGAGAAACTCCTGGCCGCGTTGCCCCGCAAACCCGGCATCAAACTACGCTACGGCCGTGAGAACCAGGGCGAGGAGGCGAAGGGAAAGGATGTCTACGTGATGCGCCTCGAGGGCGACGATCCCGTGCTGCTTGAAGACATTGCCGAGGCGCTGGAACCGCAGATTCTCGCGGTGGCGGGCGTGATCGGCATCCGCGCCCAGGAGGAGAATTCCCCCAACGAAGTGGGACTCATCGTCGATCGCGACCGGGCGAATGCGAGCCAGGTGAATCCCCAGGTGATTGCCGGGATGGTCGGCTACGCCCTTCGCGGCACCGCCCTGCCCCGCTACAGCGACAACGGCCGCGAAATCCCGGTCCGCATCCGGTTCCGCGAGGAGGACCGCACCAGCCTCAACGATCTCGACAACTTCTGGGTGCCCACCGCCAACGAGGAGGTCGTGCCCGTCTCGGCCCTGACTTCCACCCGGATGTTGAACAATCCCCGGAGCATTTTCCGGAACAACAAACGCATCTCCCGGACGATCACCATCGAGCTGTCCAAGGAGACCGCCAAGGAAACCCGGGAACGCATTGCGGGCCTGCAGCGCCAGCTGGATCTTCCGGAGGGCATCAGCTTCGGCCAGTCGCAGTTCACGTCGGTCAATGAGGAACTGCAGAACTTGATCTTCGCGGCCTCCGTCTCGGTTCTGTTCATCTACCTCCTGATGGGATTCCTGTTCGAGAGCTTCATCCTGCCGCTCTCCATCATCCTCACCATCCCGCTGGCCGCCGTGGGCGTCGGCTGGGCGCATTACTTCTCCGGGCTGGACATGGATTTTCTCGGAGTCGTCGGCGGCATCCTGCTGGTGGGAGTGGTGGTGAACAACGGCATCGTGCTGATCGACTACGTCAACCGCCTGCGGGCCGACGGCCACGACCGCGCCGAGGCCCTGCTGACGGCCGCCAACCGTCGTTTCCGTCCGATCCTCATGACCGCCATGACCACCATCTTCGGCATGATCCCGCTGACCATCAGCAAGCCGAGCGAGATCGGACTCAGCTACAAGAGCTTCGGCATCACGCTGATCGGCGGGATGTCCACCGCAACGCTGCTCACGCTCCTTGTGGTGCCGATTTTCTACACCTTGTTCGACGACGCCCGGCTGGCGTTTGGGCGGACGCTCAAACAGGTTCTTTCACGTGGCGCCGGCAGTCCGGCCGCGGCCGGGGACGCTCCGGCTTTCAAAGCCTGAGCGGCGGTCATCGCGAGTTCGCAGGCGACGATTACTCGCCGTGGTACTCGATCCGGGAAATCTGGGTGTCGCGGTTGTTGCTCCAGGCGGTGCCCGTTTCGGCGAGGTAGAGGCAGCCGTCCGGTCCAAGTTCAAGATCCATGGGCCGCTTGAACGTCATGTTGGCGCAGAAGCGTTCCATCTCGGGCGTCATTCCCTTGCGCACCAGATTACCGTCCTGATCCAGCTTCACGGCGATGATCCAGTTGCGCGACCACTCATAGATGAACAGGTGGTTGTCGTACTTCTTCGGCAGCTTGTGCGGCGACTTCAGATTCTCGTCGAAGTGGTAAACCGGCCCGGCCATCGCCGTGCGCCCCCCCGGCCCGTTGACCACCGGGAAGCGCGTCGAGGGTGCGTGCGGGTAATAGATCAACGCTGCCTGCGGCGCGGGCAGTTCCCTGATGCCGGTGTTGTTGGGTGAATCGTTGACCGCCTTCTTCGGGTCGAACGCCCCCCGGCTCGACTGTGTTTCGTAGTCCCAGTCGACATACGCCTTGTTGTCCGCCATGAACAGCGGCCAGCCAAAGAATCCCGGCCCCTTGGCCTGGTTGATCTCGTCAAAACCGGCGGGGCCGTATTTTTCGGAAAAGGAACCGGCATCCGGCCCCACGTCACCCCAGTAGAGGTGGTTCCGCATTGGATCAATCGAGATGCGGAACGAGTTGCGCGTGCCCTTCGTGTAGACTTCGGGCCGGGTGCCGGGAGTGCCGGGCGGAAAGAGGTTGCCCTTTGGAATCGTGTAGGTGCCGTCCGGCTTCGGGTGGATGCGGTAGACGCCTCCGCGAAGGTCGTTCATGTTGGCCGACGACTTCTGGGCATCATATGGCCCGCGCATGGGGCGCTCGTCAATCGGCGCATAACCATTGCGGTCCTTGGTCTGGGACTCGTCGTGGAAGGGATTGGTGTTGTCGCCGACGGCCACGTAGAGGTTTCCCTTGGAATCGAAGGCCATCGAGCCGCCCACATGGCAGCAGGTTTCCCGCTGGGTCTGCACCTCCACCAGAACCTTTTCCGAGGCGAGATCCAAGGTGTCACCCTTCATCGTGAAACGGGCAGACCGGATCTTGCCAGCCTTCTGGCCGTTCTCATCCTGGTAGGTCTCCGGCAGCGACCGGTTCAGGTAGATCCAATTGTTGCGGGCAAAATCCGGGTCCAACGTCAGGCCGAGCAGGCCGTCCTCCAAACCGTCGAAGACCGCCAGCCTGCCCGCCTCCACCATCGTGCCGTCCGTTTTGATGATCCGCAACGCTCCGGCCCGCTCGATGTAGAACACCCGCCCGTCCTGGGCCACCGCCAGTTCCATCGGGTAGATCAATCCATCCGGCTTCAGTTCCGGATTCTCGGCGAGAATCACCTTCCTGAACGGACCGTCCTGCTGCGGCCCAAGCGGCAACGGCTTGTCGTCGGCGGCGAAAACTTGGACGGAAAAAGCCAGGGCGAACAACATCGCCGAGGCCCGGACATGGATGCAAAACGTTGGCATGCCCGAGATAGACCGCCGGCTCCGACAAATATTCATGCCGTTCGCAGACCCGTGCCGGACGCTGGACCTCGCCCTGGAAGTTCGTCACCCTTCGCCGCGATGAAAATCTCCCGCGTCGAAGCGTTCCTGATGTCCTATCCCATGCCGGAGCCCATCCGGCTGCCGAATTTTGGCGGCGTTCGGACGATCCTCAAGCGCGACGCCATGCTGATCCGGGTGACGGCCGACAGCGGGCTCAAGGGCTTTGCGCCCGGGCCGGCCCATGCCAAGGCCGCCGCTGAAATCCGCGAGGTCATTGAGCCGTTTCTCGTGGGTCGGGATCCGTTGCAGTTCGCCTCGTTTGGTTTCAGCGGTTTGCTGGAAACTGAAAAGACCTTCCGTGCGGTCGAGATCGCGGTGATGGATCTGGCGGCGAAGTTTGAAGGCTGTCCGCTCTCCGAACTGATCGGCCGCCGAAAACGCGACCGCATCAAACTCTACGGCAGTGCGGGAATGTACATGCCGCCCGAACGGTTCGCCGAGGAAGCGGCTGCGGTGCAGGCGATGGGATTTCCCGCCTACAAGATGCGCCCCGCACTGGGGCCCGAGGATGATCTGCGGACGGTGGAACTGATGCGCCAGGCCACGGGTCCCGATTTCGGCCTGATGATCGACGCCCATTCCTGGTGGCGCATGGGGGATCGCAGCTACGACTTCAACACCATCACGCAGCTCGCCCGCGACATGGCGGCCTTTCAGCCGGTCTGGCTCGAGGAACCGCTGCCGCCGGATGATCACGAGGCGTATCGTCGACTGCGCGGTAAGGGTCTGGTGACCATTGCAACCGGCGAGCACGAGCAGACCGAAGACGGATTTCTCGACCTGATCGGGACCGGCGCGACCGATTATGTGCAGATGGACGTCTGCTGCCAGGGTGGCTTTGCCCTGGGCAGCCGGATCTTCGCGGCGGTGCAGAAGGCCGGTCTGAAGTTTGCCTTCCACAGCTGGGGCAACAATCTCGAGGTGCTGGCCGCGGCCCACCTCGGCATCTGCTGGCCTGCGGAGGTGGTCGAGTGGCTGGAGTTTCCCTGCTACGCAAATCAGGGCCGTGCCGGCATGTATCCGTTTCCGCTGTCAGACGAGATCCTCAAAGAGCCGCTGCCGATCGAGAACGGTCACCTCACAGTTCCCCAGGCGCCCGGTCTCGGCATCGAGATCGACGAATCGACGATCGAACGGTACCCTTTCATTCCCGGGCCGTGGTCCTTTTTCCGGATCGACTCACCACCCGAGACCATCGCCGTGACCGGCGACCACAGTGTGAAGTGGGTGGAGGAAGAACTGTAGCGCCAGAATGCCGACATCCGCTGAGCCGGAAAAGCTTCGCCTGCCCCGGTCTTGCCATCGCCAATGAAATTGACGACGCGGCCTGACCAGCTACCTTCCAAGCATGATCATCGATCAGATCAGGAGCCGGCTCCAGGAGGCGTTCAAGCCGTTCACCCTCTGCCTCTCAGACGGTCGGAAATTAACGGTACCTCACCGCGACTTCATCGCTCTCGCCCAAAAAATCGTGGTCGTGATCGACGAGCGGGAAGTTTCCCACACCATCAATCCAGTTCACATCGTTTCGCTCTCGGAACCTGCACGGACCGAGTAGTCTGCCGGTCCGCTCAAGCTCTTTAGGGAAATTACGGCAACTGGCCTTCAACCTAGGCAACCAATCAGGCCGGAGTCATCCCCACCCTCAGGCTGCCGCCCACACCCCAACCGCCTGCAGACCGGGTCATCCCGTTGACCGAAGCCACCTGATCTCAGGGCGGAGGGGATACCACGGCGCACGTCATCGGAGATTCGTCCGGCAATCCGGATCGGCGACATTCATTGTCCGTGGGTGCGATCAGAAGTGGCG
>DNDP01000071.1:0-2683 GCA_003484235.1 Verrucomicrobiales bacterium
GCGCGGGCCGTTGTTGTAGCCGTAGGGATCGACGTAGGCCGTGGGATAGGCGTGCCGCCAGCCGGACGCGCCTTGCGAAGCCGACATCGCCTCGATGATCTCCTCGTTGCCGAGCCGGTGAAACAGGACGAGCTGTCCAGCGCGAATGGAGGGTGCGCTGTAGCCGGTGCCGATCTCCTTTTTCCAGAGCACGGGCAGTCCACCGTCGGGAATGGAGTCAACCAGGCCGGTTTCCGGGGAGGTGCCGTCGCCGTGGGGGCCGAGGAATCGCGGCCAGTCCGCCGCCCGGGCATGAAAAAGCCCGGCTGCGGTCAACAGGACCAACAGCCGGGCTGCAAAGCGCTTCATCGAGCGTCCTCAGAAACCGGGACCCACGCCCATGGTCAACGTCTCGATGCGGCAGAGGTACATGTCGGACGTCAAATACAGCACGGAGCCGCCGTGGCCCCAGCCGCAGTTGGCGATCGCCTCGCCCGTGCTGATCGTGCCGAGGTGTCGGCCATCGGGCGTGATGACCAGCACGCCGCCGGGGCCCGTGGACCAGACGTTGCCGTGGACATCCACCTTGAGGCCGTCGGGCGAGCCCTTGCCGCCGGCGTCCTTGAGCGGCTTGGCGTCGAAGAACACCCGGCGCGTCTTGAGATTCAGCGTGCCGTCCTGCTTGACGTCGTAGGCGACGATCTGGGGACGCGCCGAATCGGAGATGGCGACGTAGAGCGTCTTCTCGTCCGGCGAGAACGCGATGCCGTTCGGGAAAGTCAACTCACCGTCGAGCAGCGTGACTTCACCCTTGGTGTCCACCCGGTAGACGCCGTTGTAGGGGATCTCCTTGTCGGGTGAGTTGTTGCCGCCCTGGAGGCCGTACGGCGGGTCGGTGAAATAGAGGTCGCCGTTCGAGTGGTAGACGAGGTCGTTCGGGCTGTTGAAGCGGTTCCACTTGTAATACTGGGCGATGGTCGTGAACGAACCATCCTTCTCCAGCCGGGCGATCCGCCTGTCGCCGTGCTGCGCCAGCACCAGGCGGCCCTGGCTGTCGAGCGTCAGTCCGTTCGAACCCTGGCCGGGTTTTGGGCCCGTGTTGCCGCTCGGTTCGAGATACACGGTCTTGTCGTGGCGGAAATCCCATTCCCAGACCTTGTTCTGCGGCACGTCGGAAAAGAGGATCGAGTGCCGGCGCCAGACCCACACCGGGCCTTCCGCCCAGTCGAAGCCCTCGGCCAGCTTCTCGATGCGGGCGCCCGGGGCGATCAGCTTGTCCAGGGCGGGATCGAGCCGGATCACGGAGCCGATGGCGGGAAAGACGGGTTCCTTGGGCGGCTCGGCCGGGGAACGGCGGACCACGGGGCGGTCATCGGCCTGTACAGCGCCGGCAAGCATAAGGGCGCAGAGGGAGAGCGGTAGAATTCGGGCGGGTGTGTGCTTCATAGTCAGTGGAACGTTGCGGGGAGAATTGCGCCAATGCACCGGTGGTTCAAGTCTAAGGTTCGCACGGCGAGCGTGTTGCCGTCGGATCGACTACAACCGCAGGTACAACTTCCGCCGGTTCAGGAACCAAGCCACCCAAACCGCCAGCAACATGCCGCCGACGGCGAACAGCACGTCGCCGGAGCCGGCGGAGACCGAATTGGCCCACGAACTCAGCGGGCCGCCCAGCACCCGGCCGGCGAGCTGGTCGAAGTTGATGACGTTCCCCAGCAGGTAAATCGTGATCGGGTTCAAACCGATCCAGACAAACGGCTGCGCCCAACGCTGCCAGCCCTTGATGTCCATCACCCAGTAAAACGCGCCCAGCAGCACCGCGCTCCAGCCGCCGGCAATCAGCACGTAGGAGCTGGTCCAGAGCTTCTTGATGACCGGGAACTGCAGGCTCCACAGGTGGCCGAGCAGGATCAGCGCAATCCCGCCGCCGAACAGGATCTGACAACGGCGTTGCGGCGACTGGCGGGCGTCCCGCATCAGGAGGCCGGCGAACACGCCCAGCAGACAGCTGGCAATGGCCGGCAGTGTCGAGAGCAGCCCCTCGGGGTCGTGCGTGCCGTCCCACTTGCGGAAGGGAAGATACTGCGAGTCCACCCAGTTCGTCAGGTTCTTGCCCTCGGCGAAGCTGACTTCGCTCAGGCCCGGCATGGGGATGAAGGTCAGCATCGCCCAATAACCGCCGAGCAGCGCCACGAGCGAGATCAGCAACCCCCGTGGCTTCAGGTAGACGAAGAACAGCCCGGCGATCAGGTAGCACAGCGCGATGCGCTGCAGCACGCCCAAGAGCCGGATCTGGTCGATTCCCTGCGACCAGCCGCCGTAGTAGAGCACGCCGATGAACCACAGCAGCGCCGCCCGACGCAGAATCCGGTTCACCGCCGCCGGCCGGCCCTCGCGTTCGATGGTCTTCGTCAGCGAAAAGACCAGCGACACGCCGACGATGAAGACGAACAGCGGGAAGATCAGGTCATAGAAGCGGAAGCCCTCCCACGCGACGTGGTTCAGCTGGTCTGCCAGGACACGCAGCGGCCCCGACTCCGCGGCATGCCAATGGTCGAGCGCGTGGCCGATCGAGTCGCCGCCCATGATCCAAAGCATGTCAAAGCCCCGCAGGGCATCGAGGGACATGAGACGCTGGGAGACCGCGACCGATTTCGCGGCGACCGGGGCTGCGGAAGGGGTGGCCATGGGGATGAAAAGGATC
>DNDP01000071.1:2944-18731 GCA_003484235.1 Verrucomicrobiales bacterium
GCGGGCAGGGCGCGGTTGGTCAGCGTCTCGGGCTGCTTGGTTTCGCGCTCCTTCAACGAGACGAAATACGGATCCTCCTCCAGCACCTTGTTCAGGGTGATCCACTCGCCGTTCCGGCCGACCCGCATCCGCACGGTGGACTTCTCCGAACCGTTAAAGACGTTCACGTAGACCGGGTGTTTGGGAGCGTCGGCGATGGTCACCTCCTCGGGCGCGAAGATGTTCATCTGATAGTCCGCGGGCCGGCGGGCCACCTTGTAGTCGACCACCACCTGGTTGCGGTCAAAGTTCAGGAACGTGTAACCGTTGGGCGCGCCGTCGCGCATCATCGTGTGCGGGATGCCGGTCTCGTCCGGTTCGCCCGACCACCAGCTTCCGCTGACGGTGACGTTGACCACGTGATGATGCGGTTCGGCCCCGCGCCAGCCTTCCTTTTCACCCAGGAATTTGTGCGCGTGCCAGTGGGTGTGCCCGGAGATGGACATCGTGTAGGGCCGGTCCTCGATCAGCCGGAACAGCTCCTCGCGGTCCTGGGTGTCGTAGATCGGAATGTGCATCATGAACAGGATGAGCTGCCGCCGGGAAATGTGCGGCAGGAGGTTGCGCAACCATGTCAGCTGTTCCTCGCCCAGTGCACTCGTGTAGGTGCCCGTGCCTTCGGGCTTGGCCCCGCCCCACTTGATGTTGTCGAGCGCCACGAAGACCACCGGCCCGTGCTCGTACGCGTAATAGTTCGGGCCGAAATGCCGGTGGAAGGTCTCGTCAGCATGGCGATCGTCCGGCACGTCGTAGTTCATGTCGTGGTTGCCGATGACGTTGTACCAGGGGATGCCGATCAGCGCGATGAGGGCGTTGTTCGCCTCGAACAGGGACAGATCGTCAAACAAGATGTCGCCGAGCGTCACGCCGAACTTCGCGTCCGTTCCGACCAGTTCCTCCACCACGTCGCGGGCGATGAAGTCAATCTCCCGCTGGTCGCGCGGCTGGGGGTCGCCAAAAAACACCGCCCGGAACTCGTCCGGTTCACGCTGGCGGGTCAATGGAAAGTCGATGGACTCCGGCAGCGGCCCGGTCGGGGCGACGCCGGAGTACTTGGTCAACGGCGAGCCGTGCGGCTTGTGGACGTAGTAGAACTGGGGCAGCCGGTGATGGTTGAGCGGCGTCATCCAGCCCTCGGGCTTGATCACGAAGAAGATCGTGTCGTCGGTGGCCGGCAGTTCCCACTCGCCCCGGCGGTTGGTTTTCACGACCTCGCGCTGGTTGGAAACGAGCACCCCGCCAATGCCGGACTCGCGCCCATCGCGGATGCCATTCCCGTTCCGGTCATGGAAGACGGTGCCACGGGCGGTAGCGGTTGAGGGGAACTCGGTGGCACCGGAGGGATCGGCGCCGGCGAGGCAGCAGAGGATCGTCAATGCGAGAACGCGATTGCGGCGGAGGGGAGAAATTGGGTAGCCCATGCGAATAGGCCGAGATCATCCACAGCCAATGGGATTTTTGAAGTCCCTAATATTGACGATGATCTGAGGAAGGCCATGTCCGGCCCGGGGCCCGCCTGGCTAACCCGCCAGTTTGCAGGCGATCGAGCCGAGGGTCGCCAGTGCGCTTTCCGTCCGCTGATTCCACAGCACTCCGCAATTGAGGCGCATGAAGTTTCGAAACCGCCGGGTCGGGGAGAAGATGGGACCGGGCGCGATGCTGATCCGATTTTCCAGCGCCAGCTCATAAACCTGCATCGAATCGACCTTTTCCGGCAGTTCCACCCAGAGCACCTGGCCGCCGCTCGGCCGGGTCACTTTGGTGCCGGACGGAAAATGGCGGCTGATGGCTTCGCTGAACAGGCGGAACTGCGTCCCGTAGAACTTGCGCAGCCTGCGGAGATGCACGTCGAACGCGTCATTCGCCAGATACTCCGCGATGGCCATCTGGGGCAGGCTGGCGATGGCGCAGCTGGTGACAAACCGGTGATACTCGATCCGCTCCTGATACTGGCCGGCAGCCACCCAGCCGATCCGGTAGCCCGGCGCCAGGGTCTTGCTGAAGGCATTGACAAGCAGCACCTGCCCGCGCCGATCGAAGGATTTCGCCGTTCGTGGCCGCACCGGCGCCAGCGAGAGATCGCCGGCGATGTCGTCCTCGATCAACGGGATGTTGCGCCGCGCCAGCAGTTCCACCAGGGCCTCTTTCTTGGCGTCGGGCATGCAGCTGCCCAGCGGGTTGCTGTGGTTGAGGCAGAAGAGGCAGGCCTTGATGTCGCAGCGGTCGAGCCTTTTCTCCAGTTCGTCCAGGCATACACCGTGACGGGGGTAGGTCGGGATCTCGCAGGTCTGCAGGCCGAGCGACTCCATGATGTGCAGAACGCCGTAGTAGGCCGGCGCCTCGATGGCAATCGTGTCGCCGGGCGAGGCGACGGCACGCAGGCACAGCTGCAGGGCCTGGGTCGCGCCGTTGGTGATGACGATCTCGTCGGGCGAAAGCGAACAGCCGGCGTGGAGCGCGCGGCGGGCGATTTGACGGCGGAGCAGGCCGTTGCCCGCCGATGTGTCGCAGCTGTTTCCCTGCTCGGGATTGCGGCGCGCCATGCGCGCCATGGCCCGGTGCAGCTGCTCATTCGGAAACAGCTCCGGCGCGGGCAGGGCCGTTCCGAAGTTGACCAGCCGCGAATCGCATCCGCTGCGGACCACCTCCAGCACCAGCTGCCCGACATCCACCGTGCTCGACTGCGGGCGCGGCCTGACCATTTCCGGCTCCGGCAGGGCGACTACGCTGCGCCGGCGGACGTAGTAGCCCGACTGCGGACGCGCCTCGATCAACCCCTCGTTCTCCAGCATCCGGTAAGCCTGCGTGACCGTGGCAATGCTCACCTCCTGCTGCCGGCTCAGCTGGCGCACGGAAGGGATCCGCTCGCCGGGCGAGAGCGTGCCGTGCGCGATCAGCGAACCGATGTTCCGCGCCACCTGGCGGTAGAGATTCTCCGGGTGATCATGTTTCACCCGGTCGGGCGAAGGGGCGGTGGTCTGCATTGAAAGCGACGCTAGCAGTCGCCGGGTGACCGTAACAGTCACAATTCCACACAAAGTTGACCGGTACAATTCCGGAAAACCGGCTGTACGGTCGGATTGTTGGCTGACTGCTCCTGTTCACCGCCGGACCGCCGGGGAACACTGGCAGCATGAAAACGCTCACGTTCAACGGTGACCAGGCAGCCGGTTTCGCGGGCACGGTCTCCACGGAGCCGGCCAAGGCGAGTGGCCGGGCGAAGGCGGATCCGCGGCGGACCGGACACGACGGCGGGCAGGCGGGTTCGTCCGGCTCTGGACGGATCGAGTCAGTCCTGCTCGGGCTTTTTGCCGTGGGGCTTGTCGCTGTCGTGATCTGGTGTGCCCGGGCCGGACTGGATGCCGCTACCTGGTAGCCGGAGAAGCCCGGCCCTTGACGCGGCCCGGACGGTCAGGCACCGGCCATGCCCTGCTTCCGCGGCGCGCCGCCAAGCCTATAGGCTGCCGATCCGGCCGGTGGAATCGCCGAACCGTTCCAGGCCATCCACGCCCATGCGGTCGGCCAGGCTGAGGAAGAGGTTGCTCATCGGCTGGGAGGGAAACTTGACGAACCGTCCCGCCGTCAGCGTGCCGCCGCCGCCGCCGGCCAGGACCACCGGCAGATTCTCGTGGTTGTGCCGGTTGCCGTCGGCGATTGCCCCGCCGTAGAAGATCATCGAGTTGTCGAGCACCGACGAGCCGTCCACGTCCTTCATTGCCTTCAGCTTGCCGAGGAACCGGGCGAAATGTTCGGCGTAATACTGGTCGATCCGGGCCACCTTCTCCCACTGGTGCGGGTGGCTGCCGGCATCGTGCGTCAGCCAGTGGTGGCCTTCGGGAATGCCGATCTGCGGGAAGGCGTAGTTGGTGCCGTCTCCGGCCAGCAGCAGCGTGCCCACGCGGGTCGAGTCGGTCTGAAACGCCAGCGCCAGGATTTCAAACATCAGGTCCATGTGCTCGCCGAAGTTGGGCGGCGTGCCCGGGGGCATCGCCATCTGCACTTCCGGGAGGTCGCCGAACTTCTCCGCGCGGTCGATGCGCTGCTCGAGTTCGCGGACACCGGTCAGGTATTCTTCCAGCTTCTGCTGGTCCGGGTGGGCGAGTTCGCGCCGCAGCGCGCGCGCGTCGTTCAGGATGAAGTCCAGAATCGATTTTTGTTCCTGCTGCCGCTGCTGCTGGACGGAGGCGCCTTCGCCCGTGCCGAAGAGCCGTTCAAACAGCAGCCGCGGATTCGATTCGGGCGTCATGGGCGTCGTCGCCGAGCGCCAGGAGATGTTGTAGAGGTAGGCGCAGGAATAACCCGAGTCGCACTGGCCGGCCTTGCGGACCTTGTCGCAGGTCAGCTCCAGCGAGGCGAAGCGGGTCTGGTCGCCAATCCGGTTGGCGATGATCTGGTCGATCGACACGCCGAGCTGGATGTCCGCGCCGGCCGTCTTGCGCGCCCGCACGCCGGTCAGCAGCGTGGCGTTCGCACGGGCGTGATCGCCGCCGCCGTCCGGACCGGGCGTCGCATTTTCGTGATCGAGCCCGCCGATGACCTGGATGGCGTCCTTGAACGGCTCGAGCGGCTTCATCGTTTGGTTCAGCACGAAGTCGCGCCCCTCGCCGGCCGGCCACCAGTTGTCCTGCTGCACGCCGTTGGGAATCGAGCAGAAGGCGACGCGCCGGGGCGGCCGGACCTGGCTGGAACCCCGCGTGGCCGCCGCCGGCAACATGGATTCAAAGGCGGGCACGGCCAGAGCCACGCCAAGGCCGCGCAGGAAGCGGCGGCGGTTGGTGGCGAGCGATTGAAGGGAGGAAAGGCGGTGCGAGGGCTTTGTTTTCATGGGCTTGCTAGTCGTTGGTTTGCGTCAGGCGTGAATCTTCCGGTCCGGCCGGCCGGATGCCGGCGGCAAGCGAATCGATTCTCCGGCGTTTCTGAAAGGGTGCGGATTCGACGATGCCCTCGATCAAAGTGAGCATCCGGCCGTCGTCCTGTTCTAGCCGCTCCACGATCCGGTCGAGGGTGTATTCGTCGTAATACTCGAGGCCCCGGCCGAGCGCGTAGGTCAGCAGCTTCTCCGTGAGGCAGCGGTAGAAGTCGGCCCGGTGCCGGTCCCCAAGGATCCGTTTCAATTCCTGGACGCCCTGGAAGGATTCGCCCGTGATCAGGTCGCCGGATGGATCGATCGGCTGGCCGGCCTCCTTGTCCCGCCACGTGCCGATCGCGGTGAAGTTCTCGAACGCCAGGCCAAGCGGGTCGATCCGGTTGTGGCAGGAGCTGCACAGCGCGTCTTCGCGATGACGCGCCAAAAGCTCGCGCAGGGTGGGCTCGTGGTCGGAGGCCTCCTTTGCCGCCTCCTCCAGTTCGGGAACGTTGGGTGGGGCGGGCGGCGTGGGCGTGCCCAGGATGTTTTCGAGGATGAACAGGCCGCGCTTGACGGGCGACGTGCGGGTCGGATTCGACGTGACGAGCAGCATGTTGCCCTGCGTCAGGATGCCGCCGCGCGGGCTGCCGGGCGGCAGGTTGACCAGCCGCAGCTCGTCGCCTTCGACTCCTTCGATTCCGTAGTGCGCGGCGAGCTGCTCGTTGAGGAAGGTGTAATCGCTGTCCAGAAACTCCCGCACGCTCCGGTTGCCCCGCAGCACGTGCTCGAACACCAGCTCGGTCTCCCGGAGCATGGCTTCGCGCAGTTTCGGATTGAACCGGTTGGAGAGCTGGAACAGCTCGCGGGAACGCGCCCGCGCGGCCTTGAGCTCCTCTGATTCATCGTCGCCCCCGCGCCGGAACAGCTGCCGGCCATGCTTCTCGCGAAGCGCCTCCAACTCGCCCTGAAACCCCAGCGCTGCCAATGGGTCTATCGGAACATGGCTCAGGTTTCGGGACTGCAGCCACTGGCCGGTGAAGTGTTCCACCAGCGCGGCCGACCGCGGATGGTTGAGCAGGCGCCGGATCTGTTGCGGCAGCTCTTCCCGCAGCCGGCCGGCGGCCGCCAGCCTGAACAGCTCCTCGTCCGGCATGCTGGACCAGAAAAAATAGGAGAGCCGCGAGGCCAGCGACCATTCGTCGACCCGCGGATACCGCTCCGCCGCCGAAGCCGGGTCATCCGCCTCGATGCGGAACAGGAACCGCGGCGATGCCAGCACCGCAGTCATGGCCCGGCTCACGCCCGCCTCGAATGATCTGCCCGGTTCCCGGTAGGTCGCCTCCGCCAGGCCCACCAGGCCGTCGAGCACCCGTTCGTCCACGGGCCGGCGATAGGCGCGGGTGGCAAAATCCTGCAGGAGCAGCCGCGCGTGGATGCGCCGATCAGCGGGCTCGTCGGTTGCCGGACCCTCCCCGAAGAACTTCGCGTAGTTGGCCGGTCTTACCCAGTGCCGGTCATCGGCCGGGCCGCGGACCGTTGCCGCCTTGACCCGGAAGTCGAGCCGGTTGAGGCGCTTCTCCTTTTCGACCAGCGGCTGGAGCTCGATGGTCAGGAGATGCTCACCGGCGGATAGCGTTCGCGCGACCGGATAACGGAATGTCGCACCCCGGTCGGGATCGTCCGAAAACGCGTAGACAAACTCGTCCTGGGCGCAGGCCTCGCCGTCGATCGAGAAGATCGCGCGGCAGCGGCCGGGATCGAAGGCAAACTCGCCGTCCACATGGACCTCGAAGACCACGGTGTATTCACCCGGATGGGTGATCTGTACGGTGTTCGTCAGGGTCGCGGCGTCGTAGAACGATAGCCGGTCGCCGGTCTGGCTGCCGTCGGGCGAGCAGAAGCTTTTCCCGGACACGATGTGTTCCGGCATCACCTTCGGGGCCGTCGGCACTGCCTGCCCGACGATCGTCTCGGCCGCCCGGACATATTTCTCCAGCAGCAACGGCGACATGCTCAGGACGTCGCCGATGTTGTCGAAACCGTAGCCTGTGTCGTCGGGCGGAAACTCCAGCTCGGTGTCAAAGTCGACCCCCATCAGATCGCGGATGGTGTTGCGGTACTCGACGCGGTTCAGCCGGCGGACGGTGATCCGGCCCGGATCCGGGTTGGCGGGATCGATCCGGAAGACGTCCTGCTGGATCCAGGCGTGGAGCTTCTCCTTTTCCTCGGGCGTCAGCTGCGGCTTGCGCTCCGGCGGCATGATCCGCGCCCGCACGTTCTTGGCCACGCTCAACCACAGGTCGCGGCGTCCCAGCAGGTCCTGGTCGTCCTTGAACTGGTCCAGCGTCATCGAGCCCTTGTTCTCACCGTCACCGTGGCAGTCGAAGCAGCGGTCCTGAAGGATGGGGAGAATCTCCTGGCGGAAACGCTCGGCCCCGGGAGGGGGCGCGGCCGGCAATTGGCCGGCGCCAACGCCCAGTCCCGCGAAGAACAGGGCGCCGACGGCGGCCGGGTGAAGCTTCATTCGTACTCTCATGCGATTCCAGATCCCTGCCCGCAGCGCGTGACGGCGGCACCGGCGGGTGGAGCGGCAGAAGTATAGGTCAATCTACGCTGGTGGGAACCCCTTTGTTGAGGAGGTGGCCGAGCGATTCAACCGTGTCCGCCTCGCGGGCGGGCTTGTCCTTGCGCCAGCGCGAGATGCGCGGGAACCGGAGGGCCAAACCACTCCGGTGCCGGGAGGATTCCTGAACCCCTTCGAACGCCAGTTCGAAGACCAGCTCGGGCTTTACGGTCCGCACCGGGCCATGCCGGCCGGTGGTGTTGGCGCGGATCCAATGATCCACTGCCTGGATCTCGTCGGCCGACAGCCCCGAGTAGGCCTTGGCAAAGGAAACCAGTTCGTCGTCGCGCCAGATTCCGAAGGTGTAGTCGGTGAACAGGCCCGCGCGTTTGCCGTGGCCCGGTTGCGCGGCGATCATCACGGCGTCGATTGTGTGCGGGTCGACTTTCCACTTCCACCAGGCGCCGCGTTCGCGCCCGACGCCATAGGGGGAATCGAGCCGCTTGAGCATCAGCCCCTCGGCGCCGCGGGCGCGGGCCTCTCTGCGGCGGTCGGCCAGGTCGGTCATGGAGCCTGCGTCGATTCGCGGCGAAAGCAGGATGGCGAACTGCGCCGGCTCCTCCGGGTTCAGCCCGGCCACCGCGAACAGTTCCCCTTGAATCTCTTCCCGCCCGCCCGGTTTGAGTGTTTTCCAGTTCGCTCGGGCGGAGTTGACGAGCCGGTCCAGCCGCTCACGACGGACCGACAATCGCTCGGTACGGATGTCCTCGCCCTCCTGTTCCAGGAGATCGTAGGCCATGAACACCACCGGCACCGTGCGGCGAACCTTGGCGGGAACCGCCTTCCGGCCGAGCCGCTTCTGCAGTTCGTTGAACGGGAGCGGCGTCCCGCCACGCCAGCCGAGCAGTTCGCCGTCGAGCACGGTGCCATCGGGCAGCGCGGCCGTCGCTTCGACGATCTCGGGATACCCCGGCGTGATGACCTCCTCGCCGCGCGACCACAGGATCGTCTGGCCGGCACGGCGGATCAGTTGCGCGCGAATGCCGTCCCATTTCCACTCGGCCAGCCAGCCGGCGGAGTCGGTGATGGGGTCGGTGTTCTGCTCGATCGGCGAGGCGAGGTAAAATGGGTAGGGACGCGCGGGATCGCCGTTGCTGTCCGTGGCGACCAGCCGTTGAAAGTCGCCGGCCGTCGGTTGCCAGCTGCCCAGGAGCCGGTGCTCCATGACCGCCCGGTCCAGTCCCGCCACCGCGGCCAGGGCGCGCACCACGAGCGTCCGCGAAACGCCCAGCCGGAAACCGCCGGTCAGCAGTTTTAGAAACAGAAACCGCCCAGTCTGGTCGAGCGTGGCGAGCGTGGCGAACAGGGACGCGCGTTGTTCCGCTTCTGAAAGGTCGGCCAGTGGCTGCAGATGCCCGGTGACCAGCTCGCGGAACTCCGGTGCGGCCGGAACGGCGGCCTCAGCCGCCACAGAGGCCGGATTGGGCGGATGAATCCGCCCCTCCAGCAGCAGCGCGATCGTCTCCGCCAGATCGCCGACCGCCTCGTAGCTTTCTTCGACCAGCCAAAACGGCAGGCCGCTCGCCTCCGCCGTCCACTCGCGGAGCCGGGTGCTCGTGACCGGCCGGCGCCCACGGCGCCCGAGGAGAAAGTGCAGCGCCCACGCTGCGTCGGCGGGCGGGGCATCGCGGAAGTATCGCTCCAGTGCCGCCAACTTTTCGGACGTGCGCGTCGTCCCATCCAGCTCGTGGAACAGTTGGGCGAAGCGCTTCACTCCCGGTCCTCCCTCTCGCCGACGAACTGCGTTGCCAGCTCGTCCGCCTCGAGGCCGCGTTCGCGCAGCCAACGGACGAGCGGTTTGGTGTAACCGTGTGTCACCAGCACGCGCCCGGCGCCGGTGGCGGTGATCGCGTCATTCAATCCCGCCCAGTCCGCGTGGTCTGACATCACGAACCCGCGGTCGGCCGCGCGCCAGCGGCGGGTTCCGCGCACGGCCATCCAGCCCGAGGCGAACGCGGTGGACACCTCCCCGGCCGCACGGACCAGTGCCGAGTCATCCGCCGCGGGCGGTGCGATCACCAACGCCCTGCCAGCCGTCGCGCGAAGGTTGTCCTTGGCGGCATTGTCCGTCGGCGGAAAACGGACACCTTCCGCCCCGTAATGCGGCAGCATCGCCGCGATGGCCGGGTGGACAAGAATGGGGCCAACGCTGCCGTCGAGCTGCGCGAGGATGCGCTGGGCCTTGCCGAGCGAGTAGGCGAAGACGATCGAGGTGCGGCCGGCTTGCTGGTTCGTCGACCACCATTCGTGCAGCTCGCGGATGACGGCGGCCGGCTCGGGCCAGCGATAGATGGGCAGCCCAAAGGTGGATTCGGTCACGAAAGTGTCGCACTTCACCGGCTCGAAGGTCGCACAGGTCGGGTCGGGCTGGGTCTTGTAGTCGCCGCTCACGACCCAGACTTCGCCGCGGTGCTCGACCCGGATCTGTGCGGCGCCGAGGAGATGACCCGCCGGATGAAACGAAACGGTCACACCGTCCATGACCCGCCGTTCGCCGTAGGAGATGCCCTCAATGGAGGTTTCCCGGCCGAGTCGTTCGCGCAGCACGCTGACGCCGGGAGCGGCACAGAGGTAGCGCTTTGAGCCGCCTCGCGCGTGGTCGGCGTGCGCATGCGTGATCAGCGCCCGCTCCACCGTCTTCCACGGATCGATGTGGAAATTCCCGGCCGCGCAGTGCAATCCGCGATCGGTCACCTGAAGCAAACCCATGCCCCTCGATACCGGAGGAACCGCGCCAACGCAAAGCCGGAGCGGTCGGGGATTGTCCGATTACAGGCCGATCTTGTGCCCGGACACCCACATTTCCGGCTGCCAGGGATTCAAACTTGAAGTGTGCCCGTGCACCTAGATGGCCAATGGCTTGTCCTGGGCGGTTTCCCTCAGTTTGCGAACAGCACGGCAACTTTCTCCTCGTGGTCGCCCGTCGGTCAGGTCGAGTTCTGGTCAAGGATTCGACCAGCTCTCACGGTCAAGCAAACTGGATCGTCTCCTCCCATTCGAATGGCCCACCCAGACGCCGGATTGACGTGGCCGGTGGACATCTTAAGCTGCCGGTCATGTCCATGGCTGAGCAACCTCGCGGCGTCCTCCGTCTGTCGCCGGGCGGTTGGACCGTGTCGCGTTGCGGGACCTTCGCCGCCCTGAGCCTTTCACTGCTGGTCGCCTTGCCTGGTGGTGCCACCCCCGCCAACCGCGCCGCGTTGAGCGCCCACTACGACCGGTTTCTCGTCCAGGAACTCAAACAGTGCTCGACGTGTCATCGTCCTGGCGAGGTCAAGGATCCACAGACACTCGAGGAGTTTCCCCACAACCCGTTCGGGCACCGGCTCAAGCTGCTGGGCGATGAACTCAGGGCCGCCAATCGGCCCGCCGACCTTGAATCGCGGCTGATCCGAATTGCGGGCGAGGACGCCGACGGTGACGGCTTCGCCAACGAAATGGAACTGCTGCTCGGGCATGAACCCGGTCGCTCCGAAGACGTGCCGACGGCGGATGAATTGGCGGATATTGACGGGCTTCGCAAGGAGTTTGAGGCGTTCCTGGCTTCATATCGCTGGAGGCCGTTCGACTCGGTCGAGCGCCCCAAGGTTCCGGATGCCCGCGATCCCGGCTGGGTGCGCAACCCCATCGACGCCTTCATTGCCGCCGGTCACGGGTCGCACGGTTTGAAACCCCGGGGCGAGGCGCCGCGCGAGGTGCTCTTGCGCCGCGTTTACGTGGACCTCATCGGTCTGCCGCCGACGCCCGAGGAACAGCTCGCATTTCTGGCCGACACCGGGCCGGATGCCTATGAACGGGTGGTCGAACGACTGCTGAACGACCCGCGTCACGGCGAGCGGTGGGGCCGGCACTGGATGGATGTCTGGCGTTACAGCGACTGGGCGGGCTGGACCGATGGCAAACAGGTGCGCGACAGCCAGCGGCACATCTGGCGGTGGCGCGACTGGATCGTCGAATCACTTAACGAGGACAAGGGCTACGACCGCATGCTGCTCGAGATGCTGGCGGCGGACGAACTGGCGCCGCTCGACACCAACGCCCTGCGCGCGACGGGCTTCCTGGTGCGCAACTACAAGATGCTCAGCCGCGAGCAATGGATGGAGGACACCATCAAGCACACGTCGCAGGCGTTGCTGGGGGTCACGATCGGCTGCGCCAAGTGCCACGATCACATGACCGACCCGATTTCGCAGGCGGACTATTTCCGCATGCGGGCGATCTTCGATCCGCACCACGTCCGCACGGACCGCGTGCCGGGGGAGGTCGACCGCGACCGCGATGGTCTCGTACGCGCCTTCGACACGCTGACCAACAACCTCACGCCTTTGCTGGTGCGCGGTGACGAGCGCCATCCCGACACCAACCGCCTGATGTCGGCCGGCGTGCCCGCCGCACTGACCGGTGCGACCAGCCTCGCGAGAACCGGTGGCGCGCTTGAGGCCGCGCCAGTTAAGCTGCCGTACCTCGCGGCGCAGCCCGATCGCCGCGAGTTCGTCCGGCACGATGTCGTTGCCGACGCCGAACGCACGCTGGAACAGGCGAAGGAGACTTTGGCCGGGCTGGTGAAGGAGGAACAAGAGCCCAAGGCCGACAAGGTCGCCGAACAGGAGCTTCTGGTGGTGGTGGCCGATGCGAAACTTGCCGCGCTGAGAGGGGTCTTGGCTGCGGAAATCTTGGAGGACTCCGGCCGCAAGGGTTCCGCGGACTGGACTTCGGCGGCGACGGCGGCCGAACGTCTGCAGCGGATCGCCGCCCGCGCCCAGACGAAGTTGGATCTTCATCGGGCGACCGTCGCCTTGGCGGCCGCGCAGGCCAAGGTGGACGAGGCCGGCGCCGCCGCGACCGGTGAGGCCGATGCAGACTCGCCCGAACGCAAGAAGGCGAAGGAGAAGCTCGAGAAGGCGGACAAGGAACTTGAATCCGCGCAGGGCAAACTGGCCGAGGCGGAGAAGGCGCTGGCATCGGCGGACGAGAAGCTTGATGCCGAACCGTCCACCGCCTACAAGCCGCGTGAGGTCCAGAGCTTCCCGGAGGAAAGCACCGGGCGGCGGCTGGCGTTTGCGCGTTGGATCACGGATCCGGCAAATCCGCTTGCGGCCCGGGTGGCGATGAACCACGTCTGGCTGCGTCATTTTGGGCGCGGGATCGTGCCAACGCCGACCGATTTCGGGCGGGGCGGCCGGCCCCCGTCGAATCCCGAGCTGCTCGACTGGCTGGCGGCGGAGTTCATGGCACGGGGCTGGAGCTTCAGGGAGATGCACCGGTTGCTGGTGACCAGCAGCACGTATCGGATGGCGTCCACGCCGGATGAGGCGAACGCCGCGATCGATCCGGACAACGAATTCCTCTGGCGGATGAATTCCCGCCGGCTCGAGGCCGAAGCGGTGCGGGACAGCCTGCTGTTTGCCGCCGGGGGGCTGGATTCCACGATGGGCGGTCCGGAGATCGATCACGAACTGGGTCTCGTCTCCAAGCGACGAAGCATTTATCTGCGGTTGGCCGCCGAGAAGGAAGTCGAGTTCTTGCGCATCTTTGACGGGCCGATGGTGACCGAATGCTACGAACGCCGGCCGAGCGTGATGCCGCAGCAGGCGCTCGCGCTGGCCAACAGCGAGCTCGCCCTGCGCGAGGCGACGACGCTGGCCGGGCAGCTGGCGGCATCCAGCGATGATGAGGAATCGTTCGTCACGCAGGCCTTCCGCCGGGTGCTGGCCCGCGCGCCCCAGGCGGAGGAAACGGAGCTTTGCCGCGAGTTTTTGGAGGCCCGTGAGCCGGATTCGGAGGCGTCCGCGGACGCACTGCAGCGTCGCCGCAGCCATCTCATTCTGGTTCTGTTCAACCACAACGATTTTGTGACTGTCCGATGAACCCGCCCGATCCTTCCCACCGCTGCCCCGGTATTTCGCGGCGTTCCTTTCTCGCCGACACGGGCATGGGCTTCACCGGGCTGGCGCTGGGGGCAATGCTCTTTCGCGACGGCGTCGCCCGCGCCGAGCCGCACGGCCAACCTTGGCAGCCGCCGACGGGTGAGCCGCACTTCACCCCGCGCGCGAAGTCGGTGATCTGGATCTTCCTTTGCGGCGGCGTCAGCCATCTCGAAAGCTTTGACGTGAAGCCCGAACTCAACCGGCATGCCGGCAAGTCGATCGAGGACACCCCTTACGCCGCGGTCCTCGCCACCGAGGGGAAGGACGTGATCGGCGCGAATCCCAAGCACGGCAACCGCAAGACGATCATGCCGCTGCAGACCGGCTACCAGACCTACGGCGAATGCGGGCTCGTGGTGGGCGACTGGTTCCGGCACGTCGGTCAATGCGCCGACGATCTCGCCGTCGTGCGGTCTCTGTGGACGATTCACAACGATCACGGGGCGCAGCTCACCTGGCAGACCGGCCGGCATCCACGCGAGCTGAGTCATCCGACGCTTGGTTCGTGGGTCTCGTACGGCCTCGGCTCGGTTAACGAAAACCTGCCCGAGTACGTCGTGCTCGGCGTGCCGACGGGCGACTGCTGCGGCGGCAACTTCACGTACGGCGCAGCCTATCTCGGCCCCGAACATGGCGGTGTGCGGCTGAACACCGATCCGAAAAAGCCGCTGCCGTTCATCTCCCCGCCGGCGAACTCCATCACCCGCGAGGAACAGCTCGGAAACCTGACGCTGCTTGGCCGGTTGAACCACCTTGCCGGCATCGATTATCCCGACGACCAGGAACTGCGCGCCCGGATCAAGTCCTATGAGCTGGCGTTCCAGATGCAGTCGAGCGTTCCGGAGACGCTGGAACTGCAGCGCGAGCCCGAGCACATCCGCAACCTCTACGGGCTGGATCAAAAGGAAACCAGGACGTTTGGCGAACAGTGTCTGGTGGCCCGGCGGCTCGTCGAGCGGGGCGTGCGGTTTGTGCAGATTTTCCACGGCGGAGGCGGTGGCGGCGCGTGGGATGCCCACTCGGAGATCAAGTCCAACCACACCTCGCTCGCGGCGCAGGTGGACAAGCCCATTGCCGGCCTGCTGAAGGACCTCAAGCAGCGCGGCCTGCTGGATGATACCCTGGTGGTGTTCGGCACCGAGTTTGGCCGGTCACCGGGTGCGGAAGGCACGGGGCGTGACCATCATCCGCAGGCGTTCTGCGCGTGGCTCGCCGGTGGCGGCGTGAAGGGCGGCGTGCAGTACGGGCAGACCGACGAGCTGGGATTTCACGCAGCCGACAACCGGCGCTATGTGACCGACATTCACGCGACGGTGCTGCAGCAGCTCGGTCTGGATTCCCGCCGGCTCGAGATCCCCGGCCGCAAGCGGCTGGACATGGATCACGGGCAGGTGATCCGGGAGATTCTGGGGTGAAGCTCTACCGTCCCCCTCGCTGTCCCGACTGCGGCTCGACAAAGGTGGGAGCCTTTTGGTCCGTCGCGAACCTGATCCGTACGGTTGCTGCGCTGCTGCTTGCGATGGTTTTTGTCGATGCGGTGCCGCTGCGGTGGCGCTGCCGGAATTGCCGCCGGGTATTCAGGGACGTTTCGTGGGCGGCTTGAGGCAGATTTGACCGCCGGTCAGTTGATCCGCCAAAGGGTGAAGTTCAGGATGGCGGCGAATCCCACCCACCCGAGATAGGGAACGAGCAGCCAGGCTGCCGGGCGATCAACGCGAAGGAAAGCAAGCAGGGTTGCGAGGATTGCGAGCCACAGCAGGACGATCTCGGCGAAGGCGAAACCGGCTTGGTGCAGACCGAAGAACAGGGGCGTCCACGCCGCGTTCAAGACGAGCTGAAGGGCGAACCACCCGAGCGGCCGTTTTTGAACCCGCCAGCCGCCGCGCCGCCACACCCGCCAAGCCGCGACGGCCATCATCAGGTAGAGCGCCGTCCACATGGGGCCGAAGACCCACGGGGGCGGATTCCATGAAGGTTTGCTGAGCGACTGATACCACTCCCCCGGCGGAAACACTGCTCCCATCGCCGACGCTGCGAAACAGGCGACGAGCCACATCGCAAGCCCGCCGAGGTCGGACAGCCATGCCCGACTGATCCGGTTGCGGACGGTTTTGCCGGTTGTGCCCTGCGAGTTGTTCATCGGTTCGCGAAGTCTGGGTGGTTGCGCGGCCGCGTCAATGTCTCCCTCGCCAGGAAGCCGGCCTTCACAAGAGGCTATCGACCTCCCGAGACGCTGCGAGGCCGGACAAAGCCGCCCCCTCCACGCGCGGGCCGCCAAACGCATCCCCCGCGAAGACCAGTGGCAACGGCACGCTCGCCGCGAGACAGCGATCCGGGTGAGTTGCGACCGGC
>DNDP01000071.1:18893-19136 GCA_003484235.1 Verrucomicrobiales bacterium
TGAGTTGCGACCGGCAGGCTGTAGCGCCAGCGATGGAGCTGAGTCGAGACCACGTCGCCGCCCAACCAGTGCGCGGCGGCCGCAAGCAGTTCCCGCGTCACATCCGCCTCTCCATGGTCCCAGTGCTGCGCGGAATACTCCGGTCCCGCATGGAGGGTGAGCGAGGTGTGCGCCCTGTCTGCTGAGATGCCTTTCTGAGAATTATCGGCAAGCCAAGCGATCGGCCGGGGGGGGGGCCCCCGG
>DNDP01000071.1:19358-21516 GCA_003484235.1 Verrucomicrobiales bacterium
CGCGATCGGCCGGCCGTCGCCCCAGAGGCCGCCGGGAGCGGGAACGCGGCTCGGTCCGGCGAGTTCGATCAAGAGCGCCAGACAGGGTGCATAGCGAATGCGTTCGAGTGCCGCGCGGATGTCGTGCGGCAGCTGAACCTGACCTTTGCGCAGCAGCTGCAGGGATTGGGGCACTGGTGGCGTCAGCAGCAGGGCGCCAGCGGCAACCGAATCCCCTTCGGCGAGGGCGACCCTCCAACCTCGCGTCTGCTGACGCACCGCCGTCACCGTTTGTTGCAAACGCAGGTTCAGGTCGGCGGCCAGATCCTTGGCAATGCAAGTCATGCCATCGACCCCGGTCCAACGCGGAGTTTCATCAATCTTTCGCCCGCCGTCCATCGTGGCGAAACCGCGGGCCCATTGGCGAACCAGCCCCTCTTGTTCCCACGCGTTCACAAGGCGGAGGAAGTCGGGATCGCGTGCCGTGAAATACTGCGCACCGTGATCGAACACCACCGGTCCGCTGCGACGGGTCGCCATCCGGCCGCCAACCCCGCGGCCCTTGTCCAACACGATCACGCTCCGTCCCGCAGCGACCAGTTGTCGGGCAGTCATCAGTCCTGCGATGCCCGCGCCCACGATCGCAACGTCAAACTCTCTTTCTTTGGTCGGCTCATTCATGGGCGGGCGGCGGACCGGGTTGCAGGAGTCCGCGACAACGATCGTTGCAGCAACGTATTTCGTTCCAGCAGCGTTCCATTTTTTCGCGCCATGCAAAAGGGCGCCAACAATTGGCGCACAGCTTCGATGGCAGGTGATGCTTCTTTACGCTACGCATGCCTGCGGGAAGGAGCTGAAAACCGTTCAGCGACCGCCAAATCAGCCGCAAGAATGGCCCATGATTCAGCAACAAAAAGGTCAGACATGCGGGTGCAGCAGCATGAGGGCGACCACCGAACGCATCGTCCAGGCAATTGTGCGCACCCAGTTGCCGCGCACCAGTCGCCGATGGGCGGCGGCGTCAAAACCGGACGCCAGCCGGCGGTGCATTGGCACCTGCCACGCCCAGGTGCTGATCCACGCCACGACCAGCAGGGCCAGCCCCGACATCGTGAGCAGCCCCGGCCGGGTCCATGCCAGCCAGAGAACCAGCGTCAGTTCAAGCAGCATGGCCGGCGCAACGACCCATGTCGTCCGGCCGGTGTGTTCCTTCGCAAACGGAATGAACTCGTTCTTGCCCACCCGGCTGAAGAGCGGGTATTGCACGAGTTGGACAAACCAGATGACGCCCGTCATGTAGTTTGTTGCCGCCATATGAACCAGCAGCCACAGTTGCGGATCGTTCATGCGCTGGTTGATCACTCGCCGCACAGGATTCCCGGGGTGGCGTTCCTCCCGCGCCTCGCCGACGAGCGCCCCACTCAGCAGGTTCAGTTCATCGTCAATGAGGAGCCGCCGGCGGATTCGCCGGCCGGCCAGTTCGCTGCAACGAGGGCGAGGGCGATGATCATCAAGCCAAGAGATGGAGCAAGTTTGAACGCCGGATTCTTCACCCGCAGGTGAGTGAAGACGGCGCAGGCCATCAGGATCGCAATGCCCAGTGCGCCGATCAGGGTGTATTGCGGCTGCCAGATGCCGACGATCAGCAACAGGGCAAAGAAGAGTTTGAGGATGCCCACGAAGTCGCGCAGGGCTGGCGACAGGCCGTATTCCCGGAATTCGCGGACGATGTTGTCGTAGCGGACCACCCACACGAAGAATATCGAAGTGGCCACGAGCGCCTGCAGAAGCACGAGCAAAGTTTCCATGGCAGAAAGGTTATGTTGGAGTGTTGGCGTTGGTTGTCAGCCAATGATGCCCGGGGTTTGCCAAAGCGCAAATCCGCGCCGGGTTCAGCCGCGAATCGCAGCCGCCTTTTGCCGGATGGAGCGGCGTTTTTTGGGGGAGAGCCGGCTCAGATTCCTGAGCTGCAGTTTCATCCGCTGGTTCAATTCCAGAGCGGTCTCGTGCCGCAGCAGGAAGTCCCAATAAAGCGTCGTGAACGGGCAGGCGTCGTCGCCGGTGGCTTCGGCGGGGTTGAAGCGGCAACCGTCGCAGTAGTTGCTCATGCGCTGGATGTACTTGCCGGTCGCGACATAGGGTTTGCTGGCCATCAGCCCGGTACGGCGACGGCGGGCTG
>DNDP01000228.1:0-8643 GCA_003484235.1 Verrucomicrobiales bacterium
ATCTGCTGATCGGGTTCTGGTTTCACAAACCCTCGGCCGCCGCCGCCGCGAAGAAGGCGTTCATGACCACGCGCATCGGCGATCTGGGTTTCCTGATCGGCATGGTCTGGCTCTACGCCGAGACGGGCACCTTGCTCTTCTACGACGATGGAAACGGTTGCCTCGAACAATCGGCCCTGACCAAGCTCGTTACCGGCACGGTCGGTGCCGGAATGCTGCTCTCGACGGCGATCTCGCTGTTGATCTTCTGCGGCGCGATTGGCAAGTCCGGTCAACTTCCGCTCCACGTCTGGTTGCCCGACGCCATGGAGGGCCCGACGCCTGTCTCCGCGCTGATCCACGCCGCGACGATGGTCGCCGCGGGCGTCTTTCTCATGGCACGCGTGTTTCCGATTGTCGATGCAAGTGTTGCCGGCCACTCAGAAGAGGCGGCCGCCCACGGCCTGAATGCGGCCCGCGTGGTGATCACCTGGGTTGGGGCGTTGACAGCGGTGTTCGCGGCGCTGATCGCCGTCTCCCAGACCGACATCAAGCGCATCCTCGCCTACTCCACGGTTTCGCAACTCGGCTACATGTTCCTCGGTCTGGGCACCGGCGGCGTGGGCGTGGCGATGTTTCACCTGCTGACGCACGCGTTCTTCAAGGCGCTTCTGTTCCTGGGCGCAGGATCGGTCATTCACGGTTGCCACGACGAACAGGACATCCGGCGAATGGGTGGCGTGAGCAAGCACATGCCGGTGACGTTCGCGACGTACTTCATCGGCACGTTGGCGCTGATCGGTTTTCCGCTGTTCGCCGGGTTCTGGAGCAAGGACGAGATCCTCCACACGGCATGGTTGTTCACGCCTTCGAAATGGCCGTTCCTGCTCGGGGTGTTCGGAGCGTTCCTGACCGCCTTCTACATGACGCGCCAGATGTTCTACGTGTTCTCCGGCGACTATCGCGGCGCCGTCCACCTCAAGAGCGAGTCCGATTCGGAGGCGCAGCACAAGGATCCGCACGAAAACCCGTCCGTGATGACGCGTCCGTTGATCGTGCTCGCCGGTTTCGCGGTGGTGCTCGGTTTCTTCGGCACGCCGCTCTATCCGTGGTTGCAGGATTACGTCGGGGGCGTCACTCCGCACCTGAGCCTCCACAACTTCGTGCATGCGCTGCCGTTGATGGCGCTGTCCACGATGGTCGTGCTGACGGGCATTGTTTTTGGCTGGTGGTACTACGGCCTGGTCGCCCATCAACGCGAGGATGAGCCCGATCCCTTGGAACGCAAAAACGCCGAGATCTGGGGCTGGCTGCGCGGCCGTTTTTTCGTCGATGAACTCTACGAAATCAGCTTCATAAGGTGGGCGGGGCAATTTGCGGCGTTCGCCGACTGGCTCGACCGCAAGGTGCTCGACGGTGCGGTTTGCTTCACCGGCCTGATCGCAACCGGCTTTGCGTGGCTTGCCCGGTTTGCGGACGAGTTTGTCGTAAACCTCGGGTTCGATGTCGGGTGCAAGGGCCTTCGTCGCGGCGGCGGGCGGCTTGGCGCTCTGCAGAACGGGCAGGTGCAAGGCTACCTGCGCGTGTTCGGCGTGGCGTTGATCCTTGTGGTGCTCGTGCTCGCCTGGGGAGGTGGGCGATGAACGATCTGCCGATCCTGACCATTCTCACCTTTCTGCCGGTTGTTGGCAGTTCCTTCATTCTCTTCATGCGCGACGGCCTGTCCGGCCTCAACCGCCTGACCGCCCTCGGCACCAGCCTGATTGCGCTCGTGATCACCATTGCGCTTTGGCTGAACTTCGACGGCGCGAACTCCGGGTATCAGTTCGAGCAACGGCTCTCGTGGATTCCGACGATCGGCGTTGAGTATCACGTCGGCGTGGATGGCCTCGGAATGGCGATGGTCTTGTTGACCGGCTTGCTCGTGCCGTTCGCGTTGTTCGTTTCGCCGGGCGGCGAAGGCAGGGGCTACTACTCGCTGGTGTTGTTTCTGCAGGCGGGACTCTTCGGGACGTTCACTGCATTGAACTTCGTGCACTGGTTCGTCTTCTGGGAGTTGGCACTGATCCCGGCGTTCTTCCTGATCAAAGGGTGGGGTGGACGGCTCGCGGATCGTGCGGCACTGCAATTCTTCATTTACACGATGGTCGGCAGCATTGCGTTGCTGCTCGCGTTTCTGGCTCTGTTCCTCGCGGCGGGACGGCTGGAATTGGTGCAGCCGTTCGGTTTCGCCGCGCTCGCGGAAGCCGCGCAATCCGGTCAGATCGCCCCGGCCCTGGCGGTGTCGCTGCAACTGTTCGAGACATTCAGCACCGAGCAAGGTCTCATGCAGTTCATCTTCTGCCTGTCGCTGCTGGGCTTCGCGGTGAAGCTGCCGATCTGGCCGTTTCACACCTGGCTGCCCGCGACCTACACCGAGGCACCGACACCCGTGACGATGCTGCTGACCGGCGCCATGTCCAAGATGGGCGCCTACGGTCTGCTGCGCATTCTGCTGCCGATCTTCCCGCGTGAGATAATGGCTTTGCAGACGCCGCTGCTGTGGCTGGCGATTGCAAGCGTGGTCCTCGGCGCCGCCGCCGCGCTCCGGCAAAGCGATCTCAAGCGCATCCTGGCCTATTCGTCGGTGAACCACCTTGGCTATGTGGCGCTGGCGGTGTTTGCGAGCGTCTCCTACATGGTCGATGAAGGAGCGGCGTTGGCGGAGCGTTCCGCGGCGTTGAACGGTGCGGTGCTGCAGATGTTCAACCACGGCATCACCGCCGCGGCGTTGTTTGGCTTCGTGTCGCTGATCGAGCGGAGAGCCGGTGGCTTGCGTGGGCTCGATGACTTCGGCGGGTTGCGCAAGGTCGCTCCGGTGTTCACCGGCTTGTTCGGCATTTCGCTGTTTGCGTCGCTTGGGCTGCCGGGCTTGAACGGCTTCGTCGGCGAATTTCTGATCTTCAAGGGCGTGTTTGCGCTCAAGGCGTGGGCGGCGGTGTTCGCCTTACCGGGCCTGTTGCTGACCGCGTGGCTTCTGCTGAACGTCCTGCAACGCGTCTTCAGCGGTCCACTGAACGAGCGTTGGAAGGAATTCCCCGACCTGACGCCGCGCGAACTTTGGATCATGATCCCGCCGACCGCCCTGATGTTCGCGCTTGGCATTTGGCCGCAGTGGTTGCTCGGTAAACTGAACGAAACTTTGAAGGCTTTGGCTGCCGTCCTGTGATGCTCACCTGGACCATCTACATCTCGTTTCTCGGCATGACGGTGCTGATGTGCCTGCCGAAGGGCCGGCCCCAGATCGCGCGCTTGACCGCGCTGGCGACGGCTGCACTGGGCCTGGTCTTTGGCCTGGCGGGTGCGAGCGGTTTCGCTGCCGGGGACGGCGTCAAGACCCTGGTCAACGCTCCGTGGGTGCCTGCGCTCGGCATCAACTATCACCTCGCCGTCGACGGCATCAGCCTGACAATGATCGTCCTGACCGGCGTCGCGGCGGTGGCCGGGGTGCTTTTCTCCTGGAACGTCGAACAACGGCCCAAGGACTTCTTTGCGTTCTACTTTGCCCTGATCGGCGGCTGCTACGGAGTGTTCCTCAGTTTCGACCTCTTTCTGCTCTTCGTGTTCTACGAGATCGCGATCGTCCCAAAATACTTCCTGATCGCCGCCTGGGGTTCGACCAACCGAGAGTACGGCGCCATGAAGCTGGCGCTCTACTCCTTCGCCAGCAGCGCGCTGGTGCTGCTCGGCATCATTGCCGCCCACGTGATTTCGGGGGCGGAGTCGTTTAGCCTGGTGGACCTCGCAGGTCATCCGTTTTCCGAGGGCCAGCAGGCATGGCTGTTCCCGCTGGTGTTTGTCGGGTTCGCCGTGCTGGCGGGCATGTGGCCGTTTCATACCTGGGCTCCGACCGGTCACGTGGCAGCCCCGACTGCGGCCTCGATGCTTCTCGCCGGCATCGTGATGAAGCTCGGCGCTTATGGCTGCCTGCGCGTCGCCATGACGCTGTTTCCGCTTGGACTTCAGATCTGGTCGCCGTATCTCGGGGCCCTGGCGGTGATCGGCATAGTCCATGGCGCGCTGGTGGCACTGGCCCAGAAGGACTTCAAGTTTGTCATCGGCTATTCAAGCGTCAGTCACATGGGGTTCGTTCTGTTGGGACTTCTGTCGTTGAGCATGGTTGGAATGCATGGCGCCGTGCTGCAGATGTTCTCGCATGGGGTGATTGCAGGCCTCCTCTTCGCCGTAGTCGGCCGCATGGTATATGATCGCACCCATACACGGGAACTGGATGAACTTCAGTTGATGCGGCTCAAGAAGGCGCTCCCCTATGCAGCGGTGGTGTTTGCCATGGCGGGTTTTGCATCGATGGGCATGCCGGGCTTCAGCGGTTTCATTGCGGAGTTTCAGGTGCTGATTGGAGCGTGGCATGGCTTTTCAGCCTACGCCATTCTCGCCGGCCTCGGAGTGGTGATCGGTGTCGCGTATACGTTGCGGGCGATGCAGAAGTCCTTCTACCCCGATCGGTCAGGACTCTTTGCCGGGAAGCACGATGACCCGCAGCTGGCGCCCATCACCTGGCAGGAAAAGGCCGGCGCGACGCTTCTCCTCGCGTGCACCGTGGCGGTCGGATTCTTTCCCCGCCTGTTGCTGGACTGGATTGCGCCTGCGCTGGAAGCGCCCCTGTTTGATGGACTGCGAAAGGGGGTTGGTCTGTGACGGATTTTTCGTACAGCGAAGTCTTCAGGCTGGCCGTACCGGAGTCCATGCTGGTTGTCGGCGCATTGCTCGTGCTGTTGAACGATCTCACGGTGATCAGAGGGCGGACATCGGCGCAACGCAGCGCATTCCATGCAACCCTGACATCCGCCACCTGCCTTGCTGGGATGGCCTGGTTGCAGATCATGCCACAGGCGGGCGCCGTGGCGGATGGCATGATCGTGATGAATCCGACGATCGCCCTTGTAAAGCAGGCGATCCTCCTGCTGACGGCGTTCACCGCCCTGATCTCGTGGCGGGTTGAGTTCACCCGCCACCTGGGTGAGTACTTCGCGCTGCTCCTGCTGGCCACGGTGGGCATGCTGTTTCTGGCGAGTGCAAGGCATCTGCTGATGCTTTTCGTTGCCCTCGAGTTGACCAGTCTGGCGCTCTACATCCTGGTGGCGTTCCACAAGGAAAGCCGGGCTTCGGCGGAGGCGGCGCTGAAGTACTTCCTGTTTGGCGGAATGGCGGCCGCCTTTACGTTGTTTGGATTGAGCCTGGTCTACGGCCTTGCCGGGTCCCTGAGCTTTTCCGGCATCGCCGAGGGCGTCGTCGGGCGGGAGCCGGACATGCTCTTCCAGGTTGCGCTGGTGATGGCTCTGGTTGGGTTGGGATTCAAGGTGGCGGTCGCCCCGTTTCATCTTTGGGCACCGGATGTCTATCAAGGAGCGCCCACTCCGGCGGCGGCGCTCATCGCCTCGGGGTCCAAGGTTGCCGGGTTTTTCGTCCTGGTGAGCCTGCTGCTGGGCGGGTTCGGCACGCTGGCAGGAGATGCCGGCTGGGGCCGTTTCATGCCGGGCTGGCAGCCGGTGCTGGCGATCTTCGCGGCGTTGTCGATGGTGATCGGCAACCTGGTCGCCCTCAACCAGACCCGCGTCAAGCGTCTGCTTGCCTATTCGGCGATCGCTCATGGCGGGTATGCCCTCGTCGGGGTCATGGCCAACAGCGCCGAGGGGGTTTCCGCCGTGGTTTACTACGCGGTCACCTATGCACTGGCGACGCTGGGCGCATTTGCCGTTGTACAGGTGGTGGAAGGCGACGCGGGTGACGACCGGCTTGAATCCTTCGCGGGTTTGCGTGAACGCTCTCCCGTGCTGGCACTCTGTCTCATGGTGTTCATGCTGAGTGCCGCCGGAATACCGCCGTTGGCAGGCTTCTTCGGAAAGTTCTACGTCTTCACGGCTGCCGTCAAAACAGGTTCAGCTGATCTGGGACTGATCTGGCTGGTTGCCATCGGTGTGCTGATGAGCGCCGTTTCCTTCTACTACTATCTGCAGGTATTGAAGCGGGCATTCGTTGCTTCCGCACCAGACGGCTTCAGCCCCCTCCGTGTCCAACCGGCCGTCCTGGCGGTGATTCTCCTGATCGCTCTGGGCGTGGTCTGGTTTGGGTGCCAGCCATCGGTGCTGCTTGGCCCGCTTTCAGACGGCAGTCCGCCATTGTCACCTTGATCACCATGGAAACCCTCCCCGAGACACAGATTTTCAAGATCGAGCGACCGCATCCAAAGCTGATGACCTACTATTTCATCACCTGTCTGCTCACGGGCCCGCTCTTCCCGATCCTGATACTTCCCGCCTACTTTCGCTACCGGTCGATGCGGTACCGCTTCGATGACGAGGGGGTGGCCATGCGCTGGGGCATCCTGTGGCGCCGCGAAAACCTCCTCAACTACGCCAAGATCCAGGACATCCATCTGAGTTCGGGGCTCATTCAGCGGTGGCTGGGCCTGGCCAGCATCCAGATTCAGACGGCCAGCGGCAGCAGCACGGCGGAGATGACGATCGAGGGGTTGCTCGAGTTCGAGGCCATCCGGGATTTTCTCTACTCCAAGATGCGCGGGCAGAAGGAAAAAACCGCGGCGGCCTCTTTACCGGCCGCCGAAAGCCTGCCGACGAACGCTCAGGTTTCGTTGAGCGGCGAAGAACTGCGTGAATTGATTGACGCACTTCGCGACGGTGCCGGTGAGCTGCGACAAATCCGTGAGCTGCTCGCCGTGCGCGGCTCCCTCCCCCAACCACCGAAAGAAGGCTGAGATGCGCGGGTTCGTATTCAACTTGCTGAGAATTCCACCGGAGCCGGAGCCGCCGGCAGGGAGCCATTCCTCCGTCCGGGTGTTTCGCGCTGCAAGGAACTTCTACCGGTTCCTCGTTGCCAAGTGGCTGCTAAAGCAGCTCGGCGTGGTTGTGGGTGCCGTGTCGGCGCTCATCTTTCTGGGTCAATGGACCCGGCAGTTGCCCGAATACGTGGCTTTCTGGATCAACATGGCGGAATGGATTGGTCTCGCGGGCGTCGTCCTGCAGATGCCGTTCACGTTTTACCTGGTGAAGTTCGACTATGAGCTTCGGTGGTACATCATCACGGATCGAAGCCTCCGCATCCGGTCCGGAGTCTGGGACATCCGGGAAATGACGATGACCTTTGCCAACATCCAGAACACCTCGGTGCAGCAGGGACCGCTGCAGCGGCTGCTGGGCATCTCCGACGTCATGGTGCGGACGGCGGGCGGCGGTTCGGCCACGGAAGCCCAGGGACAGCACAGGGGGGCGGGGGAGATGATGCACATCGGCTACTTTCACGGAGTGGAAAACGCCGGGGAGATACGCGATCTGCTCAAGGAACGGCTGCGAAGATATCGTGACACGGGACTCGGCGATCCCGACGAAGCGGTCGATTCCGGCGGGAGCGTCCCCGAGCCGGTTGGCAACAATCAGGAACTGCTGGACGCGGCCCGTGCTTTCGCAGGGGAATCCCGCCGGCTTCGGCAGCAGCTGGCAGCGTCCACAAACTAGACGGCGGAACCCGCCGGCCGGAATATCTGCCACCGGGTTTCTCATTCTTCTGAATGGCAGAGGGATGGCTAATGGCGACAATCACGCCATCCATGAGAAACAACCGGGTCGCCGCAAAAGGGTTCACGCTGGTCGAGTTGATGATTGTCGTCGCAGTCATCGGCCTGCTGGCCGCGATCGCTCTTCCCAATTTTATCAAGGCAAGGACCAACACTCAGGCGACAATCATGTTTGCCGACATGAAGACCGCCGCCACGGCCTTCGAGGTCTATGCTGCGGAGAACTCGGCGTATCCGCCCAGTTCGGCTCCAGGCGCTGTTCCGACGGGCATGGAACCTTATCTGGGCAAGTTCAAATGGTCCCATCCCACCACCCTCGGCGGAATGTGGAGCTGGGATCACCTCCGCTTCGGTTTCATCGCCGCGGTATCGATCACCGGCCACCGTGGCACCGAAGTGCAGATGCTTGAGCTCGACCAGCGGGTGGATGATGGCAGCGCCGAATCGGGACTGTTCCGCCAACGGCCGGACGGGCACGCCTACCTCATCGAATAGCCCGGGTGAATGCAGTTTCCCAAGACTGAGAATTTCAACCGCGGCGGGAGCCCCCAACCGATCCGCTGGAAAGTCTGCAGGCAGGGTGTCGGCGGCTCACGGTTTGACAGGGACATGTTTGACTTCACACTTGCCCCCTGTAATTCAACCCGTCTTATGAGCATCGCCACCAGAACCGGAGACTCGGGAACAACCGGCCTCATGTACAACAGGCGGGTGTCGAAATGCGATCCCCGCGTGGAGGCCTATGGCAGCGTTGACGAGTTGAACACGGCGCTGGGAATTGCGCGTGCCTCGTCGGAGAGCGACTTCATCCGGACAAATCTGCTGCGGGTGCAGCAGCACCTTGTGACGCTCATGGGCGAGTTGGCGACCCGGGAAGTGGATCTGGATCGCTATGTGAAGGACGGATTCCAGCTTGTGACTCCGGAACTGACCGCCGGGCTCGATGCTCTCGTGAAGGAGCTTGAGTCGCGAAACATCTCCTTCAAGGGCTGGGCGACCCCCGGGAGCTGCATGAGTTCCGCGACGTTGGACCATGCACGGACGGCCTGCCGGCGGGGGGGGGGCAGGGGGGG
>DNDP01000228.1:8790-16624 GCA_003484235.1 Verrucomicrobiales bacterium
GACGGCCTGACGGCGGGCGGAGCGCAGGGTGTGTGCCCTGCAGGAGGCGGGCGAGCTGCGGAATGCCGAGATCGTCATTTTCCTCAACCGGCTGTCGGACGTTCTGTGGCTGCTGGCCCGCTGGGTCGAAACCGGCGATGGTTCTCCCGTCTGATCGCGGGAATCGGGAATGGGCTGGCTAATGGATGAACATCGCATCCCCGTAGCTGAAAAACCGGTAGCCCCGCTCGATCGCCTCACGATAAACGTCCTTCATGACTGCAATGCCGTCCGTGCTGCCTGGTGCTGCGAAGGCACTTGCGAGCATCAACAGGGTGGACTTGGGAAGGTGAAAATTTGTCACCAGCGCGTCGACCAGCTGAAACTCTCGCGGCGGATAGATGAAGATCCCCGTCGTGCCGCTTCCGGCTGCGAAGCGTCCGTTGTTCGCGGCCGCCACGCTTTCGAGCACACGGACGCTCGTGGTGCCCACGGCGATGACGCGGCGCTCTTCAGCGCGGGCACGGTTCACCGCTTCGGCCGTCTCCTGGCCTACGTGGTAGGTTTCTTCGTGCATGGCGTGGTTTTCAACCCGTTCGGACTTTACCGGCGCGAATGTGCCCAGACCGACTTGCAGGGTCACGTATCGCAGCTCGACCCCCTTGTCCGACAGCCCTGCCAGCAGTGGTGAGGTGAAATGCAGGCCAGCCGTCGGAGCGGCGACCGATCCCGGTGTCTGGGCATAGACCGTTTGATAGCGATCCTGGTCGAGTTCCCGCCTGTGCGCATCCGGACGGATGTAGGGAGGCAAGGGCATTTCACCCAGCTCGGTGAGGACGCCGAGCAGCGGCGAAGGTCCATCAAAGAGCAGGCGTCCGTGCCCCTCGCCGTTCTTCTCGAGGAGAACCGCGGCAAATCCGGAGAGTTTTCCATTGCGATCCAAGAGACGCACCTTGGTGCCAACCCGCAGTCGCTTTCCCGGCTTCAACATGGCCCACCATTCATTTGGCGCGACCTCGCGAAGCAGAAGGAACTCCGCCGATCCATTCGAGCCCTCCCGAGTTCCGCGCAGGCGGGCCGGGATCACCCGGGTGTCGTTGAGGACCAGGACGTCGCCTGGGACCAGGCAGTCGACGATCGAGGCGAATCGGGTGTGAATCCGCCGGCCAGTGGAGCGGTCGAGGCACAGGAGACGCGATTGATCCCGGTGCATCGCCGGAGTTTGGGCGATTCGTTCCGCAGGCAGATCGTAGTTGAACAGTTCGGTGTCCACGTTCGGCCGGGAATGGTCGCCATGGTCGTGGCCGATTGCAAACCCTGCGAACTTGGAGTCGCAGGCGTGGCGTCAGCCGGAGGCTGTCAATGCCGGTCCCAGAGGGCTGCCCCGACCGGAATGTCTGACCGGGCGGGGCGTTGCGGTGAGGACTGCCTGAGCACCTTTTCAATGACACACAGTGCTTCGTCACCGGAGAAAGGCTTCGCGAGTGTGGCCGACGCGCCCATGGCTCTGGCAAGCTTCAGATGGTCGCGGGCGTGCACCCGTCCACCGCCCGACATGGCAATGATCCTCACGCCTGGAACGATTCGCAGCATCTCTCCCATGGTTTCGATTCCCTCGAGCTCGGGCATGACGATGTCACAGAGCACGAGGTCGGGCCGGAGCTCCAGAAACAGCCCCAGGGCCTCCCGGCCGTTCGCAGCCTGCGCAACTTCATAGCGGGCCCCCTCCAGCACGGTCGCAAACATCACGCGAAACGCCTCGTTGTCGTCGGCAATCAGGATTCGCTTCATGGGCGGAGTCGGCGGGGTTGGGCGGTGCGGATCATCCGGTTGCTGCCAGGGCGCGTTGCTGCCCGATGGAACCGCCATCAATCCGCAGACGGTTCCTGCGGGCCAGGGCCTTCTGGACGGCCACCAACAGCCTGACGGCGTCAAACGGCTTGCGCAGGAACTCCACGTCGCTGACCTGCCGCTTGCGTGAGACTTCGGCGGATTCAAGCAGGCCGCTCATGGCAACAACCGGGAGGCTGGCATCCCGTTGGCGGAGGGCGCGGATGGCGCGGGCGCCATCCATGATCGGCATCATGATGTCGGTCACCAGCACGGCAATGCGGTCGGACATGCCGTCGTACAGCTCGATGGCTTCGGCGCCGTTGTTCGCGGTGACGACGCCGTAGCCGTGATCCATCAGGGCGGTGGCGACCAGCTCACGGATTGCGGGTTCATCATCAACCACCAGCACCAGCTCGCCTCCGCCACGCAGCTCTTCTGCATTGACCGGTGCTTCAGCGGCCGCAACCGCATCCTGCGCGGCCGGCAGGTAGATGGAAAACGTCGTCCCGCGCCCTACTTCCGACTTCAGGTCGAGCAGACCGCCGTGGTTCTTGACGATGGTGATGACCGTCGATAGCCCAAGGCCGGTGCCCTTGCCCACTTCCTTCGTGGTGAAGAACGGTTCAAAGATCTTCTCGCGGACCTCGTCTGGGATTCCGGTGCCGGTATCGCGGACGGAGAATCTGACATGGCTGGTCCGCTTCAGGCCGGTCGGTCCACTTGCGAGAATCTCGGCCTCACCCATGTTCTCGGCCTCAATGGTGATCGTGCCGCCGTCCGGCATGGCGTCCCGGGCGTTCACGCAGAGGTTCAGCAGCACCTGATGCAGCTGGGTGGCGTCGGCCATGACCGGCCAGAGCTTGTTCGAGGCGGACGTTTGGATGGTGATGTTTCGGGGAAACGTCTCGACTACGATCTTGTTCATCTCCTTGAGCAGATGGGCGAGCTGCACCACCGTTTTCTCGCCCTCATGTCCGCGCGCGAAGGTCAGCACCTGCTTGACCAGGTCGGCACCGCGGCGGGCGCTGCCTGCCATCCGGTCGAGCACGGACCGCAGCCCGTCCTCGTCCACCCGCATGTTGAGGAGATCGATGCCCATCATGATTGGCGCCAGGACGTTGTTCAGGTCGTGGGCGATTCCTCCGGCAAGCGTGCCGATGCTTTCCATCCGCTGGGTCCGCAGCAGCTGGGCCTCGATCAGCTTTCGCTCGGTTACATCGGAGTTGATGACCAGCACCGAGGCGGGATTGCCCGCAGCGTCACGAACCAGTGACCAGCGGCTTTCGATGTTCAGCCTTTTCTGGTCGCGATGGCGATGAATCATCTCTCCCGTCCATTCATCCTGAATCAGCACCGTCTCCTTCGCCTCATCAAATTTTGCCGACCCTTCGGCGCCTATCACCTGGCGAATGTCGAGTCCGACGGTCTCCGCCGACTTCCAGCCGTACGTCAACTCGGCCCCCTGGTTCCAGTAGGTGACCTTCCAGTGGAAGTCGTGAACGATGATGGCGTCGTGCGCCTTGTCGAGAAGCGCGGCCTGTTCGGCGATGCGGGCGTGCGCGGCCCGTTGGGCGGCCTCCAGCCGCTGACGGTGGCGGTACCACTCCAGCGAGCGGTAGAGAATCATGGCCGTGCCGGAAAGCAGCACCGGGAGCAGGAGTATCAGCAGCCATACCGACCAATGGCTCCAGACCAGAAACACCGCCGCCGAGCCGGTGGCGGCCAGCAGCATGGCTCCCAGCGAAACCGCCGCGATTAACACTGGCCGCAGGCGCCGGACACCGAAGGCAGTGCCCAGGGATGACGCCAACAAGAGCAGCATCTCAAAGGCGGGTGGAATGCGTCGAAGATAGTCGCCGCGGAGCAGGTTGAGCATCTGTGTGGCGTGCACCTCCACGGCGGGCATGAACTGGATCTCGCGATGAAAAACCGCGTAGGGGCTGCGCAGTTCGTCTCTCCGCTCATTGAAGAGTCCCGGCATTGGGCGCGCGCCAACCCAGACGATCTTGTTTCTGAAGAATCCAGGGGGAACCCCATCAGGGTCGATTGCACGGCTGTAACTCACGTTGGGCAATGCTCCGGGCAGGCCATAGTAGTGAATCCACGGATCGTCACGAGTTGGCTTCGCATCCAGCGTGGCGGCGGCAGCTGCCAGCCGAGATCCCGTCCAGGCCAAACTGGCAAGTTCTTCATTGGCCACCCCATGCAGATGCCTGCGCGCCACGAAATCCTCGTCCGGCCAGATCTGGGTCAAACCGATGCCCGCGGCAGCGTCTGCAAACCGGGCGACCGGGTAGATGGTTGTACTTATGACCGCAGTGAGTTCGCCTGGTGCCGACTGGGTTTCCACCCGATGATCGGCGGCCAGGACGGTTCGTCCATTTCGCCGGATTGCCGCCTCAAACCTGTCGTCCGCATCGGGATTCGGGCCGGGATCACTGAACACCACGTCAAATATCACGAGCCGTGCTTCATCGTCCGTCAGCCGATCGAGCAGCCGGGCGTGAATCGATCGATCCCACGGCTCTATGAAGGACTGACCGAGTTCGACATGCGATCCCTCGTCGATGTAGACGAGCACCACGTCGGTGTTTGTCATGTCCACCTGCCGAAAACGCGTCAGTTCATACAGCCAGTTGTAGCTGGCCATCGTCAGGTTGCTGGCCAGGCGGGTGTTGGTCGAGTAGATCGCCAGGACCATCGCCGCCACCAGGCCACCCACTGCCAGCGCCGCCCAGGAATCCGGAGTAAGCCGGGGGCGTGGAGGGGTCCGAGTGGATTCGGATGCTGCGTCGTTGTTCAATTCCGTGTCAGAAGTTCAGCTTCAGGCTGACCAACAGGGTACGCTCCCGTGGTAGCTGGGAGTGGAGATTGAGCGGATTCAGCCGGTAGTCCCGGTCTGTCAGATTCAGAATGCCGGCGCGGACCTCGGCCAGTCGGCGCGGAAAGCGGTATCCGATGAAGGCGTTGAACTGCCAGAAGTCGTCGCCGGGCAGGTTGGTGGCATACCCTTCGTTCGACTGCTGGGTCCAGAGCGAGTAAATCTCGGCAAACGCACCGCATGAATGATTGAAGATGGAATGAACATCCAGTTGGTGCATGGTCGCGGAGACGCTCCGGTTGGCGGTCGGACTGAAGCTGGCGCTCCAGGCGAGCGGCACCTCCGGTACGCGGTCGTCGAGTTCCGCCTCGCTCAGCCGGTAGGTGGCGCCGAGCACGAGATGTTTGCCGATCATTCGGTCAAGGGTGACGCTGAGCGTCCGTTCCCTGAAATCCAGGAACTGTCTGGTTCCCGAGGGGATGTCCGTCAGCAGCGGGCCGAATGCGTCGAGCGTGCCCACGACGCGTTCTCCGCCGGACTCCAGCATCTCCGTCGAAACCGTCAGGTAAGTCTGCGAATCAATCCTCTGATCCCACGCCACCCCCAACGTTTCAAAACTGGATCCGGGCACCAACCCGGCGGTTGATTCCGGCAGCAGGCTGCGAAACGCCTGGTTGAAACCTGCAACCTGGGTGGGCTCCAGCCGGACACTGTTGTCGTAGAACACCCCCCCCAGCGAACGGGTGTAGGCACCCCGAAGTGTTGTGGCCGCCCACGGCTGCCAGCGAATGCCGGCCTTCGGCGACCATTGTTCCTCGCTGGTCTCACTGGTGGACAGCGGTGCAATCTCGCCGTTGACTGGATACTCGAGGCGGTCGTAGGCGATGCCCCCAGTCAGTTGCAGCGTTTCCAGCACCTCCCATGAATAGTAGGCGTAGGCGCTGGACCGGGTCAGATCCGGGTCGATCGACTGTTGGATGCCCGAGCCGCGCTGAATGAGCGAATCGGTCTCCAGATCCCCGGTCTGATGGCGTGCCCCGGCGATGACCGTGTGCCGCGGCACCTGATGGATCTGCTGGAGTTCGAAAGTGTAGGCCGTGAACTGGCTGTCGAACGAGGTTGGAGCGGTGCGCTGATCAACCCGGGTGATGCCGTTGGTCGCGTTGCGGGTGGTGATGATCACCGTGCCGGCGGAATCCTCCATTCGGAAATCATCGTCGAGCCGGCCCGCCAGAAAGAGCGTGTGGGCCCCCGGTTTCCATTCCCGGTGGTAGCCGGCAAACACATTGGGTTCCTGCTTCTCCCTCACCCGCAGGGTGGCACTGGCGTCGGCCGGATCGTAATACTGCCTTGGGTCGCCCGACTCGTAGTCGGAATAGATCGCCTGAAACAGGATGCTGTCCTGGGATGTGAACTGTTGCTTGAGCTTCGCGCTCAGGTCGAAGAGGCGGACATCCGTGTTCGGCGCATCGCCCGACAGGTCCCGGTAAACGGCATCCAGGGCGAATCCGGTCCGCTCATACGATCCGTAAAGCGAACCGTATTGGAGCCAGTCGCCGCGGCTCTGGTATTCCGTGCTCGAACTGAAGCCCAGGTGATCGCCGGCGAAGAGCCGGGCGTACTCCTGTTGCGACACGGTTTGCGAGAGGGCCCCGGCGTTGACGGGTGACAACAGGTTGGCCACCAGCAGCTCGCTGAGCCATGGGGTCTCATATCGCAGATTGATCTGCCTGGGATCGCGGAGCGCGTCGTAGCTGTTCGCCAGAAAGAGGTGGGCGGAGTGATTGGCGTAGTCGAGGTTCACGGACCGGGCCGCCTCACGCACGCTCAGATCGACCATCCCGTTGTCGCGATACAGGGCCGCCTGGTTTGCGCTTCGAACGGACTGATCCTGATCCAGCAGCGAGCGCGAGCGGTAGAGCGCCCGGTTGTCATTCAACCGCTGGGATTCCTGGAGATCCGAGATCGCTTCGTTGATTCGGTTCTGCTTTTGACGCAGCAGGGCCGAGTAGAGCAGGGGGGTGGGATCATTGGGATCAAGTGCTGCGGCGATCTCCAGCTCCTTCTCGGCATGTTTCACGTCGCCCACTTCGAAGAATCCCTTGCCCAGATAACTCCGGAGCACCGATCGCTGCGGTTCAAGGGCGGCCGCCACCTGCAGGTCGGCCCGGCCACCTTCCCGGTCGCCTTCATGGAAACGCGTGAGCCCGCGACCCAGCCAGGCGTTGCCAAGTCCGCTGTCGAGCTGCATCGCCTGCTCAAACCGGGGGACCGCAGCCGCGCTGCGCCCTTCCGCCACCAGCAGAAAACCCTGCAGGGCGACCGCCTGAGCGTTCTCAGAACTCAGAACGAGACCCGTCTCCAGAGCTGCCCGAGCACGACGGTTGTTGCCCGATCCAAACTCAAGCTCGGCCACGCGCACCCAGCCAAATCCGAAGTTCGGTGCCAGCTCGGTTGCCTTTCTGGCAGCAGCCAGTGCCTCGGGCAGATCATGCTGGCTTTGCAAGTGATAGGAAACTGCCAGCCATTCGGTCGCTGTTGATGGATCGGTCTTCGGCTGACCATCGACATTTGTCACAGTATCGATCAGCAGCTGAACGCCTCTGGCGGCCGCAATCCGTGAGGTCGAATTCCCAAGCAAGGTTCGACTCTGCTCGACCTGTCCCACCGAGAGCAGGAGAGCGGCTAGATAGGTCCGTTCCGCGTCATTTGAAACGGACTCGAAAGCAGGAGACCTTTGCAGAGCGAGATGCAAATCGCCACTTCGATAGGCGGCCAGAGACTCTTTGAGGATGGCTGGCGGCTGGTCTCCAAATACATCCTCGGGACGCAGGATCGCCGGGTAATAGAGCGCCCACTGAATCAGCTGCTGGCCAACGATCACCGCAGTTCTGCGTGGAGCAGATTCCGTTTCGATGACCGCCTGTTCGCCCGAACGCAGCCCAAGTTCACCCAGCGGACTGGACAGCGCCACCTCGCCCTCGAACATGCTGATGGTCGTCGCGCCGGTCCCCGCAACCTCCAGCAGAAACTCGGTCCCCCTGATCGCGCCGCTCACCGTTGGAGTGGTGAAGCGGGAATCCATCGGCCGGGTCCGATTGAGGAAGTACGCCGACCCGGCTTTGATGTCCAGCAGTGGAACCGACGACTGGGCCGCCGCCGGTCGGATTTCCAGGGTGGTGCGCTCATTGATCCGGACGA
>DNDP01000228.1:16850-19377 GCA_003484235.1 Verrucomicrobiales bacterium
CGACACTGTGGTTGGACAGCCGGACAGCAGCGCGGCTGCGGGCGCCGGTGCGTAGCTGATCGCCGTCCCGGAGAGCATCGTTCACTTTCGCCGCAAGCCATTCCGCTGATCCTCTCGCCCTGCGCTCCACAAGGCCCTCGGCCGAGATGACCATGGACAGCTGGTTCGTCTGGCTGGACGGCGAGTTGGTGGCCGCACCCACTGCGGACTCCAGCGATGCCATGATGAACACCAGCCCAAGCAGCAGAACAAAATGAGGTTTAGGGCACGTCATGGTTTTCACGGTTGAGATTTTTGCCCTGCGAACCCCGTCGATTCCCATGCCTGACATTCGGCTTATCTGTTGAATGGCAGGAACATGCACATCTGAAATCTCTCAGGCGCGCGCATGGCATCTGTGCATCAAGCGGACTCCATTCCACCATGCTCCCACGCAGGGACGGGACGGACTGGATGGCGGAATCTTTCGTTACTCCCTGAGAAGTCGGTGTTTCCCCATCGGCACTTTAGCTTCGATCTGAACTCGCCCGAGTGGGGACACGGGAAATGCGCTGGCGGACGCAGATCTGCGTAGGATTGGTGATCTTGATTTGGCGCGTGCTCGCGGCAACTGGTGTCGTGGGGTGTTTTGGCTTGTCATTGCCAAGAATCGACAGTTGCCGGGAACCAGCTGGACGTTGAATGGCCATAGGGATGGGTGGCTCTAGATCAACACCACAGAATGCTCTCGTCGGCGGACGGACACGACCATTACCCTCCGGGCCCATGAGCGGCCGGCTGAAGAACAAATCATTGGTCATAATTGGAGGCACTACCGGGCTGGGCCTGTCGGCCGCCCAGGCCTGTGTCAGGGAAGGAGCGCGGGTGGTCGTGGCCGGACGAAATCCGGATAGTGCCGAGGCGGCGGAATCGCTCCTGGGAGAGAATGGAATGGCGATCGTCGGCGACGCCGCGGATCCAGCCACGGCGGATGCGGCCATCGAGCTGGTGCGGGAACAATTCGGCGGATTTCACGGGTTGTATCACGTGGCGGGCGGGAGCGGCCGCCGGTATGGTGACGGCCCGCTGCACGAAATCACGGACGAAGGATGGCAGGCCACGCTGGATCTGAATCTGACTTCGCTGTTCAACTCGAATCGCGCCGCCGTGCGCCAGTTTCTCAAGCAGGGTTCGGGAGGAAGCATCCTGAACATGGGTTCAGTGCTTGGCTGGTCGCCTTCGCCGGCCTTCTTCAGCACACACGCCTATTCGACGGCAAAGGCGGCGGTCATCGGACTTGCCAGATCGGCGGCGGCCTACTACGCGTCGCAGAACATCAGGATCAACGTGCTGGCCCCTGCGCTGGTGGCCACGCCAATGTCGCAGCGGGCTCAGGAAAACGACGACATCCTCGAATTCATCAAGACCAAGCAAGTGTTGGATGGTGGACGCATTGGGCATCCACAGGACCTCGATTCGGCAGTGGTCTTCTTTTTGAGCGAGGAGTCGCTGTTTGTCACCGGCCAGGTGCTGGCGGTGGACGGTGGGTGGACGGTGAGCGAGGGGCAGATCGGATGAAGTTCCTGCTCGGCATCGATCTTGGCGGTTCAAGCGTGAAGGCCGTTGCTGTCACGCCCGATGGAACGACATTGGCTAAATTCAACGAGTCCTTCCACACGGCCAGACGTCTTCAGTTCGTCGACACAGTGGTCGAGATTGCCTCCAGAACTGCCCGCCAACTCGGCTCTGAGCCCGCCCGTATCGGACTGTCGGCCCCGGGTCTCGCTTCACAAGACGGGCAATCCATCGCCTTCATGCCCGGCCGACTGGATGGCCTGGTAGATCTGCGATGGGCGAAACCCCTGAATCGTGAAGATATCGTCCCTGTGGTGAACGATGCCCAGGCGGCACTGCTGGGCGAAGTCTGGTTAGGGGCGGCCAGGGGGTTGACGAACGTCATCCTGCTGACGCTCGGCACCGGTGTCGGCGGCGCGGCGATGGTCGATGGCCGTTTGCTGCGCGGTCACACCGGCAAGGCCGGACATCTCGGCCACGTGACGCTCGACATGGACGGCCCGCTGGATGTCTGCAACATGCCGGGCAGCCTGGAAGTGCAGATCGGCAACTGCACGATCGGCGAGCGCGGGAAGGGAAGGTTCGCGACCACCCACGAGCTGATCGAGGCCGTTCGGAAGGGGGACGTGCAGGCGGTTGAGGTTTGGCATCGCTCGCTGAAGGCCCTGGCGGTGGCAATCGGCGGATTCACCAACGTACTGGATCCGGAGGCCGTGATCATCGGCGGCGGCATCGCCGCCTACAAGTGCCTCGAGCTGATCCGCCGCCTGCGCGAGCGCGGCGTCGGGGTGCGCTGCGTGCTGACCAGGGGCGGCGCCCAGTTCGTCACCCCCCTGTCGGTCGCGGCGCTGAGCGAGGACAAGGTCTATACGGACCTGTTCTCGCTGACCGACGAAAGCGAGATGGGCCATATCCGCCTGTCGCGCGAGGCCGATCTGCTGGTGGTGGCGCCGGCCAGCGCCGACTTCATCGC
>DNDP01000122.1:0-3384 GCA_003484235.1 Verrucomicrobiales bacterium
GGGTTCTCGGGGGTGGGAACGTCGGCCATGGTCAAGTTGCGGTCAAACAGGTGGCGCGGAGCATAAGGAGGCCGTCCGCCAAGGGAACAGAAAAATGGCCGCTGCAGGACCGGCGTTCGCCCTTAAAATCCCAGCTCGCCCACGACCGCCAGCGTCTTGGCAGGCGACTCGTGGAGGATTGCCTGCCAGCCGCGCGCGGCGCCGGCCGCGATGTTCTCCGGCTTGTCGTCCAGATAGAGGATCGCTCCGCCCGACCTGCCGGTCATGGCTTCCACCGCCTCGTAGATCGGCGCGTCGGGCTTCATGTGGCCGACTTCATGGCTGTAAACGTAGCCGTCGAACCCGCTGAAGAACGGGTAGGTCGAGCGGATGTGCCGGACCGCCAGCTCATTGGTGTTCGAGAAAATGTAGGTCGGGAAGCCAAGCTCACGCAGCCGCCGATGAAAGGCGATCATCTCATCGATCGGCGCAAAGATGTCGCCAAACTCGACCGCGAACTCCTCCAGTGTGCCGTTGTAGCCGGTCAGTCTCTTCACCTCGGCGAAGAACTCGGGCGTGGTCATTCGGCCGGTTTCATAGGCCACCAGCAGCGGCGACTGGTCGAGCCGCGCGGCGACATCCTCCAGCGGCACGCTGGCGCGGGACTTCAGGCGATTGGCGACGATCGAGTAATCAAAGTCCACGAGGACCTTGCCGAGATCAAAGACGACGACTTCAGGCTTGGGCATGGCTTGCGGGCGGAGTCTGGCGGGCCACGACTGCACCGGCGAGAGTTTTTCCGGCCGGCAGGCCCGCAGGCGCGGCTTGAATTTCCGGCCGGACAGGCGCTAACTGCCCCGTCAATTCCGCCGCCATGAAAACACGTTCACTCCTTCTCGTCGCCGGAGCGTTGCTTGCCGCGGCCGGCTTTCGCCCCGCCGTCGCCGCCGACTCCGCCAAACCCATCAAGGCCCTCATGGTTGCCGGTGGCTGCTGCCACGATTACCACACCCAGACGAACATCATCGCCCAGGGCATCAGCGCGCGGGTGAAGAACGTCGAGTGGACGATCGTGCACGAAGGCGGCGACAGCCGGGAGCACGAGGTGAGCATCTACAACAATCCGGACTGGGCCCGGGGTTTCGACATTGTCATCCACAACGAGTGCTTTGGCGCCGTAACGAACGTGGCCTTCGTCGAGCGCATCGCCAAGGCGCACGAGGACGGCGTGCCGGGGGTCATGCTGCACTGCTCGACCCACAGCTACCGCGCCGCGCAGACGGATGAGTGGCGCAAGGCGGTTGGCCAGACCTCGTTCAGGCACGAGAAGCGGCGCGATCTGGTGGTGGAAAGCCTCCAACCGGAGCACCCGATCATGAAGGGTTTCCCGCTCAAGTGGGAGAATCCCAACGACGAGCTGTACATGAACGACAAGCTCTGGCCGAACGTCACGCCGCTGGCCAAGGCGTACGGCGAGGACACCAAGAAGGACCACGTCGTGATCTGGACAAACACGCACGGCAAGGGCCGCATCTTCGCCACGACCCTCGGGCACACCAACGAGACGATGGAACACGCGGTCTATCTAGATCTGGTCGCGCGCGGGATGCTGTGGGCGCTCGGGCGGTTGTAGGATTAGGCACGTCTTTCCCTGCCTCACGCAAAGACGCGATGAACGCAAAGCTCGAATCTTCCTAGCGATCTTTGCGCCTTGGCGTGCGTTTCCGCCCGGCTTGACCGGCCCCGGCTTCCCCCGCATCTTCGGCGCGATTTGGCCGCCGAGTCTCCAGGCCCGGCACCGTCCGGCATCATTGAATCCCGGTTGAACGCCCCCGCCGTGCAGGACCTGCATCGGCGTGTCGGGCGCGGCGGAGCTTTGTCCCTGGACGGGGTCGCCTCCCCGGCGCAGCCGTTTGTCGCCGCGCTGTTGCATCGTCTTTTCCCGCGGCGGCCGCTGCTGGTGGTCACCGACGGACTCAAGGCGCAGGAGCAGTTTCAGCAGGACCTGGAAACCTGGTTGCGGAGGGAACGTCAGCACGGGCAGCAGCCGGGCGAGGCCAGCACCCGGACCTTGTTCTTCCCGGACTGGGAGATCCTGCCGCACGAGGACAAGCTGCCGCATCTGGATGTCATCGCGGACCGGTTGCGGACCGTGATGGCCCTGCTCAACGGGAGTCCGACGGGAAGCGACTCCCGCCCGGAACAGCCACCGATCATCACAAACGTGATCGCCCTGACCCAGCGGACGTTTGTTCCGTCCCGGTTGCGAAGCCGGATTAAGCGGCTCGCGCGCGGCCAGAACATGGATCCGCTTGATCTGGTGGAGTGGCTCGAGGATCAGGGATACGAACCGGAGGTGCAGGTGGACAGCCCCGGGCAGATCGCGCTGCGGGGCGGCATCGTGGATGTTTACCCGCCTTCCAGCCCGTGGCCGGTGCGGCTGGAATTCTTCGGGAATGAATTGGAATCGTTGCGCGAGTTCGATCCCCACACACAGATTTCGCGCGACGAGATCGCCTCCGTCGAGTTTCCGCCAGCCGGCGAGTTTGCCCTGCTGCGGCGCGAGGCCGGGCACGGCAAGCCCGAGGCCGCAGCGTCGGATGCCGCCCGGGATCGGACAGGCTTCGCCACCCTGCTCGACTATCTGCCGGATAACACGCTGGTGTTGCTGTGCGAACCCGAGCGCCTGGCCGAACACGCCGCCCATTACGCCGAATCGATGCCCGAGCAACACCCGCTGTTCCTGGAGTGGAGCGCGCTGGTGTCCGCAATGCACGGACGCGGAATGACCGTCGCCGCGGTGACCGAAGGCACGGATGAACTCTCCGGGTTGGCCGACGAACCTCCGTTCGATGAATCCAACGGCAATTCTCCGCTCTCCGGAGCCAAAGGCGCCCTGCCCGTCCTGCCCTGTGGCTCGCTCGATCTCTACCGCCCGCTGGGTGAAAGAATGCCGGACCCGCAGGTGGCCGAGGCGCAGCGCCGCGACTTTTTTCAGCAAATGCAACGCTGGCTGCGGCAGGGTTACGCCGTTCAGGTGTTCTGCAACAACGATGGCGAACGACAGCGATTCGAGGAAGTGTGGCGCGAGCAAAGTGGGTCAGGCATCTTGCCTGACACCGGCGACGGCGAAACGTCCGCTGCCGAAGACAAACTCGGTCGCACACCAACGTCCGACAAACGCCCTGCCGCTCCCGCCAAGCGTGGACCAGCTTCCACAGTAAAGGCGCAAAACACCCGGACCACGACGCTCGCTGACGCTCGTGGTGACAGGCAGGATGCCTGTCCTACGTTGCGGCTCGGCTCGCTCTCTCGGGGATTCATCATCGAGCCGCTGCGGCTGGTGGTGGTGACCGACGCGGAGATCTTCGGCCGCTACAAGATTCAGCGGCCGCGCCGGCTCAA
>DNDP01000122.1:3594-23057 GCA_003484235.1 Verrucomicrobiales bacterium
CGCACCGGCGAGGAGGAAGAGGCACAGCAGGAATGCCTTGTCATCCAATACGCCTCGCGCGATCCCGATCAGCCGCCGCCCAAGCTCTACGTCCCGGTCACCGAAGCGCATCTCGTGAGCAAATATGTCGGGGCCGGCAAGGTGAGACCGCCGCTGCATCAACTCGGCGGCACGCGCTGGCACAAGGCCAAGGAACAGGCCGAGGCGGCCGTGCGCGATCTCGCCGGCGAGATGCTTCGCATCCAGGCGATGCGGGATGCGCTGGCCGGCCACGCATTTGGAGCCGACACCCATTGGCAGCGCGAGTTTGAGGCGTCTTTTCTCTTCGAGGAAACCCGCGACCAGCTGGCCGCGATCGAGGCAACCAAGACGGATCTCGAACGACCAAAGCCGATGGACCGGCTCATCTGCGGCGACGTCGGCTACGGCAAGACCGAGGTGGCGATTCGCGCTGCATTCAAGGCGGTCATGGGCGGCAAACAGGTCGCCCTGCTGGTACCCACCACCGTTCTGGCACAGCAGCACTTCAACACCTTCCGCGAGCGGATGAGCGATTATCCGGTGCGCGTGGAACTGCTGTCACGGTTCCGCAGTCGCCGGGAACAGTCGAAGGTGATTCAGGACCTGGCCGCCGGTTCGGTGGACATCGTGATTGGCACGCACCGGCTGGTGCAGAAGGACATTGGGTTCAAGGACCTCGGACTGGTGGTGATCGACGAGGAACAGCGCTTCGGTGTGAAGCACAAGGAGCAGTTCAAGCTGCTGCGGTCGATGGTCGATGTGCTCACGCTCAGCGCGACCCCGATTCCACGGACTCTCTATTTGGCGCTCACGGGGGCGCGTGACATGAGCACGATCGAGACGCCGCCGCAGGACCGGCTGCCAGTCGAGACGATCGTGGCGCAGTTTGACGAGCGAATCGTGCGCGACGCGATCCGCCGCGAGTTGAACCGCCAGGGTCAGGTCTTCTTCCTGCACAACCGCGTCGAAACGATCGACGCGATGGGATTGCGTCTGAGGCAGCTTGTACCCGAGGCGCGGCTGTTGATCGGTCACGGCCAGATGGACGCCGACGAACTCGAGGAGGTGATGACCCGCTTCGTCAACGGCGAGGCCGACGTGCTGCTCTGCACCACGATCATCGAGAGCGGCATCGACATCCCGAACGCCAACACGATCATCATCGACCGCGCCGACCGCTTTGGACTGGCGCAGCTTTACCAGTTGCGCGGGCGCGTCGGCCGCTACAAGCACCAGGCTTTCGCCTACCTGCTGATCCCACGTCACGCGCGGTTGCTCACCGACGCCCGCAAACGGATCAGCGCACTCAAGCAGTATTCGTCGCTCGGCAGCGGCTTCAAGATCGCCATGCGCGACCTCGAAATCCGTGGCGCGGGCAACCTGCTCGGCGCACAGCAAAGCGGCCACATCACGGCGGTGGGCTTTGATCTTTACTGCCAGCTCCTGTCGCAGAGCGTTTCCTCGTTGAAGGGCGAGAAGCCGAAGAAGCGGATCGAGGTCACCGTGCGGCTGGACTTCATTTCGCTGAACCCGGCCGGGCCGGTCCGTTCACCGGAGCCGCCCGAACTGGTCGAGAACCTCATCGCCGGCGACGAGTTTCACATCTCCATCCCGCGCGATGTGGCCAGCTACCAGTCGGCGGAGGAGGTGCCGGAAGAGGACGAGGAAGTCGAGTTCGACGTGGGCCACGCCAGCCTGCCGCTGGCCTACATCCGCGACTCGGGCCAGCGGGTGGAAATCTACCGCCGGCTGGCATCGGTGATGGACAAGCCGGAGCTCGGACGGTTGAAGGACGAAGTGCGCGACCGCTTCGGTCCCCTGCCCGATCCGGTCGAAATGCTGTTCACCATCGCCGAGCTCAAGCTGCTGGCGGCCGAGCGCAACGTCTCCGAGATCGAAGTGCGCGAAAACAAGGTGATCCTCACCCGCAACGGCAGCCCATTGCAGGTCGGCGGACGGTTCCCCCGGCTGACGAAACGGGAACCCTCCGCCCGGCTCAAGGAGCTGCGGCGGCTGCTGGGTTCGATCTAGCTGAAGGTGGCGGATCCCGCCGGGGCCAATTCCGAACAATTTCCAACCGGGCGCGTCAAAAGCACACTTGCGCCGGCGGCGGACCGCGGGCAACACTGACCCCGCCAATCATGCGGAAAAGCAGATTCAACGGCACTTTCCTGAGCGCGGCGCACGGCCTTCTACTGCTGTTCGCGCTGCTCTCAGGTCCGCTGTCGGCGGACGCCGCGACGCTCACGGCGTCATTCAACCGGGAGTCGCTCGTCGTCGGGCAACCGGCCGTGCTCTCGGTCACTTTCGAGGGCGGCACGCCGGGCGCACCCCCGGCGGTTCCCCAGCTGGAGGGCGCGCAGGCGTATTTCAACGGCCAGTCCACGCAGTGGCGCTCGGTCAACGGCGTCGCCACGGTGACCCAGAGCTTCAACTACTACGTGCAGCCGCTGCGGGCGGGCGAGCTGCGGGTGCCCTCCATCACCGCCACGGTGGACGGTCAGCAGGTGACCTCGCAGCCCATCGTCATCAAGGTGCTCTCCGCCGAGGAAGCCCAGAGCGCGGAACAGCAGGCGCTGTCGCGGCTCGCCTGGGTGGAGGTCGAGTTGCCGGAGACCGAGGCCTATTTGGGCGAGGTCGTGCCGGCGTTGATCAAGGTCTATGCGACGGCGGCCGAGCAGCTGCAGCTCCACCAGTTCAAGGCGGAGGGTTTCACCCTCGGCAAGGCGCAGAACACCCTCCAGAGCCGGGAGGTGATCAACAACCAGGCCTATCACGTGGTGACCTTCCACATGCCGATCGCCGCACGGAAGATCGGCCGGCTGCCGGTCGGCCCCGCCGAATGCACCCTCAACGTTCAGGTACCGGTGGACGGCCGCACGCGGACCGATCCGTTTGCCCAGCTCGACATGTTCGGACGCTACCAGGTCCGGCCGATGCGTATTACCAGCGAGGTCGAGCACCTGAACGTGCTCCCGCTGCCCACCAACAACGTGCCGACCCACTTCAATGGCGCCGTGGGACAGTTCGCAATGAATGTGACGGCCGGACCGACCAACCTGGCCGCCGGCGACCCGATCACCTTCAAGGTCGAGATTCAGGCCACGGGCACGCTCGACGACCTGCGGCTGCCCGAGCAGACGGGCTGGCGTGAGTTCAAGACGTATCCCGCCACAGCGCAGATTATGCACAAGGATCCGCTGGGCATGGCCGGAGTGAAGGTGTTCGAGCAGGTCGTCGTGCCGAACCACGCCGAGATCAGGGAGCTGCCGCCGTTTCTGTTCAGCTACTTTGACCCGGACGCCGGCGAGTACCGGACGCTCACCCGGCCGGCCATCGCGTTGAACATCCGGCCCAATGCCGCGCAATCTGCCCAGCCCACGTTTGCCAGCGGATCGCAGCCGCCCCAGCAGGCACCGCCCGAGCCGCCCCGGGAAGACATCGCGCACATCGAACCACGGCTGGGCGCGATGGCGACGGGATCGGTCGTCTGGATCCGGCAACCGTGGTTTTACGTGGCTCAACTGGTTCCGATCGGTGCCTGGCTGGGTGCCCTGCTCTGGCGTCGCCGCCAGCAGGCGCTCGCGCGCGATCCGCGGCTGCTGCGGCGCCGGCAGGTGGATCAACTGGTGCAGACCGGCTTGAAGGAACTCCGACTCCTTGCCGACCGGGGTGAAACGGCCGCGTTCTACGAGACGACCCTGCGATTGCTGAAGGAACAGCTCGGCGAGCGTTTGGATCTGCCTGGTGTTTCCATCACGGAAAGCGTCATTGACGAACGGTTGCGCCCGCTGGGGATGCCCGACGATCTGCGGCAGCGGCTGCACGGGCTCTTCCAAACCTGCAACCATGCCCGCTACGCCGGCCAACAGTCGGCCGCCGATCTCGGGCACTCCCTTGCCGAACTCGAATCGCTGCTGGCCGCCCTCAGGAAGCTTCCCTCCGCATGAGCGTGTCGTTCTCCCTTCGTGCCCTTCTCCGGCTGCTGGCAGCGATGCTGTGCTGCGCCGGCGCGGCGCCATCCCTCACCGCCGCCGAGGATCTGAACGCCAGGTTTGACGCCGCCAACCTGCTCTATGAAAAGGGCCGCCACGAGGAGGCCGGCCGGGCATATGAGGAACTGCTCGGCGAAATCCGCACCGCCCCCCTGCTCTTCAACGCCGGCAATGCGTGGTACAAGGCCGGCCGCAAGGGTCGGGCAGTGGCGCTTTGGTTGCAGGCGGAGTCGCTGGAGCCGCGCAACGGCCGCATCCAGATCAACCTCGAATTTGCTCGCAAGTCGGTGGCGGGCGGCGCGGTTCCGGTGCCGGCCTGGCCCGCCCAGCTCAAACTGCTGACACTGGATGAATGGGCGCTGATCACCATGGCGCTGGTCTGGACACTGTTCGGCTCGCTCGCCCTCGGCACCCTGAAGCCCGCGTGGAGGACGGCGCTTCGAACGCCGTCGGTGCTGGCGTTTCTGGCCCTGACCGCCTGCGTCACGCTTCTGTTCATCACGGCCCGGGACAGGCAGGAGACGACCGTGGCCGTGGTGGTCACGGAAGAGGCGGTCGTCCGGTTCGGTCCGCTCGCCGAATCCCAGAGCGCGTTTGTCGCCCGCGACGGCTCGGAATTCCGCGTGACCGACGCCAAGGACGAGTGGCTGCGGGTCGAGGATGCGATGGGGCGCGAGGGCTGGCTGCTGACGAGCCAGGTGATCCGGCTGCGGGCCGGTCAGATCGTTTCCGGCAGCACGCCCGCGGGCCAGAGCGCACCGCTGCACGCGCGGGTGGAGACTCCGTAGCCGGAGCGGTGCGGAATCAGGGAGAAAACCCGGATCAAACGATGGCTGACGACATTTCCCTTCCGGAGCAGGTGGTCCAACGCCAGCTGGATGCCTACAACGCCCGGGATCTCGAGGCTTTGCTGGCAGCCTATGCGCAGGACGCACAGCTCTTCGAGCATCCGTCCACGCTGGTGGCGAGCGGCACCACGCAGCTGCGCGAGCGGTTTGCGGCGCGTCTGGGCGAGCCGAATCTCCATGCCCAGCTTCTCCGACGGACGGTGATGGGACGGACGGTCATTGATCATGAACGGGTGACCCGGACCTTTCCGGAAGGCCCGGGCACCATCGAACTGATCATGATCTACGAGGTGACGGATGACCGGATCACCCGGGCATGGTCCATCGTCGGGCCGAAGACCTGAACGCCCGGCCGGCGGAAAGATTCATTTCACTCCGCCGGGCGGCTGCCTGCCTCCCCCGGGTTCACCGGAGCCGGTTCCCTGTCCCGGTGAAACATCCGGTAGAGACCGGGCAGCACTAGCAGCGTCAGGAGGGTGCTGGAGATGATTCCCCCGACCACCACGGTCGCCAACGGGCGCTGCACTTCCGAGCCGATGCCGGTGGCCGTCGCCATCGGGACGAAGCCGAGCGAGGCCACCAGCGCCGTCATGAGCACCGGCCGCAGCCGAGTCAGCGAGCCCTCGCTGATCGCAGCATCCAGCGGCCGGCCTTCGGCCCGGAGCTTGTTGATGAACGAGATCATGACGACCCCGTTCAACACCGCGACCCCCGAAAGGGCGATGAACCCGACGCCGGCCGAGATGGAGAGCGGCATCTCCCGCAGCCAGAGCGACGCGACCCCGCCGGTCAAAGCCAGAGGCACGCCGGTAAATACGAGGATGGCGTCCTTCACCGTGCCGAACGTGGTGAACAGAAGCACGAGAATCAGCAGCAGCGCGGCCGGCACCACGAACTGCAGCCGCCGCGCAGCGGAGATGAGCTGCTCGAAGGTCCCGCCCCACTCCGTCCAGTAACCGGCCGGTATCGTCACTTGGCTGCGTATCACCTGCTGCGCCTCCTCGACGAATGATCCCAGGTCCCGGCCGCGGACGTTGGCGGTGACGACGACCCGCCGCTTGCCGTTCTCGCGGTTCACCTGGTTGGGGCCGGGCGCGATGTCGATCGAGGCCACCGAACTCAGCGGAACGTAGTTGGGCGCAGCGGACGACAACGCGGCGAACGAGATCCGCTTCAGTTCGTCCTTGTTCTCCGCATGTCCGGGCAGCGGCACGGGCAGCCTTCGAATTGCGTCGAGATCCGTCCGCAGGTTCTCCGGCAGGCGCACCACGAGATCGAAACGGCGGTCGCCCTCGAAGACCTCCCCGGCGACCCGGCCGCCCATCGCGATCTCGATCACCTCCTGCACATCGGCGACGTTAAGGCCGTAGCGCGCCATGGCGTCGCGCCTCAGTTCAAACGTCATCAAGGGCAGGCCCGTGGTCTGCTCGAGCTTGACGTCCGCCGCTCCGGGAATCGTGCCCAGCACCTGCTCCACCGCCTCGCCCACCGTCTGCAACACCTCCATGTCGTCGCCAAACACCTTCACCGCCACGTCGCTCCGCACCCCGGAGATGAGCTCGTTGAAGCGCATCTGGATCGGCTGGGTGAACTCGTAGTTGTTGCCGGGGATCGCCATGAGGGCCGCCTCCATCTCGGCGACCAGTTCGGCCTTGGGCTTTCCGGGATCGGGCCACTCGCGGCGCGGTTTCATGATCACGAAGCCATCCGCCACGCTGGGCGGCATAGGGTCGGTGGCCACCTCGGGCGTGCCGATCTTGGCAAAGACGTCCCTGACCTCGGGAAACTGCTTGAGCCGCTCTTCGAGGACGTGCTGCATCTCGACCGCCTGGGAGAGGCTGGTGCCCGGGATGCGGAGCGCGTGCAGCGCCACGTCACCCTCGTCCAGACTCGGAACGAACTCGCTGCCCATGCGCAGGGCGACGATGGCGCTGAGCACGACCAGCATCACGGCGCCCAGCGACACGGCCAGCCGCAGTTCGAGGCAGATCCGCAGCAGCGGCCGGTAGAGCGCCCGGGCGCCGCGCATGACGATGTTCTCCCGCTCGGAAACCTTTCCGCTCATGAACAGCGCCACCGCCGCCGGCACGAAGGTCATCGCAAACACGAGCGCGCCGAAGAGCGCCATGATCACCGTCCAGGCCATGGGATGGAACATTTTGCCCTCGACACCGGTGAGCGAAAGGATGGGCAGGTACACGACCATGATGATGAACACGCCAAAGAAGGCGGGCCGCACCACCTCGCGGGTGGCGTCGAAGACCAGCTCCAGACGTTCCGGGGTCGTGAGCAGCCGGCCGCGTCTCTTCTGCTCCCCCGCCAGCCGGCGGATGCAGTTCTCGACGGTGATGACGGCGCCATCGACGATCAGCCCGAAGTCGAGGGCCCCGAGGCTCATCAGGTTGCCGCTGATCCGGTTGCCGACCATGCCTGTGATGGTGAAGAGCATGGACAACGGAATCACGAGCGCGGTGATCAGTGCGGCGCGGAAGTTCCCGAGCAGCGCAAAGAGAATGGCGATGACCAGCAGGGCGCCTTCGAGCAGGTTCCTCCTCACCGTGTCGATGGCGGCGTTGACCAGATCGGTCCGGTTGTAAACGGTCCGGGCGGTCACGCCCTCGGGCAGCGTGTCGTTGATGCCGGCCATCCGCTCATGAACACGTCCGGAAACGATCCGGCTGTTCTCGCCCATCAGCATGAACACCGTGCCCAGCACCACCTCCTCGCCGCCCGCCGTGGCGGCGCCGGTACGGAGTTCGGCACCGGGCTTCACCTCCGCCACGTCGCGGATGAAGACCGGCTGGCCCCCGCGGTGGCTGACGACGATCTGGCGGATGTCCTCCAAACCGCCCACCTGGCCCGGGGCGCGGATGAGATACTGTTCGCCGAAGCGCTCGATGAATCCGGCGCCGACGTTGGCGTTGTTGCGGACCAGCGCCTCCATCACGTCCCGCAGACCGAGCCCGTAGGCGACCAGCTTCCCGGGGTCCGGAGCGACCTGATACTGCTTCACATGGCCGCCGATGGTGTTGACCTCGACGACTCCGGGCAGGTTCCGCAATTGCGGTTTGATGATCCAATCCTGAATGGTGCGCAGGTCCGTGGCCGTGTAGGGCTCCCCATCGGGACCGCGGGCGCCCTCCTCCGCCTCGACGGTGTACATGTAGATCTCGCCCAGGCCGGTCGCGATCGGCCCCATGGCCACGGTCACGCCGGGCGGCAGCCGGTCCTTCGCCTCCTGGATGCGCTCGTTGACCAGGTTGCGCGCCCAGTAGATGTCGGTGCCGTCCTCGAACACCACCGTCACCTGCGACAGTCCGTACCGTGAAAGCGAGCGGGTGTAGTCGAGCCGGGGCAGGCCCGCCATCGCGGTCTCCACGGGAAAGGTGATGCGCTGCTCGGCCTCGAGCGGCGAGTAGCCGGGCGCCTCGGTGTTGATCTGCACCTGGACGTTGGTGATGTCGGGCACGGCGTCGATCGGCAGGCGTTCGTAGTTGTAGACGCCCAGGGCGGCGATGCCGGCGGAGGCGAGCAGGACGAGCCCGCGCTGCCGGATGGAGAATCTCAGGATCGGTTCAAACATGGCGGCCTCCTCAATGGTCGTGGCTGGCGCCGGACTTCAGAATGTCCGCCTTGATGATGAAGCTGTTTTCCGCGACGTAACGCATGCCGGGTTTCATGCCCGTGGTCACCTCCACCCATTCCCCGTCGCTTCGACCGGTTCCGATCACAAGCGGTTCGTAGAGGTTTCCTTCGTTGACGAAGACCACCGTCCAGTCGCGGAACGTCTGCACGGCTCCGGCCCTGACGGCCACCGGCACCGAAACCTCCTCCAGCAGAATCTTGCCGGAGACGAAGAGCCCCGGCCGCCAGACGCCTTCAGGATTGGGCAACACCACGCGCGCCAGCAGGGTCTGCGTGTCCGCCGCACCGAAGGGCGACAGATAGCTGATCGTTCCTTCGGCCTTCGGCAGTCCTTCACCGCCCTCGAGAACCACCACCTGCCCCACTCTTACGTGGCCCGCATCCTGGCGATGGACGTTCAGATCCACCCAGACGGTGCCGAGATCGGCAACCACGAAGATTGCGTCGCCTTCCTTGACGAACTCACCGGCGACGGCGTGCTTGGCAACAATCGTTCCCGCCAGGCCGGACCGCACTTCGTAGTCCTGCAGGCTTTCGTTGCTCTCGACGACTGCGAGCACGTCGCCCTCGCGCACGGCTTCGCCCAGTTTTCCGCGAACCTCCTTGAGCACCCCCGCGAAACGGGGAACGACATGCTTCATGCGGTCTTCATTGGGAACGATCCGACCGTTTGCCACGAGCACCGATCTGATGGCCGCCGGCCCGGCCGATTCCACCACCACGCCGGAACTGCGCGCAGTCCCGGGAGTCAGCTCGATGCGCGCCTCCGGCGATTCATACCGCCAGGAGTGGCTCCTGTCTGCGGTCTCCGCGGTCACGTGGGCGCTGAACGAGTGCGGTTCGTAAACCGTCCGGTCACCGACAAGGTGTTCGCCCTCCTGTCTGAACCGGATATGATCCGTGCGTCCGCCCAGCCGCTCGAGTTGGATCTCCAGTTTCACCAGGGCGGGATCGACGGGCTGCCCGTCGCGGAAGCAGTACACCCGGAACTGGGGCGGGACGCCGCGCTCGAAGATCGTTATCTCCACGGCGAATCCACCGTCCCGCAGCATCCGTCCGCCGTGCGGACCGCGCTCCCATTCTCCCGGTTCCCCGGCGGCGTGCTCAGAGTGGTCGTCCGCGTGTCCGTGGGCATCACCGTGCTGGCGGCCGTGCGGATCCTTCGCCGGGGCGGACTCGAGGTTGTCGAGGGCGTACTTGATTGCGCCCGCACCGAGTGCCAGCACGACGAGCAGGGAAATGACTTGTTTGAGTTTCATGGCGGGGAGAAGTCAGGGATTGCGTGATGAAGCAGATTGAACGGAGCCGGGCGACAGGGACTCGCCGAGAAGCTTCTCCATCTCGACAATGATGCTGTGACGGGCCTCGGCCGCGGCGATCCGCTCCCGGCGCAGCTGAATCAGCGTGTGCTGGGCATCCAGCAGTTCCAACTGGGAGAAGCCGGCACGGTCAACGCCTTCGCGGGCCAGCTGCAGCATCGTTTCGGCGTCGGGGAGCATCTCGCCCTCGATGGCGGAAAGTTCCGTCTCCGCATGCAGCAGCTCCTGGGCAAAGCCAAAGAGCACGGTGCGGAGGCGGAGCTCGCCCGCCGACCGGTCGAACTCGACCCGGTCGCGCAGGGCCCGCGCCTCCGCGCGGGCACCCTGATTCTGATCGCGAAAAGTGAGCGGGAGCGAAAGCCGGAACACCAATCCCACGTCGTCCGGTCCGGCGTAGTGCCTCACCCCCAGCCCCGCCGTCAGATCCGGACGTCGCCGCGCGTCGGCGAGGCGGACCTCGGCGTCGCGCAGGGCCTGCTCGTCCTGCCAGCGGATCGATTCAGGACTCCGGACAATCCTCGCCGCCAGTTCAGCAAACGGTGGGACGTCCGGTCGGGCAAACAGATCTCCTTCCGCAGTGGCAAACGCCGCCTCTCCATCACCCCAAAGCGCCGCAAGTTGGCGCCGCGAAGTTTGCAGCTCGTGCTCCGTGTGTTCCTGATCGATGCGGGCACGGGCGAGCAGAATGCGGGCGCGTTTCTCCTCGATCGGCGAGGCACGGCCGGCTTCGACGCGGCGCCGGGCCTGGTCGAGCGATTCTTCCGCCAGTCGCGTCGTTTCCCCCGCGAGCATCAACCGTTGCTGGTCGCCCACCACATGGATGAACCGTTCGGCGACGGCGGCGAGCACTTCGATCTGTGCCCGGGCAGCTTCACGCTTCCGCTGGGAAGTCACTGCATCAGCCACCTGAGCCCGGGCGGCACGCTTGCCCCCCAGCTCAATCAGTTGGCTGAGTTGCAGCGTCGTCTGCGCCTCACGAAGGCCGCCGACCTCTCCGCTGCCGAGCACATCCTCCACTTCGAGTGCCAGTTCGGGATTGGGCACCAGTCCAACCTGCACGCGCTGACCCTCTGCCGCCCTCACCGCATGACCGTGGGCGTTCAGCGAGGGATTTCCGGTCAGGGCAAGTGAAGCGGCGGTTCGCAGGGTCAGGCGGCCGACCGGCAAAGATGGGTTCTTTGCCGCCGGGCTCCCAGCCGGAGCGCCCAAGCTTAAGGAGATTGCGACGAGGGCGATCAGGCCGGCGACGACGACCGGCCGATGACGGTGGACCGAAATCGGATGGTGATACATGGGCATTAGACTTTTGAGATTTGGACATGGATTGCAGGGACGAAACCCGACAGGCGGACGTGAAAGGCCGCCCGGGTGGAAAGAACCTTCCTCGTCAGAACGAAGAAAGATCAGGAAAGAGGGGAAGGAGCACGGGCGGGAAGCGCCGTGCGAAATGCAAACTGCCAGGCCTTGGACAGACCGCGAGGACCGGCCTCCGGCGGAGGTGAAGTGCCCGTTCCGTGTCGCCACGCAACGGCGCACAGCGACAACGCTGTGGCAAACGAAAGCAGGAAGACCTGACCGCCTCCAGATGGCGTTCTCGCTGCCGTGATGGAATCCGATCCGGCCACATAATCTCCGTCCGCAAAAACGTGGTTGTCGGAGTTGTGCTCGTGCGACCCCGGTTCACCGTGGTGATTCACGTGCGCTTCGTGAATGATTCCCAGCTGTTGCATCGCGGCGTGGGACGTCAGGACCGGCCAGCAGGCCAGCAACGCCATCGCCGTGATGATTCGCAGGAATCGCACGGGACGAAAATCACGATATCGAACCGAAGTGACAAGGATGAACTTGCACCAACTGCCATCATGGCGAAATGCACGAACGCTCAACCGGAATCCGGGAGCCGAACCCGGGAACGCTCCCTGCCGCACCAGGGTTGAGACCCGGCGTCATCGGTGCCAAACCGAACGTGGACGCCGATCGCCGGCTGGCCGAAAATGAATCAATGGGTGGATGAACGAGACAAAAACTGCCTGTCTGGGGTCGGCCACCCGACAAGGTGGGACAGCAGGCAATCGGTCCAGACGGAAATTTTTGTTGGTCGCCTCCGCGCCCGTCCTCCCAATGCGCGTGGCACCAACGGCTAAAAAGGTTGCAAGCAAAGCTGTTGATTATTCAGGCGCGTCGTGTCTAATTTTCCGGCAAGCACATTGCTCTGAACCGGGCGTGACCAAGCAGCGCCCGGGTTCGAAGATGATCCGAGGCGGCGCCGTCCATTGCATGCAATTGGCTCCAAGCGTCTATGTTCCTCGATGACAAGGTTGAGAAATCAGGGCAATGGAACGAACCTGTTCTATTCAAGCCTGACCAAACCTGCCGCCATAAACCGAACCTGGACCTCCAGCCGCGTACGGAGGTTTCCGCAGGGCGGACGCACTCAAGACAGCGATCAAGCGACATTCATCCGTCGATGACAAAAGAACCGTTGACCATCCTCCATCTGGAGGACAACCAGATCGATGCGGAATTCATGGCGACCATGCTCCGGGAGGATGGCCTGTCTTGCGACATCCGGCAGGTTCATACCCGGCAGGATTTCACGCACCTGCTCAATTCCGGCCGCTTCGACCTCATCATCTCCGACTACTCGATGCCGTCTTTTGACGGTACCGAGGCACTTCAGATCGCGAGAAAGCTGGCGCCGTCCACTCCGTTCATTTTCGTCTCCGGAACGATCGGCGAAGAGATCGCGATCGAGTCGCTCAAGAACGGCGCCACCGATTATGTATTGAAGAACCGTCTGTCCCGTTTCCCCGCAGCCGTTCGGCGGGCCATCCGCGAGGCGGAACAGCGGGCGGAGCGCGTCGCCTTCCAACAGGAACTGATCCGGCGGGATGAACTGTTCCGGCAGATCACGGAAAACGTCGAGGACCTCATCGCGGTGCTTGATCTCGAGGGGCGCCGGGTGTTCAGCAGCCCTTCATACCGGAATCTGCTCGGCGATCCGAAATCCCTCGAGGGCACCGACTCGTTTGCGGACATCCATCCCGAGGACCGCGAACGCATCAGGGACGTCTTTTTTCGGACGATTTCCACCGGCGTCGGCCAGCGGGTGGAGTATCGGCTGCAGCGGAAGGATGGGAGCGTGCGCCACATCGAGTCCCAGGGAAGTGTCATCCGGGACGCCGAGCGCCGCGTGATCAACGTCGTGGTGGTTTCCCGCGACATTTCCGAACGGATTCTGGTGGAGGCAAGGCTCAGGGAACAGGCCACCTTGCTGGACAAGGCGCAGGACGCCATCTTCGTCCGCAATCTCGACCAGCGGGTGACCTACTGGAACAAGGGCGCCGAACGGCTCTACGGGTGGCGGAGCAACGAGATCATCGGCCGCAAGGCCTCCGAGTTTCTCTACCGGGAGGGAGCTCCGCGGCGGGATGACATCTGGGCGACCGTCCTCGAGAAGGGGGAATGGACGGGCGAACTCCGCCAGGTCACCAAGTCCGGCAAGGACGTGATCATCACCAGCCGGCGGACCCTGCTCCACGATGGCACGGGAAAACCCGTGGCCGTGATGAACATCAATTCGGACATCACCGAACGCAAGGAGATGGAGGAGAAGCTCCTTCGCAGCCAGCGGCTGGAAACGATCGGCATGCTCGCCGGCGGCATCGCCCATGATCTGAACAACGTGCTCTCGCCGGTCCTGATGGTGGCCGACCTGCTCCGCGACGATGCGGCCGACGATTCGGAGCGCCATCTCCTCGACACCGTGAAGGCCAGCGCCGTCCGCGGGTCCGAACTCGTCAAACAGATCCTTTCCTTCGCCCACGGAGCCGCGGGCGATCGAATCGTCCTCCAGCTGCGGCATCTCATCAGCGACATGATGAAGCTGATGAAGGACACGTTCCCCCGCTCCATCCTCATCAACCAGGATCTGCCCTCGGATCTCTGGCCGGTCCGCGGTGATCCCACGCAGCTTCATCAGGTGCTGTTGAATCTTTGTGTCAACGCCCGGGATGCCATGGCGGCCGGAGGAAAGCTGACGATTGTGGCACGGAATCATCCGCCCCTCGAAGGTGATGGCACGGGCCCCCAGGTATCCCTTGAAGTGTCGGATACCGGCACCGGCATCCCGCCCGAGATTCAGGAGAAGATCTTCCAGCCGTTCTTCACCACGAAGGGTTCGGGCAAGGGAACCGGGCTCGGACTTTCAACCGTGGCGGGCATTGTTGAGAAGCACTCCGGCAGGATCGAGCTGTCCAGCGAACCCGGACAGGGGACGTCCTTCCGCGTCTTCCTCCCGGCCTGCCCGAAGGACCCGGTGGCCACCACGAGGCCCAGGGCGGCCACGCCTCCGCGCGGCGACGGTGAGCGCATTCTCCTCGTGGACGACGAGCAGGCCGTTCTCCTGATGACGAAGGAAACCCTCGAAGCCTGCAACTACCGGGTGACGGTGGCGAGGGACGGCCTGGAAGCGCTGTCGATCTATCGCCAACGCACCGAGCCGTTCGACCTGGTGATCACCGACTCGATGATGCCCTCGATGGACGGACCGACTCTGACCCGGATGCTGCACCGGCTGGACCCGGACGTGAAGATCGTGGCCATCAGCGGTCTGGCAGAAAGCCTGGTGGTTCCGGATCCCTCCGGCGGACCCGTGGTCGCATCGCTGCGCAAGCCATACGAAGGCTCCCAGCTGCTGGTCAGCATCGGGGAGGTGTTCGCCAGACGCCGCGGCGACAAGCAGGCGGACCGGGCCGATGGATGACCATCGGCCGGCGACGAGGCGGGCAGATCAAGTCGCGCGTCAGGGAGTCGGGGTGCCCGCCGCGCGGCGGCTTCCCGGCGGCGGCTCGTTCAGCAGCGCCCAGAAGCCTCCCAGCCGTTTGACCGCCTCGATGAACTCGGCGAACTTCACCGGCTTGACCACGTAGGCGTTGACTCCCAGCTCATAGCTCCGCACCAAGTCCTGTTCCTCGCGGGAGGAGGTCATCATCACGACCGGAATGGTCCGGAGTTCCGGATTGCTCTTGATCTGTCGCAGCACTTCCAGGCCGTCAACCTTGGGCATTTTCAGGTCCAGCAGCACGACGATGGGCTGGCCGTTGGCCCGGTCGGCGAATTCGCCCCGCCGGAACAGATAGTCCAGCGCTTCGGCTCCGTCGCGCAAAGACACGACTTCGTTGGCGAGGTTGTTGGCGTCCAGGGCTTCGAGCGCCATTTCGCGGTCTCGGGCGCTGTCGTCCACCAGCAGGATGCGTTTCAGTGGTTCCATGTGATGTGGTCTAGGTGGTTGCAGGGTTGGCCGGTTCCGCCGGCTTCAGGGTCAGGTAAAATGTCGCGCCGCGGTCGAGTTCCCCCTCCGCCCAGGTGCGGCCGCCATGGCGGGAAATCATCCTTCTCACGGTGGCCAGCCCGATGCCGGTTCCCTCGAATTCATCCGAACGGTGGAGCCGTTGAAAGACGCCGAACAGCTTGTGGACGTATTGCATGTCAAATCCGGCCCCGTTGTCCCGCACGAAAATGACGACGCCGTCGGACGCGCTGCCGGAGCAGCCGATCTCGATCTCGGCCGGATCACGGTTGCGGCTGTACTTGATGGCATTGCCGATCAGGTTGGCGAAGACCTGCCGCAACGCCGTGGGATCGCCCTTGACCCTCGGGAGGGGACTGATCTTCCAGACAATGTTGCGGTCGCGGGTGACCATCTCGAGCTCCTCGATCACCTTCCGCACCACCCCGTCGAGCTCGATGTTGCGCAAGTTGATCTCCGACCGGCCATCGCGGGAAAAGGCCAGCAGATCGTCGATGAGCTGTCCCATCTCGTTGCCCGCCTCGCTGATCGTTCTCAGATAGCGCGTCGCCTTTTCGCTGAGCTGGCCTTCGGCGGCGCGTTGCAGCATGTCCGCATATCCCTGGATGTGCCGCAGCGGGGCGCGCAGGTCGTGCGACACCGAATACGAGAAGGCCTCCAGCTCCTTGTTGGCGGCCTCCAGCTGCCGGGCCTGCTGCTGCAGGCTGTCGTTCAGCTGCCGCACCTTCTGCTCCGCCAGCCGACGCTCGGTGGTGTCGCGCGCGGACGCATAGATCAAACCGCGTTCGCCGAGCGGAAAGGCGTTCCAAAGCAGCCACACGTACGAGCCGTCCTTGCGCAGATAACGATTCTCGAAGGCGACCACCCGCGAGCCGCCGGCCAGCTGCCGGGCGATATCCTCGGTCGCCGGGCGGTCCTCCGGATGCACGAACTCGACAAACGGCCGCTGCATGAGCTCCGACAGGGTGAAGCCGAGCGTCGCTTCCCAGGCCGGATTCAGGCGCTTGAAATAGCCGTCCATGCCGGCGACGCAGAACATGTCCAGCGAGAGGTTGAAGAATCGATCCCGTTCCATCTCGGCCTCCCGCCGCAGGCGGAAATCCCGCCGCAGGATCATCCAGCCCGCCAGGACGAACCCGGCGCCCAGCAGGTTCAGCAGGATGACCACCGCGATGTTGCGCTGGGCGGCGGTCACCGTCGCTTCCGCCCGCGCGCTGAGCAGGTCGCGCTCGGTGGCCTGCAGCGTGCGGATGCGGGTGGTGATGTCATCCATTTCCTTGCGGCCTTCACCCGACGCGATCAGTTGGAAGGCGTCGTCGGCCGTGCCCGTCCTGCGCGCCTCGATCACCCGCTGCACAAAGTCCAGCTTGCTTTCCACGACGGGAACGAGTTCGGCAAGACGCTGCAGCTGGACCGGATTATCGCTCACCAACCGCTCCAGCTCCGCCAGATTTGTGCTGATCTGCCCCCTCGCGCGGTCGTTGGCCTCCAAAAACTCCAGATCCCCGGACACGGCATAGCCGCGTCCACCGGACTCGACCCGCAGCAGCCCGGTCAAAGTCTGTTCGAGCCGGCTCAGCACCTCATGGGTATGCGCGACAATCCGGTAGGTCTGGATGTTGCGGTTGGCAACCCAGATGGCGGCGCCGCCGGCGGCCACCAGCAACAGCAGGGCGAAAAGAAACCCCGCCATGACCTTTCGTTCGATCGTCCAGCTCCAGCGCATTTTCACATGGTCCCCACCCAACCCGTTGCCGACCAGCCAGCCGACGAATCAACGCCTCGTCCTTCAACCACCCGACGGTCGCAACTCCGGCAGCGCCCGCTTCGTCAACCCTTCGCTGTCTGCAGTCCGCTTTCGCCGGGCCGACGGAGCATTGCCCGATTCATCACCCCGGGCAATTTCTTTTCCCGTCGTCCGCGGGACCGCGTCCTCTCCGGACGATTCATGCGCTGTTTGCCGCGCGAGGGCCGGCATCCCCGGCGGACTGTGCAGGGGGTGACGAATCATCCGACCGCCCACGCAGTCAGGGCCGCCAACACGATGGCGCACGGCAAGGTAACGAGCCACGAAAGCAGCACGCGGAGAACCGGCGTCCATTGAATCTGCCGGGTCACCACGCCCATCCCCATCAGCGAACCCACACTGACGTGCGTGGTGCTGACCGGCAATCCATGCACGCTCGCGGTCGTCACCAGGAGCGCCGTGGAAAGATTGGCGGCCAGCCCCTGCCCCGGATTCATGCCGGTGATCTTGTGGCTCATCGTCTCCGCCACCCGACGCGCCTGAAGCAGCGCCCCGACCGCAATGGCGACCGCCACCAGCACCAATGCCCCACCCGCGCCGAAGGCCGGGACCACCAGCAGCAGCGCCGCGATCTTGGGCGTGTCGTTCAAGCCGCGGGCAAAGCTCACGGTGCCGGCGCTGAGAAAATGCAGCCCGTCCACCAGCCCGCCCACGCGCAGGCCCAGTGCCCGGCCCGCATACCGCAGTCGGCATTCCGCCGTCGGCGCTGCGGCCACCGTGAGCGCGGGTACTGATTCCGCCGCAAACACGCCCGCGGGTTGGGGCACGGGCACGACCCGCTCCTCGATTCCCGCGCAGACGCACATCTCCTTGGTGACGCCCAACCGGAGCCGGGCGAGTCGCAGCCCGAGATAGACGAGCGCGCCGGTCGCCACCGCGAGCAGCGGACTCAGGAGCAACGGCAGCATGAAGCTCGTGCCCAGCACGCCAAAATTGACCCCCGCGCCGCCGGCAGCCATCCATCCGGAACCCACCAACGCTCCGATCAGTGCATGTGTGGTGGAGATGGGCAACCCCAGCATTGTGGCGAGCAGCACGGTCGCGCCGGCACCGGCACCCACCGCCAGCAGGAACGACGGCGAGGCCGTCCACTCATCGGGAACGAGGCCCTTGCCCGAAAACTTCGCCAACAGAGTCTGCGCCAGGAAAAGCGCCGCCATGCCGCCGGCCATGGTGCAGCCCGTGCCCCAGCCTAGCGCGGTCCAATAGCCGCACACCCGGCTGCCATACAGGCTTGCCACGCCCTTGAAGTTGTCGTTCGCGCCGTTGGCGCAGGCGAGAAAGGCAACGGCCAGAAACAGAATGATCGTTGTCGCCATGCTCAGACTTCCACCCGCCGCGACGCGTCGCCGCCCCGCACAGGTGGCAGGCGCACCGTCGCCCGGTTTCGACATCGCTGGCAAGCTCCCATCCTCAACCGATCCCGTGATCACGACCAATATCACCCGCTTCGCCCATCGCCTGATTCGCGCGGGTCGCGCGACTTTCATCGTGCCTGCTCAGTCTGAATTGCCCAGACTGCAGGCGCTCCAGCTTGAAAGGATTTCGATGACCACCGACCCGCTGAAGTCGATCACAGTCCCGCAGTCCGGCGGCGGACCAACGCTTCATTGCCTGCTCCAGGGCGGGGAGCCGCGGTTTCTGTTCGTTCACGGGTCCAATTCTTCGGTGGCCACCTGGGTGCCGGTCATGTCCGCCATGGCCGCATTGGGCTGGAGCTCCATTGCGGTCGATCTCCGCGGTCACGGGAAGAGTTCCGGCAGGGAGCAGCTCCAGCGCTGGCGGATGCGCCACTATGTCGGGGATGTCGTTTCGGTGCTGGGGGCGTATCCAACCGCCACCACGGTGGTCGGCCATTCGATGGGCGGGTTGATCGGGCAACTGGTCGCCGCCGAGGTGCAGCTGCAGCGTCTCATCCTGATCGCTTCCTCGCCGGTCGGCGGCATGTTGAAGGACGGACTGCGGATGTTCGCGCGGCATCCGGCAACCTTTCTGGCGGCGGGATTCAAGCGGAGCTTCGCCCGGCTTTACCGGGTCCCGGAGGTCGCCAGATCACTCCTCTTTCATCCGGAAGCACCCGACCGGCTGCTGGCGGAACATCTGGCGAATCTGCAGGACGAATCGTGGCTGGGCGGCAGCCAGCTGCTGTGGGTTCTGCCCGAGCCCGCCAAGGTCAGATGCCCCGTCAGCGTGATCGGCGGCACGCACGACGCGATGGTGTCGCCGGCATCGGTCGAGGCCACCGCGCGCGCGTACGGCGTGGCGCCCATCTTTGTCGCAGGCACGGCCCACATGGTGCCGACCGAGGCGGACCCGGGGGCCTTCGCCGAATTGCTGATCCGCTGTATGGAGAACGGCTGAGCTTCCCCGCCAACCACGCTAAACAGGCGAAAGCTCCGAATGGCTCCGCGACACTCCGGCCACCCGGTCCCATTCGCATCCTTCGCGTGGTTCTCGGGCACGGTTTTCTGATCCAGTCAGGTCTACCCGCCAACCACGCCAAACAGGCGAAAGCTC
>DNDP01000440.1:0-1603 GCA_003484235.1 Verrucomicrobiales bacterium
GATCGAAGGTGAGGTGGAGCGGTTGCGCGATGGTCGGCTCGGAGAGGACCAGCTCGATCTCGAGATCATCCGGCACGGTGAACGCGCGGGCGGAATCGGCGGGCGCGAGCATGGGCGGCTCCTGGCCGCGGTCGAATTGCTGGGCGGCCAGAGGGGTGGCCGCAAGGAATGCAGAGTGCACAAAAATGAGAACCGCGGAGAACACTGAACTGAATACGGCCCGCTTCTCGGTTTCGACATTTATCATCTGATCTCTCATTTCGTGTGTTCAGTGCCTTCCGTGATTCAGTTCGGAACATCCAGGACGCGACCGGACGAACTCCACGTCTCATCAAGCCTCGCCGATGTTAACGCCACCTGGTCATGCCAGTAGGTTTCGACAAACCGCAATCTAAACTGGCTGAAGCGCCGGCTGGCTCCGCAGATGTCCTGCGTGTTCCTCAATTCATTCAAAACAGCCGTGGCGATCTGGCGCTTGAATTGCGGCCCGTCTGACGACCGGTTCCGTTCAAGAGCGACTGCAAGGTCGCCATCCAGCATGAACAGCTGGTTGAGCAGGTCATGCACGCAGTAGCTCACCTTGGCTTTCTTGATACTGGGGCCGCGCACAGTGATCCACCTCCTATCGCCATCCGCTTCACCGTACCATTCCGAAAGCGTCGTCGCACGCGGTTGGCCAACCCATACTGGTATCCCAACGACGGTCGTAACGTATCGGCTCTGACCGGATGCCACATCCCATTCTTCAATGCTGTTCTTTCCAAAGCAAAAAGCGGCGGCGATTCCGGTCAGCAGGACATAGACGACCAGGCGTAACGCTCCGAAGCTTCGTCCAGCTGGCACTCCGGGTTGAACTGGTTCGCCAGCGCCGACTGTTGGCTGCCTGCTCATTTCGTGTATTCGCTGTCCTACCTTGGCTGCAGGCGGTCATCCGGCGGGATGGGTTGGTTGAGCGCCCAGAGCATGCCGTTCAACAGCAGCCGGCGGAACTGCGGATCGGCGAAGTCCTCCTCGTGGCCAAACGACGTGTAAAACACCTTTGCCCGGCGCGGGCCGTAGGTGTTCACCCACGCCACCGGTTCGGCGGGTCGATTCGGGATGACGCCGGTGAGGATCGGCGTGGCCGACTCCTTCAACGGCCCGGCCTTGTAGAGCGAGCCATGGCCGGTCAGCTCGTCCAGATCGATGCCGGTGAGGATCGGATGCACCAGGCCGTGGTCCGGCAGATGCACGGTCGTCGGCTCTGTCTTGCCGTGGTGGCCGGTGTAATTGCCGCCCAGCACCTCGGCATCGAACTCAGTCCACGCGACACCTTTCCCGGCGTCCTCGCCGCGCGGCGCGAACGCGTGGCTCGTCGTGCGGATGCCGACCAGCGGCCGGCCCCGCTCCAGGTGTTTCCTGATGAGGGCCAGGTTCTCCTGCGACAGGGCCCGGCGTCGCACGCTGATCACCAGCAGGTCGGCGCCATTCATCGCCTCGGCAAACCCTGGGAAGTCGTGCTTGTTTTCCGCGTCCTGCTGGACGACGACCGTTTCCAGTCCGCGCCACCCGACAAATTTCTTCGCGAAGGCCGGCAGCGTCTTCCAGGTCTGGTATTCGTCCT
>DNDP01000440.1:1799-3112 GCA_003484235.1 Verrucomicrobiales bacterium
ATTCGTCCTCGCCGATGAGGAAGACGACCTTCGGCGGTTGATCGGCACGGAAGCGAAACGGTTCGCCGCCGAGGAACGCCGCGCTGGTGATCGACGGGCACCAATACCGCTCGATGTGCTCGACGACGAGTTCGGTGCCGCGGAAGTGGTTCACGTAGGGCGCGGCGTAGGAGTTGTACATCGCGTCGGTCAGGTCGCGCATGAGGAGGACGTTCTGGCCCTGGTTGCGCATCTGGCGGATGGAGAACGGCCGGCCGAGCACGCACATGTTCGCGTGGACGCCCATCACGATGACGTTGGTGATGCCGCGCTGACGCATGAGGTAGTAGGCTTCGGCGGAATCGGTGATGGCGTCCTCGTCGTGGATCTCGAGCGTGGCGATCTGGCGTTTCCAGGCGCCGTGCGGCTGGCAGGTGGCGCAGGAGTCGCAGCCCTCGTCCGAGTCGTCGATCGGCAGCGGCGCTTCCTTGAGCGGATCGAGATGACACCAGCCCTGCAGGGGAATCACCGTCTCGACTTTGGGGGCCGCCTGGGCCCGTTTGCGGGCGGGATGATCCTTGTAGAAATCGAGCGTGCTGCTTGGGCAATGGATGATGAACACGCCCTTGGCGCGGGCCGCCTTGAGCACGTCATTCATGCGCGGCGCCATCTCGGCCACGCGATCGGTCGCGCTCGGGCACCAATGCTGGTCCCACATGTCGCACACCACGATGGCGGTCTTGGTGGAGTCACATTGAAGCTGCTTCTCCACGGGCTGCCATTCGCCGGAGCGCGGCGAAGTCTCGACCCGCGAGCGGGTGTCGAAGGACAGGGTTGCGGCCGCGAGGCCGAACGGGAGCAATAACGCCGCAAGAAGCAGATGATGCATGATGCGTGCAGTATGACGTGAGGCGAAGACGGATCCGGGGTGCATGATGGAGGGAGACTAGCCAAATCCATCGATCGCTCAACAGGATTGTCGCATTTGCCGGCATGAATCGGCCGCCGGAGCGGTGAATTGCCTTTCCAACAATTCCCAATAAACTTCCGCGCATGAACTCCACGCGTTCCAGCAACTGGCGGCGCCTCGCCCCCATGGGGCTGCTGCTGATGTTTGTATTGGCTCTCACGGGCTGCTCGTTCAACCGCGACTACCGGAAGGCCCTGGTCCAGCCGGTGGTCCCGGGCTCGATTGAGGGCGCCTGGACCGGCACGTGGTTGAGCGGCAAGAACGGCCACAACGGCGAGCTGCGCGGCATCATCACCAGGCTGGAGGGCAACACCTACGAGACCCGGTTCAAGGCACGGTTCTGGAAGATCTTCACCTACACGTC
>DNDP01000417.1:0-1046 GCA_003484235.1 Verrucomicrobiales bacterium
TGCTGTTTGTGCCGAGGACACGGCCGGTATCCACGAAGACGCCGGAGCCGTCATTGGTCCAGACGTGGGCCTTGCCCGGGATGAAGACCGGCACAATGATGGCGGCGCGGTTGGGGATGAGGGCATCCAGTGAACCATCGCCATTCAGATCACCCAGCACGATTCCTGAGCTGTTGTAGTTCGTGTCGCCAAGGCGTTGGCCGCTGTCCTGGAACGTCCCACCGCCGGTGGGTGCCTCGGCGACGAATCGGGCTTGAAACCCGTGCAACAGGGATTCGCCGGATCCACCCTGCAGAGTATCGGCAATCTGCAGCGTCACCTGCTCGCTTGCCATGAATGGTTGCAGCGGCGTGAGCCGGAGATGGTTGCCACTGAGCGCATGGGTGTATGCGCGCGGCCCGGTAAACGAACCGATCACCGCCACCTTCGAGCCGATTGAACCCTCGCTCAGCGGATGATCGAATTCAATCTCGATGGACGTGTTTGCCGGGATGCTGACCGAATCAGGCGCAGGAGCGACGGCCAGAACGCGGAGCGAAGCCCGAACGTCAAGCGAGACCGTAGCAACAGAGGATGTGGATAAGCCGTCCGTCACTCTGTAAGTAAAACTGTCGGGTCCTGCGAAGCCGCTGTTCGCAGTGTAGATGAATGATCCGTTTGCCCTAAACACCAGCGAGCCGTTGGATGGTGGAGCGACAAGCAGCGCGCGAAGCGGGTCGCCCTCGCCGTCGGAGTCGTTCCCCAGAACTCCCGGGGCCGCCAACTTGAACGGCGAATCGTTCACGACCCGCAGCGGCCCATCGTCGCTTGCGGCGGGAGATGTGTTGCCGATCTTGACGCGCGCTGGAGCCGAACTCGTGGAACCGTCCTGGACTCGGTAGGTGAACACGTCGGTTCCCGCGAAGCCGTGGCCTGGTGTGTAAATGAAGCCGCCATCGGGGTTGAGAATGACGCCGCCCCGGGCGGGCGGCGTGGCGAGAACGGCCGCGATCGATCCATTGTCGCCTGCGATGTCGTTGGCAATCACCCCGCTGGCCGCGACAACA